>NZ_OY764327.1:3392359-3712218 GCF_963668385.1 uncultured Carboxylicivirga sp.
ATCAAGTACAGCATCATAATCTTCTTTTAAAAAACCTGAATATCCATTGATTGCTCGCAGAGGGGCTCTTAAATCATGAGAAACTGAATAAGTAAATGCTTCCATTTCTTTATTAGAGGCTTCTAAGTCAGCAGTTCGCTGTTTAACCAAGTGTTCAAGGTGTTCTTTATATTCATTAAGTTGTATTTCTGCATTTTTACGATCTATAATTTCCCAGGCTAAATCGGCCATTTGTTGAAGAATTTTCATATCAGCCTCAGTATAATTTGTAGGCTTATTTCCAACACCTAAAATCGCTTTTATTTTATTTCCTCGAATAACAGGAACAACTATTTCACGAATAACTTGAGCATGGCCAGAAGGTAATCCTTTTTTGTTTTTTTCAGTTTTATAATTATTGTGAATCACAGGCTTTCGGATTTTAATACAGTCAGCCCAAATTCCTGCTTTAGAGATAGGATAATGTTTAGAAGTAGGAATTGTTTTGCAATAATCCTTTAGAGTGTTAGACGACCATTGTTGCAATAGTATTTGTTCCTGATCTTCGTCAACAAAGTGATAGAATCCAATTAAACTGTTTGTAATTGCTTCGGCTTCGTTTAAAAAGTTGATTAATAAATTAGATATATTTTGATGAAGACTTAAGTCAATTAATTTAAGTTGAACGGAGTTTAATCTCTCATTTATTTTTCGGGTAGTTATATCATGAAGAGTAATAATGCTTTGTTCTCCATTTGGTAAATGAGAATGATTTAATAATATGTATTTATGATTTTTGTCTTTACAAATAAAGGATAGTTCAATGGATTTGGATAGACTTTGATGTATTAGTTTATCTAATGATAAAAGATCAATTAGCTTTTGTTGATCATCTGACTTTATTAAGTTTTTAAGAAATATTTTATTTTGAATTTCCTTTAAATTATATCCCGACATATGACAGAATTGTTCGTTACAAAGTCGAATAAGGCCCTGTTTGTTGATAATGATGGTTGCAATTCCTTTGTTTTCGAAAAAAGAACGGAATTTAGCTTCATTTTCTTTTATTACTTTCAAATTGTTAACTCGTTCTGTAATATCACGAGCGGTTGTTAATACTACATTTTTATCATAGTAGGTCATTAATTTCGAATTAATCTCAACGGGGTAAACTCTGCCACTTTTTGTTTTATGAATGCTTTCGAATGTTAGAATGTTATTCTTTTTTGTCATTTTGTTTAACATTCCCATAAGAGCTTCATTGTTAATTGTCGGATCGATGAGATTAATAGACTTACCAATTATTTCATCACGTGAGTATCCATTTCTTTCAACAAATGTTTTATTTATTTCAATCAGTTTGGCATCATAATCTAAAATCATCAAAGAGTCGGTTGATTCATTAAATATATTGGTAAAATTCTGAGCCATTTGATGAATTTTTTCGGCTGCATTTTTTCTTTCGGTTATATCTCGAACGAGTGTTATTACTACGGGTTGTTTTTCAATTTGAAATAAGCGCAAACTAATTTCAACGGGTAATTCTGTACCATCTTTTTTGAAGTGGACAGTTTCAAGTAAATACATTTTATTTTCAAGTATGGCTTTTATCGCTGTTTCTCCATCTTTAGTATCGGTTTTAGAAATTCTACTTATATCTTGTGGGGTCATACTAAGTAGTTCCTTTCTTGTATATCCGTATCGTTTGCAGGCAACATCATTTACTTCAATAAATCGTCCGAAACTATTGTTTTCAATTGTAAGAACGAAAATTGCATCATTAATTCCGTCAAAAAGAGCTTTGTATTTTGATTCTGATTTTTTTAAAGCATTCTGAGCTTCTTTTATTTCTGAAAGGTCAAAAGCTGTTGCTCCTAAAAATAATGGATTCCCTAATTCATCTGGAATTGTGGCAGCACTCATTAGCATTGGAAACTCAGTGCCATCTTTTTTAATATGGTTTAACTCAAAAGCTTTTATTTTGCCTTTCTTTATTGTACGTTCTAAAATTTTTTGAACTTTTATTAATTGATCATCAGAGTGAAAAGCTGTTATTGTTTTACCTATTAATTCGTGAGGTTCATAACCGTGAGTATGGGCAAAGTATTCATTTACATAAATAATAGTTGTATCCAGATTGGTTATAACACTGCCATATAACGATTTGTCGGCTATAGTTTTAAATTTATGTATATCTTCTTCAGCTTTCTTTATCTTTGAAATGTCTTGTATGATACCTTTTATTTCGTTGGTTTCAGAGAAATATTGAGCTATGGAATACACATCAATTATCTCTCCGGTTGTCTGATTTCTTAATTTGAAGGTTTCTTCATACGGAGCTAGGCCATAAATTAAATTTTGTAATGCGTTATTTAACCGTTCTCGATATTCTGGCAAATGAACCATTTGAACCATATCTGCTGTTACAGGTTTACCATTGGTAAATCCATACATGCTGATGGTTTGCTCTGATCCCCAAAAAGCATTGGTATTTAAATTAGCATACCATGTTCCTATTTTTCCTGTTTTTTGTGCCCATTTTAAATTATAGTTGATTTCTTGTAGTTTCTCACTAATGTCTTTTTTATCAGTGATGTCGCTTATGAATCCTTCTAAGAAATTTTGTCCATCAATTGTTACTTGTTTCCCTTTTTCCCAAACCCATTTAATAGCACCTGATTTTGTTTTAATTCGGTATTCTAATTCAAATGGAGTATGATTTTCAAGTGCTTTTTGTACTGTTGACCATACATATTGCTGATCTTTATGAATAATTAAATCATTAAAACATAAGTTAGGGTTGTTAATAAACTCATCCGGCGAATATTCTAATAGATCGTAACAGCCAGAACTAAGGTATGTTAAATCCCAATCTTTATTGTTGATACTCGTATAGGCCATACCTGGTAAGTTATCGAGTAAATTTTCCAGCTTTTGCTCGTTTTCTTTTAGTTTCTTTTGAAGATTGATTTTGTCTGTTACGTCTCGTGCAGCTACAATACGAACAGTTTCGTTATGGCGTACAACTTCTTTTGATTCCATTTCGCACCAAAATAAACTTCCATCTTTTCGAATTACTCTAGCAAGGAAAGGCGCATTTACGCGGTTTTTAATTTTTTCATAAATAATTTCAATATCGTCTTTATGAATTGCCTTTTTAATCAGATTCATACCAATTAATTCTTCTTTGGAATAGCCAACTTTTTCAATAAATGAGTTATTACAATCGATTAGTATACCCTCTTTATGTACAACTATTCCTTCAAAGGTTGAATTAGTTAAAAATCGGTATCGTTCTTCTGTTACCTCTAGTTCTTTGTTAACTTCTTTCAACTCTTTTAATTTGTTTTCAAGAAGTGTAGTTCTATTCTTTATTTTCTGATCAAGCCTATTGTTTAACGTTTTTAATTCTAATAGCTGTCTAATTAATTGTTTGCGAAGAATAAATATTCCGTATAATGATAGAGAGGCAATAATGATGATTGTCAGAATTATAAAATAAAGTAGTGTGTTTTTTGTTTTGTTTAATTTTGATTCTTGCCGTTGTATTCTATTATCCAGCATCTCGAAAAATACACCAATTGGTTGCATTATATTTTCCTTATCGAGGTGATATTTTTTATCAAACATTATTTGTTGAGCAAAAGCGGTATCGGGTTCACTAAAATTCGAAAAAACTCCTGCCGAATCAGCAAAAATACCTTTCATTGCGTTAAAGGCTGTTTTTTCGGTATTCACTAAATCATTTGATTTTTTTTCGGCTTTAATAAGAAGATTTAGTTCATATCCTGTAATTCCCAAATTTTGTAAACTATCTTGTATTGAGATTAATCTACCATTTGGCCATGGTTTAACACCATTTCTTATTGCCAAAACATTCCAGTAACGATTCTCCCAAATAGAATCTCCTGTAAGTACGTAAACTCTGCAATAACGCGTTAAATTATCAGAGCTATGTTTTAGCTCTTCAGCTAGTTTATACGAATAATAGTGGGTTCTTTTTTCCTTCTCTAAAGTTGCTGTAGTGTATAATATAGAGCATATAAGTATGGCCAAAACTATTAATAAACTAATTATGGAGATGAATAATATATTATGAGATTTTGATTTATACACGTGTTTGAGTTTAGGAGAATAAATAGCATTATTAGCTATATCTGGTTAATAAAGTTAATTAAGGATGTATTGTATTTACCTATAATGATTAATTACAGATGCTTTATGGGAATCTTCTTGAAGAAAGATGTGCGAGTTAGTTTCATGGTTTATGGTGTTTAGGGTAATCGTAATTGAGTTTAGTTACATATTCTTTTTACTAAAAGAATAAATAATTTACCTCATTATTCAGTCATTGTCAATTGGTTTACATCTTTTTTATTTTCTATTGTTGATTAAAGCTAAAGCAACATTTTCTAATAAGTCGTAGAAAACGCAACGTGTTTTAAGTTTTTTGTGTATCTGATAGTTGCAGATTGAACTATTATTCAGTTAAAATGTATTTATGAAAATAATGATGGATAATATGAAGAGACTTGCTTTAATTTTAGCCTCTGTTTATGGAGGATTGTCAGTTGTTTTAGGGGCTTTAGGAGCCCATGCTCTAAGAAGTATTTTGCCTACAGATAAATTACAAAGCTTTGAAACAGGTGTTCGTTATATGCTTATACATGCTGTGGTTTTATTGGTTATTGGTTTTGTTTTTAAATTTAAAACCCGATTGCAAAAAGGCATGGCCATGTGTTTTATAATTGGTACTTTCTTGTTTTCGTTTAGTATCTTTTTACTTAGTATGGCAAGTGCATTCAAATGGCAACTAAGTTTTCTTGGTCCTATTACGCCATTGGGTGGATTATTTATGATTACAGGATGGATACTTCTTCTGTTAACGATAATTAAGCAGTTGCCTAAATCTTAATTTTTATCTTTGCGAAAAAAATAAATATGAGCATCGACGAGCGTTTGGCAAACACAAATTTTCCATTGCCCGCCATCAGGCAAGTTAATATGGCAAAACATGCAACGGGCATTAGTTTAGGATTAGGTGAACTAAAAGGTTTTGAAGTTGACGGTAAAATTAAACAAGCAATGGCAGAAAGCTGGGAAAAGAGTGCTGTCTGTTATACTCAAAATGCAGGTTTACCTCAATTACGTCAAGTTGTTGCCGAACGTCAGCAAAAGGTTGATGGGTTTGCTTATAGTTCCGATCATGTTATTATTACCATTGGAGTTCAGAATGCTGTTTATTCAAGCGTTAAAACACTGGCTAAGCTAGGAGCTAAGCGCGTTTTAATACCATCAATCCATTTTGGTATTTATAAGAAGATTCCTGCTGAATTTGGTTTAGAAGTTCTTACTTATCCCCTTAAAGAAGATTTTGGTATAGATTTTATGGCATTAGAATCTATGCTAAAAAAGGATGATGTGATGATTCTGAATTCACCATCTAATCCAACAGGTAGAGTTTATTCTTCTGAGGAGTTGAAGGAATTATCTGAATTATTAAATAATAAACTTACTGAAGGTTATTTGATATCTGACGAAATCTATGGCCAATTGGTTTATGAAGGCGAGGGATTTACTTCGTTTTCAAAATATTTCAACCGAACAATCGTAGTTGATGGAATCTCTAAAAGTGGTGCTGTGGCTGGTTTGCGAGTAGGTTGGGTGATTACACAAAATGAAAAATTGGCCAAAGCCATCACCTCCAACAATGCAACCGTGATAAGTACGCCACCAACACCTAATCAATGGGCGGCAATTCCTGTTGTTAATGGAGAAACCCGATTGACGATACAACATTATAACGAGGTGTTATTGGAGAATAGAAACAAAGTTGTGGCTTTTCTTAAGAAGATGAAAATTCCTTTTAACGCCCCTCGTGGTAGTTTTTACATTTTTCCCAAAGTGTCAGGAATATTAGGAGACCAAGTGAAAGAGTTTTGTATTCAAACAGCTGGTCAGGAAAAAAGTGTTGTAGTAATTCCTGGGGAAGCTTTTGGAGCTCCCGAATATTTGAGAATTTCGTTAGCTTCGTTTGAACTGGAAGAAGGATTGATGCGATTGGAAAAGGCTTTGAAAGAGTGGAAATAAACTAATTTAAGGAACTATTCTTTATATGATGCGATTTGTTGTAATAAAGAACCGTTCTTTAATCTCAGAATACAAAAAAAACGGCAACCAACAGGCTGCCGTTTCCTATTTTGTATCAATACTTTCTTAAGCGTTGAAATGGTATAAGAAAACAATTTCACCTTCGTAGGCAGGTTTACGGCTTCCTTCAATTTCCAATTTAATACCAATAGTAGCTTTGGTTACGCCACGCAGGTTTTTGGCATCAACTACAGAAGCATGTAAACGAACTTTGTCGTTTACTTTTACAGGAGCATTGAATTTTAATTTTTCAATACCGTAGTTAACCTGCATTTTTAAGTTTTGAACATCAACAATCTGATTCCAAAGGTGTGGAAGGATTGAAACAGTCAAATATCCGTGTGCGATAGTTGATCCAAAAGGTCCGTCTTTTGCTTTTTCTTCGTCAACATGAATCCATTGATGATCTAATGTTGCATCAGCAAAGAGGTTAATTTGTTCTTGTGTAAATTGGTGGTAGTCGGAAATTCCAAGTTCGCTGCCAATTAGTTTTTCCAGTTCATCGAAACTTTTGATGATTACTTTACTCATCTTTTTTTATTTTGAACGTTGTTATTTACAAATCGTAATTTCAGCGCAAATATAGGATAATCATTTAAAATGTTTCTGATGGTATTATTCAACGATCGAATCTTAAGTACTGAGAATCCTTTTTTCGAAAACGTTTTCGAGCTCTTCAATAAAAGAAATTTTTAAAAAATAGACGTGTTAAACTAAATATTATTATACTGTAAATTAAGTCTGGGAGCCTTGATGGATAAGGGGTTTTAGTGTGTGGTAGGAATGAAGTCTCAATAATTAGTGCTGATAAATCTTTTTCTATTCATAAAGAGGCTTAGTAACTTGCATCAGGTAATTAAATCAAATTATCGATAGAAAATCCTTGTATATGAAGTCCATACTTTTTTGCAGTTTCGCATTATTAATACTATTTACGAGCTGTACCACTCAATCCGAAGAAAAACAAGAAAATTTTGAAGGTAAAGCGGTGGTTTATCAGGTTTTTACCCGATTGTTTGGTAATACTAACAAAACCAATAAGCCTTGGGGCACCCTTGAAGAAAACGGCGTAGGTAAGTTCAACGATTTTACCGATAAGGCTTTAACCGAAATAAAAGATTTAGGGGTTACACACATTTGGTACACGGGTGTTCCGCATCATGCAGTGGTGACCGATTATACAAAATATGGTATTTCGTTGGACGATCCGGATGTGGTGAAAGGAAGAGCAGGTTCGCCATATGCAGTGAAGGATTATTACCAGGTTGATCCGGATATGGCAGTTGATCCTGCTAATCGTTTACAAGAGTTTAATGCTTTGGTGGAACGTACACATCAGCATGGAATGAAGGTGATTATTGATATTGTGCCTAATCATGTTGCCCGTCATTACGAGGGATTGAATAATCCAGAAGGAGTGAAGGATTTTGGGGCAGATGATGATACAACAGTCGAATATGCAGTTGATAACAACTTTTATTACATACCCGGAAAATCATTTGAAGTTCCTGAACCTTTAAATGGATATCAGCCATTAGGAGGTGAGAATGATGCAATGGTTGATGGACAATTTGATGAAAATCCAGCTAAGTGGACGGGTAATGGATCGCGAAAAGCCCAACCTCATTTTTACGACTGGTACGAAACGGTGAAGATCAATTACGGAGTGCGTCCGGATGGAACACACGACTTTGAATCGCTACCAGAAGGTTATGAAGCGAAATCGGCAGAAGACCATTACCAGTTTTGGAAAGATAAAGAAGTGCCCGATTCGTGGGTGAAGTTTCGTGATGTTGCTTTGTATTGGACTAATTTTGGTATTGATGGTTTCAGGTTTGATATGGCAGAAATGGTTCCGGTAGAGTTTTGGAGTTATATGAATTCATCCATCAAACATGCTAATCCCGATGCATTTTTATTAGCAGAAGTATATAATCCTGGTTTGTATCGCGATTATATTCAAAAAGGAAAGATGGATTATCTCTACGATAAAGTGGAGTTGTACGATACCTTAAAACATGTGATGCAAGGGCATGGTTTAACGGATCATATTCCGGCAATTCAAACTGGATTGAAAGACATTGAACATCATATGTTGCACTTTCTAGAGAATCATGACGAACAACGAATTGCCAGTCCAGAGTTTGCCGGTGATGCTGCCAAAGGAAAGCCAGCTATGGTGGTTTCGGCATTGATTAGTACTTCGCCAACTATGATTTATTTTGGTCAGGAAGTGGGAGAACCGGGAGTTGAGGATGCTGGTTTTGGTGATCCATCACGAACATCCATTTTTGATTATATTGGCGTTCCACATCATCAACGTTGGATGAATAACGGGGCTTTTGATGGAGGACAATTGTCATCTGCCGAAAAAGATTTACGCGACTTTTATAAGCGATTATTAAACTTTACCATCAACAGTAAAGCCTTGATGGGCGAATACCAAGAAATCCATTCCTACAATAGAAATCATACTGAAGGATATGACACAAAAGTATTCTCATTTGCTCGTTGGAGTAACGATGAAAAGCTGATTGTGATTACTAATTTCGATGTAGAAAATACTAAATCGTTTACTTTGCAGTTACCCGAAGAATTAATACAACAATGGGGATTGAAGGATGCATTTTATGTGCTTAGTGATCAGTTGTATGAGTACGAAAATGAGTTGAAAGTAACCGAAGGAAGAGGATTTGTTAAAACAGAATTAAGGCCTTTAGAATCATTTGTTTTTAAAGTGGAATAATAGATTTAATACTTAAGAAAAAAGCTGCCAATCGGCAGCTTTTTTTATGTTGTCCACTTAATTATAAACTTATTACACCTTCTATCGAAGCAATTTTTTCGGTGACTTCAATAATGGCCTCGGCACTTTTCATACTCGCCTTGCAAGTAATAGCAACGTGGCTAAAACTTTTAGTATGGTTAAAACTAAAAGAACCATGTTTGGGCAGCATTTCTTTTACATGATCTACCATACCATCTTTGTTGGGTACAATAAATTTAAACATATAAAGCAAAGGCCACTTCTTATTTTCAAGAAGTAAAGCTTTTAGTTTTTCGTAATCTTGCATTGTTGATGACATACCTACCTCGTTTTTTGGACTGCAAATGTATATTAATTTAAGGCTTTTACGAAAAAAAGGTTCACCCAGTATAGGTTAATTTAGTATTGGTAAAATAAGCTGATAGCTTTTAGCTAAAAGCTAGTGGCTTTTGCAGTACATCAATATTTTCATCGGATAAAAGAACCAGTGATTTTGAGCAAATATTCGAAGTACAAATCAGACTTACTTTTAATTTAGGATCAACTTTTTCTATTTGTCTGGCTGATTCCACAATTTTCAATGCATCTTTTCTGATGATTCGGCTTTTTATCATCTTTACAATGCCAATATGATTTTCTCCTAACTCTTCCAGTTGAATGCGAGAGTTTAAATGATAGTGTTTGGGATCGGTATTCATAATGTTAGATGTTGTTTTTAGTCAGTAGTCAGTAGTTGATAAACTGCAAGTCTAAAAGTAAGATTTATAGTTTGTAATTGTATTGGTATTTAAAAGTTACCATTGTTATAGATGGTTGTGAAAACAAGCTACTGTCTACTGACTATCCACTAATAACTATTTTTTATTGATGTTGCCCCGAGATGTAAAACCACTTTCCATTTTCTTTTACAAAGCGAGAATTCTCGTGGATGGTTTCAATTTTACCTCCTTCGGAAAAGTAAGCAATAAATACCACCCAACCTTCAATATCGTTAGGAGTGCCAGCAATTGTATTTTTAATTTCCAGCTTAATCCATTCTACCGACTTGGTCCATTTTAAAATCTCTTTACGCTCTTTGGTGGGGCGGGTTGTTGGATGATGACTGTTCATCAGGTAATTGATGTCGGCAACAACATAGGCCGAATAGCGCGATCGCATTAAGGCCTTGGCCGTTGGAGCTACTTCTTTACCTTGAATGTAAGGTTGGCAACATTGCTCAAAAGGTTTGCCCGATCCACAATAACACTGCATCATTCAGCTTCAATTATCATTGGATTTTTCATAATACGTTCTTCTGCATCATCAAACTTATTAATCCACTCTTGTGAAGTAAAGACCAGTTGAGTGTTTTTAATGCCATCCACAATTCTATATAGAATAGAATGGCTTGAGCTTTTATAAAATTCAGCAGCATCATCAACCATTATGGTTTTTATTTTGGTTAGGGGAATACCATTGATATTAACCAATTCCATCAGACGTTTTGGGGTAACAAATAGTACATCTAAACCATCGTAAATCTCATCTTTTTGATATTGTAAAAGTCCGTTATCAAAAGCTACAAAGCTTCTTAGCTGGGTTCCTTTTGCTAATGCCTGAAATTGCTCTTCGGCTTCAAAGGCTTTATCTTTTGTTGCTACAATAACCAATGCACGGGGAGCCTCTTCAAATGGTTCTTTTAATTGTTGCACAAGGCCTATTAATAAAGCTGTTGTTTTACCACTTTTTGCCGGAGCCAGCACAAATAAATCGGCACCTGATTTTATTTTGGGTACGGTTAAACTCTCAATTTCGCGGGGCTCTTTATCAAAACCCAAATTTATAAGATTTGAAACCAGTTGTGGAACCAACTTCTTTAATTTCATAATGGCTTGTTTTGTGGCAAAGGTAATAAAACAAGTCTGAAGATGGAATACAGAGAAGAATGTAACAAGTTCAAATATTTCAATTACCATGGTTTGACTTGATGGCTATTTCTAGAAAATTAAATTTTTTATTTTGCTTTATGATTTAACCTTAACACTTTACCCTTTACCCTTAAAATGTTTGCAATTTATCCCTCCTAAAGTTGTTGAAATACGGCCAGCATTTGTTATTTTTGAAGATTGACCAATTTCAAAAATACTGATAGTGGAGCAAGAAAAAATAGATTACTTACAGAAACAGATTGACTTATATGCAAATGAAGAGATAAAAGCGAAAGGTAAAAAGCTTTATCTCGATGGAAAAGTGAATTATAGACTGTACAATAAGGAGACCGACACCTATATCTATTCGGTAAAAGGAGGCCAGAATTATAAAGTGCAGTTAAGTAATCTTAATTCCAATAATCTTAAGTGTAGTTGTTCCTGTCCTTTTATTTGGGGGAATATTTGTAAGCATGGCGTTGCATCTATTTATCATTTAATGGATTTTGGGGGCGCACAGGCAGCCCCTGCAGCAAACGATTTTAATACGCAAGAACTTAATTTGCGAACTGCGGATGGATATCTACTTGAAGGATATGAAAATATTACCGTTGAAATTGTTCGTAAAAATACACTACCAAGCCTATTTAGCAGGTTTAGATATGCGTATGGATCTATCCACATGGAGATTGGTGATATTGAAGATAACAAGGTTGAGTTTGTTCTTAATTTTGGATATAAGGAAGATACCGTTTGGTTTGCAAAAAAAGGGGATCAGGTTTTTATCAATTCCGAAAATCAGTCGATTGGAAAAGGCTTAAGTGAATCTGAGATTATTTGTTTGCTTAAGATAAGTAAGTCGAAAACGACCGATATGCTCGATGAACTGTTAAATCAGAAATACATCGAAAACAGTCGACATTTGATGGAACAATACGGATTGCCAGTTAATGCAAGTTTTCATCAGTTTTTCAAATTTCAGTTTCATCCAGATAAAGGATTAACTCCAATAAATAAAGATACAACCATTGGATTATTACCCGTGAATAATCCAATAAATAGCTTTTTACAACCGTTGTTAAACGGTGTTCAGCCTCAGCGTTTAAAATTACAGAGTGCCGAAATCGATCTGAAACAGGAGCGGGTAATAGGTTTTTTAATGGAGCTTCGCGAAGAAACTTCGGAATGGAATAAAGATCCTTACTTTGAAGTAAAGGCTATTATAGGAAAACCCAATAAAGCAAGAACGCAAATATCATCAAACCTCGATTTTTATGATGGAAACGATGGAAGTTTCAATGTTGAAAAGCAAGCTACTACAGAAGAGTTATTGGCTTTGCTTGATACCGAAAAATCGAAGGAAGTGCCCTACGAGTATTTTCAGTGGCAACATAAGGTGATGCAATTATTGTCGTTGGAGCCTTATGTGTACATGCAAAATTCCGATTCGTATAAAATCCGGAAAACAGATTTACGTCCGATAAAGATTGCTTCGAAACCAATTGATGCTTTTTATAAAGTAGTTGAGGATAGCGACTTTATTATGCTTCAGTTAAAACTTCGGATGGATGGAAAGGTTTTGCCGAAGGAGGTAATAAGTAAAGTATATAAAGGTCAGTACGTTTACGAAATAAGTAATCAGTTTTGCGTGCCTCACGATTTTAGGGTAGCAAACATGATTAATAGTCACTTGCACGATGTTAAAATGGTGCGAAGTCAAAAGGTACTGTTTTGGCAAGATGTAATATTACCTCTCTCAAAGCATGTTGAAATTGATTTTTCAACAGGTGCATACAATGTTGAAGTCATTGAACTTGACTTTCATAATAAGAGGGTGTATTTGAGCGAGAAGGAGAATTACCTGATTGTTACGCCCGAAGTGGAATATCATCATATGGTGTCGGTTCCGTTGGTAAATACCGGCGATATTTTAATTGAAGAGGATGGAAAATGGATTCAGTACAAACGAAACTTTGAATTAGAAGAAGGATTTGCTGAGTTTTTGAGTACCCTTCATCCTCAGTTTGAAGAGCAGGTTGCTGAACGTAAATTTTATCTTCAGTTTAATGAGTTTGTGGATGGATTATGGTTTTACCGCTTCTACGATTCATTAATACGTAACGACGTTGAAGTATTTGGCTTAAATGAGCTGAAGAAATTCAAATATTCGCCACATAAAGGAAAAATTAGTACCACCATATCATCTGGTTTAGATTGGTTTGAAGTGGATGTGCAGGTTAGTTTTGGTGATAATTTTGTGCAGTTGGCTGATATTCGTAAAGCTGTTAAAAATAATCAACGCTACATTCAACTAAGCGATGGATCGGTAGGGATTCTTCCTAAGGAGTGGTATCATCGTTTTGAAAAGTATTTTCGTCATGGCGAAGTTCAGGATAACAAGTTAACGGTTTCGAAACTTGGATTTTCTATTATTGATGAGTTGTTTGATAACATCGATAATGCCGAAGTATTAGAAGAATTGAGTGAAAAACATCGACGTTTATCCAATTTTACGCAAATAGAAGAAACGAGTGTCCCAACCTCTATTACAGCAGAATTGCGTCCGTATCAAAAAGAAGGATTGAACTGGCTTAATTTCTTAAACGAGATGAAGTGGGGGGGCATTTTAGCCGACGATATGGGGCTTGGAAAAACGCTACAGGTTCTTACCTTTTTGCAACATGTTTTAAAGAAAAATAAAACAACGAACTTAATCGTTGTTCCTACTTCGTTACTATTTAACTGGGAAAACGAAATACGAAAATTCGCCCCTGAGTTAAATGCCTATTATCATTATGGTGTTGGGCGCGCTTCAAATGCAGAAGGTTTTAAAGAATATGATCTGGTGATAACCAGTTATGGAGTATTGTTGCGCGATGTGCAGATGCTAAGCGAATTTACGTTCAACTATATCATTCTGGATGAGTCTCAGGCAATCAAAAACCCAGCATCACGACGTTATAAAGCGGCTTGCACACTAAAAGCATATAATCGTTTGGCACTTACCGGTACACCTATCGAAAACAGTACTTTCGATTTATTTGCACAAATGAGTTTTGTGAATCGTGGATTTTTAGGTGGAGTTACTGCTTTTAAAGAAAATTACTCGAATCCGATAGATAAGGATGGAGATGAAATAAGAGCAGCAGAGCTTCAAAAACTGATAAATCCATTTGTGTTGCGTCGAACCAAAGAGATGGTGGCAACCGAATTGCCTGATAAAACAGAGGACGTAATTTATTGCGAGATGGAGCCAGCACAGCGTCGAGTTTACGATGCTTATCGAAATCAATTTAGAGATAAGCTGATGGGCCAAATCGAATCAGATGGTTTGGCAAAATCTAAAATGATGGTACTCGAAGCTTTAACTCGTTTGCGTCAGATTTGTGA
Organism: uncultured Carboxylicivirga sp.; assembly: GCF_963668385.1. Classification (GTDB taxonomy): domain Bacteria; phylum Bacteroidota; class Bacteroidia; order Bacteroidales; family Marinilabiliaceae; genus Carboxylicivirga. The sequence goes on from NZ_OY764327.1 coordinate 3,406,553, forward strand.
TTCACCACGTCTGTTAAACGATGAAAGTATCGAAACAAGTGCATCGGCAAAAGTTGAAGAGCTTGTTCAACATATAACAGAAAAAACAGCAAATCATAAGCTGTTAATTTTTTCGCAGTTTGTTAAGATGTTAGGACTAATACGAGATGAATTGCAAAAACGTAATATTAAGTTTGAATATTTAGATGGACAAAGTTCAACCAAGCAACGCGAAGCATCGGTAAATAATTTTCAGGAAGATGAAGAATTACGAGTGTTCCTTATAAGCTTAAAGGCAGGTGGAACCGGATTAAATCTTACAGCAGCCGATTATGTTTATATTGTAGATCCATGGTGGAATCCTGCGGTGGAGAATCAGGCAATAGACCGTTGTTATCGCATTGGACAGGATAAAAAAGTATTTGCTTATCGTATGATTTGTAAAAATACAGTGGAAGAAAAGATTCTAAAATTACAGGAAAAGAAAACCAAGATTGCCAACGATATTGTTCAAACTGATGAAAATATTATGAAGAATATTGGAGTGGATGATATTCAGGATCTGTTCTCATAATTTTGTTTTGGCATCGCTATTGTTTTACGTATAGTACCTAATTGTAAATTGGTGCTTATCCATTGATAAGCCATGCAATCAGGTTGTAATCATCCTACTTTAATGTAGGATGATTGGAAATGTGTCTAACAAAAATGTAAAACGGTAGCCTATGTCAATCGGAAATGCAATTAAATTTATCAAAACAGTTGATACAGACGATAGTTTTCGTAAATCACTGTATCGAGTAGAAGGTGGATGGGACGGACTCAATGAGTTTTTGCGTCAACGTGATATCTTTTACACACCAGAAGAGTTTGAAGAAGCTTTTAATCATTTGCATACAGAATGTCAGTTCGCTGAGCAAGCCGACAAGTTGTACAATGTATTGCATTTATTGCAATTGGTAGTAGGAGATGCTAAATAATAATCACAAAACAGTAGAAACATGAGTAACGTTACATATCGATCGCTTTCAGAGATAAAAGAATTAATAGAAGATTTAGGATTTGCAATATCTTATCCTTATGATGATTTGGTTTTTATTGATAGCAATGCTTTTTTGGTTCAGTTTGATGATTCAAAAAGCTTCAGCTATTTTATTCACTTTAATAGTGACCTGAAAGATGCAGCCAAAGAAGATTTAAAAAATCAATTAGTTGCTAGTAAGAAGGCTAAAAAATTGAATTTGATATTCAAAGGAACTTATACGATCAAACAGTCTTCTGAAGAAGAACAAATTGATTTGGTATTTGAAGATTAAGTTAAATATAATGGAATCTTGAAAAGCCTTGGTTTGAATCCAAGGCTTTTTTGTTTGTAGACCAAATAGTCTGATAAAATACTCTTTTACATGTATAAAATCGCTGTACTTGTAATAATTTAACTTTTAAGTTCGAAATAAATATTAGTTTTGAGTTTTATTTTATTACCTGATCGCATAAAAATGGGGGGTAATTAATTAAACTCAAAACCTGAATCAATGAAACACATGAAAATGCGGACGATCCTTTGGGGATTTGTCCTGTTTGTTCTTGTCTTATCTTCGTGTGAGCGTAACGATATTAGTATCGGAAATAATGACACTAACGAAGCAAATGACGAAATTACTTCAACAACAATGGTTGAAGGTATTGTGCGAATTAAACTACAGCGCAATACGACAAAATCGATGAGCGTATCACTTAAATCTGGAAAAGTTAAAACATCAGTTAATAAGTTGGATACTATCTTCTCTTCAATTGGTGTTACTTCTTTTAAAAGAACTTTTCCATATTCTGGTAAATTTGAAGCCCGCACAGTAGCTAAGGGATTGGATTTATGGTATGATGTAAAATATGATACTACACAAGTTAAACTTACAAATGTTCTTAAGAAATTTTCAGATGTAAGCGAAGTCATCACGACAGAAGGTATTCCTGTAATACAATCTACTGCTTCTGATGTAAAGCATTTTAATAAAGTAATCAATGATGCGGTAACAGCAAGAACTACAGCTACTTCGATACCTTTTGATGATCAAGGCCTAAGTGCTCAATGGCATTATAATAACGATGGAAGTTTGGTAGATGGTTTAGAAGGTGCAGATATAGACTTGTTTGAGGCCTGGAAGATTCAAAAAGGTAGTTCTAATGTGATTGTATCTATTGTTGATGGGGGTATTGATTATGACCATGTGGATTTAAAAAATAATATGTGGATAAATCCTAACGAAACAGTTAACGGATTAGATGATGATAATAATGGATATGTAGATGATATTTATGGTTATAATTTTGTAACCGATGATGGAACAATAATTGCTCACGAACATGGGACACATGTTGCCGGAACTATTGGAGCACAAAATAACAATGAAATAGGAGTTTGTGGTATAGCAGGTGGAGATGGAGATCATGCAGGAGTGCAGTTGATGTCTTGTCAAGTATTTCAATCAGATAGTAATGGAGATGATATCAGTGCACCTAGTTTTGCCGAAGCAATAAAATATGGAGCCGACAATGGAGCTATTATTTCTCAAAATAGCTGGGGGTATACTAACGCAACCTCGTTACCTCAGTCGATGAAAGATGCAATTGATTATTTTATAGAATATGCTGGTGTAGATGAGAATGGTAATCAGTTCGGACCAATGAAAGGTGGAGTTGTAATATTTGCTGCAGGTAATGAATCTTCTAATATTGGTCTTCCAGCAAGTTACGAGCCAGTTATAGCAGTATCAGCAATTGCTCCTGATTATAGAGCTACTTATTATACAAACTATGGCAGTTGGGTTGATATTGCAGCTCCAGGAGGTTCATACAATGATAGAGGTATGTATACATCATCTTCATACATGATTTTTAGTACAATTCCTGATGATAAATATGGTTGGAGTATTGGTACATCAATGGCATGCCCTCATGTTTCAGGAGTGGCTGCATTAATTGCATCTGAATATGGTGACGAAGGTTTTACAGCCGACAATTTAAAAGAACGATTGCTTCAGGGAACTGTAAATATTGAAGAATATAACCCTGATTTTAAAGGGCAATTGGGAATTGGTTTAGTGAATGCTGCAGCTGCTTTGGCTAATTACGATGATCCAGCTCCTTCTGAAGTAACAGATCTTTCTATTACAGTAGATCAAAATCAAGTCTCTTTAACATGGACTTCTCCTGGAATGGAACCATCGACCAAAGCTGCATATTATCGGTTTTATTATTCAAAAAATCCATTTAATGATATAAATGATTTACCATTGGATGTTAGAAGTGTATTATTTTATTCTCCACATTCAGAATTTGGTGACGAGTTAACGTTTGATTTAAATTATTTAGATTATAATACAACTTATTACGTTGCTGTTGCAGCAGAAAATATTTTGAATGTTGGATCTGGTTTATCAAATGTTGTAAGTGCTCAAACAGGAGTAAATTCACCTCCTATTATTACATCTGAAGATGGGAATGTATTTACACTTAAAATGTATGATACTGTATATGCAGTATTTAATATTTCAGATCCGGAAGGACACAGTTTTACTTGGAAGCTGAATGATCCGTCAGGATATGCTGTAGCATCTGACCGAGGAAATGATGTTATCGTTACCATAAATGGAGTTAGTATTCCTGCAGGTACATATGATGCGTCAGTTGATGTCGAAGACGAATATGGTGCTGCTTCAACATATGAGTTTACATACATAGTTCAACCAAATCATGCTCCTGAAGTAACTGGTAGTATTGAAGACTTGTATATGGGTAATCCAGATCATACTTATACAATTGATTTATCAAATAAGTTTATCGATGAAGATGGAGAAGATTTGTCTTATGACTTATCCTATGATGAATCAATTATGTCGGCCTCGGTAAGTGGTAATACTTTAACAATGACACCTTCTTCAGCAGGATTGACTTCTTTTACAGTTACAGCATCAGACGCATTGGGAGCAGAAGCCTCTTTATCTTTTAAAGTGATGAGTAGAGATGGAAGCAATGAAATTGATTTATATCCAAATCCGGTTGTAGATAAGTTAAATGTTCGAATGGGTAATTCAATTGATGGAACCATATCTGTTGAAATATACAATACCAATGGTGTATTGCGTGATACCAAAACAGCGAGTATCACTACCTTCTCGCCAGCTCAGTTAGATCTTTCAGGTTTATCAACCGGAAGTTATACACTGAAAATTCAATACAAAACCCAATCCTTTGAAAGAAATATTGTTAAGTTATGATCAGAACAATAATATTAGGAAGTATCTTTACTTTCATCTCAATAAATATATTTGCACAATCCGTAAGTGTACTTTCTGTGCCGGTTGATGCCCGCAGTGTAGCTATGGGAAATACCTATTTGACTTCATCTCAATCAAATGGAATATATACCAATATGGCAGCATATGCAATGGAGGATAATAAACTCGAAATTGGCTATAATTATCGCCCTTGGGCAAGTGATTTAACCGATGGATATTCTTTTAATAGCTATACAGCTGCTTATTCTGCAGGGTTTAAACATTACTTTTCGTTAGGGTACAAAAGCTTTGCAGAACCTGATTTCGATATTAGTGATAATAATGGTAATGTTACCGGAACTTATTCGCCTGGCGATTATACCTTGGGGTTAGGATATGCTTACAAATTAAATGATGTTAGTGCGTTTTCAGTAACTCTTAACTATTTAAATAGTGACTTGAGTGAAGGAAACTCGGCAACTGCATTCTTTGCTGATTTAGGTTTTAAAAGTAAATTCAAACAACTGAATTATGGTGTGATGGTGCGTAATCTTGGCTCAAAGTTAAGTTACGAAAATAGTGAGATTGCCTTACCATTAACTTTTGCTGCAGGTGTAGGATACGAAAAAGTGTTTTCTGAAAATCACAGTTTAACTGGACAACTTGACGCAGCTTATCTAAATGGTGATGATGAAAGTGGTCAGACTGTAGGTGTTGGTTTGGAGTATAGTTATAAAACTCTGGTTGATATCAGAACTGGTTATCATAGCAGCAATGAAGAAGTGGGCTTGAGCTTTTATAGTTTAGGATGTGGAGTTAAATTAGCAGGATTTCATCTTGATTTTGCCTATTTAATGGCTGATAATGCTTTAAAGAACAATTATAGTTTTTCGATTGCCTGGAAAATGTAAAATAGTTTGAATAATATAGTAAGCGGACATGTTAGATTACGTTAATCAAATATGTCCGCTTTTTTTTTATCAATTATTCATTCTTACAGGTTCTGCCTCCGAAATAAGTTTAGGATATAACTGCCTGACAGCCTCTTTTTCTGCTGACTCAAGTTTCTGATATTCTTTTCCAAATTTATTGATTGCTGCTTCATTTCTTAGCTCATTAAAAGCCCGAACTATTTCATTTTGAACCGAAAGATAAATTTGGTAGGGGGTATCATTTGTGGTTTGTAACGATATAATTCCTTTACTTACTTCCATCGAGCCAAAAAAAGGAATTTTTTTATGCTCTTTGTCTGATAAATTCATATTATTAGTAGGGTTAACGATGAATTTTTTAGTTGCTTCGGTAAGCTGACTGATATTCATTAGTTTCTTTTCAACCATTATTTGGCTTTCTCCGTTTACCAGTACTTCAAATACGTTTCTGTCATTTTTAGGAGGTGTTTTTAAATCTTCTTCGTTCTGATAAGGAGGTAGTAGGGTTGTTAATCCTGTATCCGAATCCATTGTAGTGGCAACTAAAAAGAAGATAAGTAATAAAAATGCGATGTCGGCCATTGAGCCGGCATTCACTTCTTGTGATTCTCTTGATTTCATAATTTTGTTATTAATTATTGTTTGTAATTAATAACCCTGCAAATCAAGACTTCCGATTAAGTAGCAGTAAGATACAAAAAATATCGATAGTACTTTAATGGGGATAAAAAAAAGACTCTTAAAAAAGAGCCTTTTAGAATTGAATATTTTAATATACTATATAGTCACCAGATCATTTACTTCGGCTGCTTGAAGCATAAAGTTATGAAGCTCGTAGTTTTTAACCATTGGAGGAAGGTTCTCGCTACCTGGACCAAACATAGCTAACTCAACAAAATCAGCTGAGTGGTTCATACCAGACCATCCGACCGATGTGTAATTTTGCTGAATTTGAGCTAATGGTTCAAACGGTAAGTTGTAAGCATTATACAAGCCTTCTTCATGTGAGTCATATGCTTTCAGTAGTGTTTTGGCTTCTTCATCTGAAATAACAATATTCTGAGCGTGTTCAATTCTTTCGATAACATGCTTAGGTTTATCATTTTTACTAATTCCAAAAAGAACCCAATCGTTTGTGTGTTTAGCATTAAAAAGTGTCTCGAATTTTTTATCCACTTTCGAGCTTTTTATCAAGCCTGGATTAGCATTGCCATGGTCGGAAGTAATAATAACTAAAGTATCATCTCTTCCTTCAGCAAATTTAATGGCAGCGGTAACGGCATTATCAAAATCAATTTGTTCGTAAATTAATGCCGCTGTATCGTTAGCATGCGCAGCCCAATCTACTTTCCCTCCTTCAACCTGAAGAACAAAACCTTCTGGTTGATCCTTCATCAAGTCAATGGCTTTATTAGTCATTTCAGCCAAGGTTGGAATTTTAGCTTTTAAATCGGCGTCTTGTTCCAAATCCAGGCTAAAAGGAAGACCGTCTTCGTGGAAAACACCAATAACAGGTTTGTTTTTTGTTGCTTGTGCCATTTGGCTTTTGTTTTTCACAACCTGAAAACCAGCTTGCTCAAAATCGCCAAAAATATTTTTTTTATCCTCGCGTTTAGTTCCGTCGAAATATTCTAAACCACCGCCCATCATTACATCAAATTTTAACTGCAGATATTTTGATGCAATCTTATCCTGCATGTTTCGGTGTTTAAAGTTAACACTAAAACCAGCTGGCGTTGCGTGGGTAATAGGCACTGTTGTAACACAACCAACAGCTTTTCCGGCATCTTTAAATTTTTGTAAAATAGGTTTGTTAACCGAACCATCCGGATTAACATTTAAGGTGCTGTTATTAACTCTTCTTCCACCTCCCCATGCTGATGCACCGGCTGCCGAATCGGTTACTAATGAGTTAGCTGAAGCAGTATCGGAAAATGATTTAACGGCTCTGTTATTTCTATAAAGGTCAATCCATGTACTTCCTCTACCTTCTTTTTTTTGAAGAAGTAAATCTGCCATATTCAGGGTTCCGTTACTCATTCCGTCGCTTACCATAAAAATGATATTTCGAGCTTTTTTACTGGTAACGTTTTTACAGCTTGCTAATATTGTCGGAGTTGCTATTGCTCCGGTTAAAGCAGTTAGCAATCCGGTATTAATAAAATCTCTCCTTTTCATTGTATTGCTTTTGAATGTGTGAATATAAAAAAATCATCGAAGACACTGGTTAAAGAATAATTAAGAAATAAGAAAAACCAGTAAAAAGTTGAGCAAAGTGATAAAGAAATATAAAAAGAAACCATAATGAGAATATTCTTACTATATTTGAAATGAGAATATTCTCATAAATAATGTATTTATTTGAAATTAATGCGATAATTAAAACTAAAATAAAATGGAAAAGAAAATTGCTATACCAGTTAATGGTGATGATGTTTTAGATACACATTTTGGACATTGTAAGTTCTTTATGCTTATTGATATTAAAGACGATAATGTAATTGCAAAAGAAAAAGTAGTACCTCCTCCTCACGAGCCAGGTTTGCTTCCTAAATGGTTATCAGAAAAAGAGGTTACAGATATTATTGCCGGTGGTATTGGACAAAAAGCGATCCAATTACTAAATCAAAACAATATTAATGTTTTAGTGGGTGCTCCTAATCTTGAATCAGACAAAATTATTGCTGGGTATCTAAATAATACCTTAAGTCTGAATGTAAATAATTGTTCGCATTAACAGCTTAAGTTAATTGTCTTATTTATTATGAATACAGATTAAGATGAGATATTGAATTATATTATTTTAATTCGGAATTTAGATCGTATTCATTAAATCATTAATAGTAAAGATATGAGATTAAGTAAGGTAAAGTTCAACTTTATTGTTGATATATTGATGTTCATTGTAATGATGATAGTTGTTGGAATTGGTTTTTTAATGGAGTACGTTATCATTCCGGGATCGCAACGATTTGAAGTATATGGCAGAAATGTTGAACTTTCTTTTTTAGGTATGGACCGTCACGAATGGGGGAACCTTCACTTAATATTGGGCTTAATTCTCATATTCTTACTCGTGCTTCATATAATATTTCACTGGAAGCTTATTTTATCAATTTATCGTCGAATAATACCTCATGAAGGAATACGACTTTTTTTAACTGCAGTACTTCTGATATTAACTGTACTATTTGCAATTGTTCCGTTGTTTTTAAAACCAGATATTAGTGAGGGAGGAAAACATAGTGGAGAGCATGAAGGAAATAGGATGAATAATAAATCATTGATTTTACATGATAGTAAGCAAGATTTACAATTAACGAAAGAGCACCCGGAAGACCATGCTGAATATGATGTTGAGATTTATGGTTCAATGACTTTGCAGGACGTAAGTGAGAAATACAGTATTCCGGTAAACGAATTGGCTGAAGTTATTAATGTACCTGTATCAAAGAGTGGAGAAAGGTTAGGGAGGTTAAAAAAAGAGTATGCCTTCGATATGAATGATTTACGTAGCTATGTTTCAAAGCAATTGAAAAAGAATTAATCATAGTAATTGTATCTTTTTATTAAATAGATAAAATTGAAATAAGTGTAGGTTCGGTTATATTTGTCATTACTTATGTAGACCTAACCTTAACATAAATGAAAAAAATCTTCTTGCTGTGGCTAATCTTTAGTCATGCACTTTTTGTTCTCGCTCAAGAGAAAAAATATACCTTAAGTGGTTATGTTTCTGATTTTGCTAGCAACGAAAAATTAATAAGCGCAAATATTTATAATCCTTCAGCACTTACCGGAACTGTAAGTAATTTATATGGTTTTTACAGTTTAACACTTCCCGAAGGCTCCTATCAAATAACCTATTCGTATGTGGGGTATCAACCACAGACCATCAGTGTTGATTTAACAAAAAATCAGTTTGTAAACGTACAATTACAGTTTAAAACTATTGGAGAGATTACAGTTGTTGGAGGTAGAGTTGAGAATAAGGTGCTGGATTCGCAGATGAGCAAAGAATCGATTTCGATGGAAATGGTCAAATCATTACCTGCTTTTATGGGAGAAGCTGATGTGATGAAAGCTTTGCAGTTGATGCCTGGTGTTCAATCCGGATCAGAGGGTACCAGTGGATTGTACGTAAGAGGCGGTGGACCGGATCAAAACCTGCTCTTACTCGATGGTGTTCCGGTGTATAATGCCAGTCATTTGTTTGGATTTTTTTCTGTTTTTAATCCAGATGCCGTTAAAAATGTATCGCTGTATAAAGGAGGCTTTCCTGCTCGATTTGGCGGAAGACTCTCTTCTGTAGTGGACATAAGAATGAAGGAGGGGAACGAAAAAGAAATACATGGAGGTGTTCAGGTGGGGCTTATTTCATCCAAAGTCTTTGTTGAAGGTCCAATCAAAAAAGATAGAACAGCATTTCATTTTTCAGCTCGTCGCACCTATGTCGATGCTATTACACGTCCAATTATGAAGAATGATGAAACGCAGGCGGGATACTTCTTTTATGATATGAATGCAAAGGTTAATCATAAGTTTTCGGAAAAAGATCGGGTGTATTTAAGTGCTTATTTTGGCAGAGATAAGGCTACTGTTAAAGATGCATATGAGGAGAATAGTGGATATTATTCGGACGATAATTATGTCGAGTTGTATTCGAGTGATGACAGGAGTAAAATATTTTGGGGAAATATAACATCAGCTGTACGATGGAATCATATTTATAATCCTAAATTATTTAGTAATACTACCATTACCTATAGCAAGTATTCATTTCAGGTATCAAACGACTCCAAAGAATGGGAAGATAATGAGTTAAGGAGAGATGTTTTTTATCGTTACAAGTCAGGAATTGATGATGTTGCAGCAAAGATAGAAATTGACTGGTATCCTCATTTGAAACATCAGATTAAATTCGGATCACAATTGATGCATCATTTGTTTACTCCTGGAGTAGAAACATACAATGGTGATGACAGTGAAGATAATGATATCAACCTGGCTTTTGGTGATCAAAAAACACATGCCAACGAAATTAATTTGTTTATTGAAGATGATTGGGAAATTTCGTCTCGTTTAAAAGCTAACATTGGTTTACATTTTTCTGGATTTGATGTAGAGCAAAGTTTATATACTTCCATTGAGCCAAGGGCGAGTTTGCGCTTTTTAGTTAACGATAAGCTTAGTTTAAAAGCATCGTATGCCAAAATGCAGCAATATCTTCATTTACTAAGTAATTCAACAGTTGGATTGCCAACCGATTTATGGTTGCCATCTACACAGCGTATTAAACCCCAATTATCGCATCAGGTGGCAATTGGAGCTGCATATCATCCTAGTTTAAAGTACACTTTGTCGGCCGAAACTTTTTATAAAAAGATGGATAACTTGATTGAGTATAAAGAAGGAGCTTCGTTTTTTGGAAGTTCAACTGGTTGGGAAGATAAGGTGGAAGTAGGACAGGGAGAATCTTATGGAGTTGAGCTAATGGTGCGTAAAGATGTAGGAAAAACTAGCGGTTGGATAGGATATACATGGGCTAAAACTAATCGTCAGTTCGATAATTTGAATATGGGAAATTGGTTTCCTGCGCGTTACGATCGACGAAATGATGTTAGTATTGTTCTTTCGCATAAGCCAAATGACAGGATTGATTTTGGCGCAACCTGGGTGTTTGGAACGGGAAATGCCCTGACAATACCAACTCATAATGTGCAAAGATTAAGTGTTTTTTCGTATGATTATGAAGAAATGATACCTTATCAGGAAGGCCGAAATAATTACCGAATGCCTAATTATCATCGTCTCGATTTCGGTGTTAATTTTCATAAAAAGAAGAAACACGGTATTAGAACCTGGAACATTAGCGTTTATAATGTTTACAATCGCCAGAACCCTTTCTACATTTACATTGATGAATCGGAGTACACATCGCAGAAAAAAGTGAAGCAGGTTTCTTTATTCCCAATTTTGCCTTCCATTTCCTATTCTTACACATTTTAACTTATGAAGAAGATCCAATTGTTTATACTATTCATCGTGCTGATTAGCGTTTCTGCATGTGAAAAAGTGATAGAACTAAATCTGGGTTTAAAACCTAATTTTATGGTTTTAAACGCGGTTATTTATCCCGATTCTATTATTAGTTGTCAGTTAACTCAAAGTAACCAGATACTCGAAACCGAAAGCTATATCAATATTATAGATGCGGACTGTTCTCTTTTTATTGATGATGTTGAGCAAGAAAAAGGTCAGTATTATAATTCGGGAAAGTATAGATTTTCACCTAAAGCAGAAGTAGGTCAGCATATTCGTGTGGAAGTAACTCATCCTAATTATACATCTATTGAAGCCGAAGGAGAATTACCTGTTCAATCAAAAGCCGGAATTACCTCCATGGAAATAAAAAAATCTATGTATGATTATAGTTATTCCTCCATTAAAGTTATGTGTGCCATTGACGATCCATCGGGTGATGATTATTATCGGTTGGTGGCTTGGATGCCCGAAATTGAATATGATTTTATTAAAGATGAGATCTATTTTAACGTTAACAATTTACAGCAATGCGAAATTGCATCAAAAGATCCGGTTTTGAATGGAAATACGGTTCCAGGGAATGAAGATTTTACTGATATGCCTCCAAATATTTATGGAGTATTCGATGATAGTTTTTTTAATGGTTCGGATTATAACTTGAACTTTGAACTATATAATTATTCCGATTTTTCTTTCTTAAACGGAAATGAACAAGAATTTATAAGCAATATTGTTATTGATGTGCAAAAGATTAGTAAGGATTTATATCTGTATTATAAAAGTGTAGATGCCAACTCGTATTATGGAGAAAGTCCTTTTTCAGAGCCTGTTAAAATACATTACAATGTGAGTGGCGGGGCGGGTATTGTGGGTTTTGCAACACCTAATCCAATAAGATGGGATGCCAATTAATGGGTACTACTAATGTTTCACAAAAATTGTATATGAAAAGGAAGTATTATGGCATTTCAACATTAAATTATCAAATTTGTTAATTGATAAAACCTGACATTGAATTTGTGAATGAATCTTATTAGGGGAGCCCAGAAGGTAGCTGAAAAGTCCATTGCTGTTTTGCCATTTATGAACATCAGTAATGATGAAGAGAATGAGTATTTTAGCGATGGTGTAACCGAGGAAATAATTAATGCTTTAACCAAAATTGAAGAGTTGAAGGTTATTGCCCGCACTTCCTCTTTTTCGTTTAAAGGTAAGCATATTGATATTCGTGAAATAGCCCGCCAGCTGGGTGTTGCTGCGGTGTTGGAAGGTAGCGTTCGAAGATATAAAAACAGGGTGCGTATAACAGCGCAGTTGATAAATGCTGACGACGGGGCTCATTTTTGGTCACAAAACTTCGATAGGGAGTTAGAGGATATTTTTGCTCTTCAGGATGAAATCAGTTTGTTAATTGCAGATAAGATCAGAGAGAATTACGGGCATTTTAACATTCAGGATCATCTCGTTTCTACCGAAACAAAGAGTATCAAAGCGTACGAATTGTACTTAAAAGGCCACTTCTTCCAACTTAAGTGGGATCCTGATTCAATTAAAAAAGCTGCCGATTACTATAAACAATCCATCAAACACGATGAAGGATTTGCCCGTTCGTATTATGGATTGGTACAGGCCTACGGCTTGTTGGCTGCATGGGGCTACATGCCATCAGACGAAGGTTTTGCCATAGCTATTGATTATTTTATGATCGCTCAGGATTTGAATAAATCATTGCCTGAATACGGGCAGTCATTTGTTGGGCGAACCTTTTGGATGGAGTGGGATTTTAAGTCAACATATAAGCAGTTGATCGAAACATTAGAGCTTCACCCCAAATACACCGATGGACTTGAAGCCATGGCAGAGTTGTTTATTGCACATGGTAAATGGGCCAAAGCAGAAGAATATATTAAACGCGCCATGGAGGTAGATCCAATGTCGGCGAATCATTTTTATACACAGGCACACATCTGCTATTTTCAAAAAGATTTTGAGCAAGCGCTTCAATACCTTAATCAGGCTCTTTTCATTAATCCTGATTTTGTATTGGCTTACGAGGTGAAAACACTTTGCCTTATTTGGTTGAATAGGCAAGATGAATTCGAATTGATGGTGGCTGAAAGGAAAGATGCAGATCTAAAAAGAACCTATTTTGATGTCATTAATGATGGAAATATAACGTTGAAAAGCGATCAAATTGATGAATGGTCAACTGCTGTTTCGCAAAAGGCGCAGATGGTACCCTATGAATTGTTTATCATGGCCAATTCAAACTACAAAAGCCAGGCATTGCAATTATTACATCAATATATTGATCAGAAACGGGGGCAGGTAATAAATTACCACTTCGATCCATCACTGGAGGCTTTACATGTATTTGATGAATTCCATCAGCTTTATCAATCCAATCTTATTGATGAGTTGAATGAAGCGAATCGAGAAATTGAACCAGCTTCTAATCCATTAAATGCTGATCAGCATGAACTGCAACTTCAAATGAAGAAATTAGAGGATTTTATTGATACTGCTAAACCCTATCTTGATCCTCAGTTAAGTCTTGCCGGTTTGGCTGATGCAGTACAATTTCATCCCAATAAATTGTCATTCCTGATTAATATTCAAACACAAATGAATTTTAATGAGTTTATTAACCAATATCGTCTCAATCATTTTAAGCTTATTGCCAAAGATAACAAGTATGCGCATCTTACTATTATTGGCCTGGCGTACGAAAGTGGATTTAATTCCAAATCGGTATTTAACGCCTATTTTAAAAAGGCAACCGGAACAACGCCTGGTAGCTGGTTGAAGCAAAATAAATAACTTGATTGATCACAAGAGTTTGTTGAATTAAAAAGTCCTGAATTACACAATTTAGTCCTGAATCATAAATTAAGACGAATGGCTCTTATTTAGATTTCATCTTTGTAGCGTTGAAAAAGTAGAATGTTAATATCCAAATCAATAACAAAGATGAAAAAAGGATTGAGTAGTATTAGAAGATATTGGTTGATATCAGTAGGTGTGGTTGTGTGGGCCGCAAATGTAAATGCGCAAAGTGCATTGAAAACAGAAAAGGAAGAATCGGAAAGATGGATTAGTCCGGCTACAACAGCCATTAATGTTTGTCCGGGTGGAATTTTTATTGGCTATTATTCGGCCAACGTTGAGCATTTGTTTGGCAAAAATCATGGAGTTGTGCTTAGAGGCGATTTGGAAACGATTCCACAAACCTACTCCGATGCTGAGATAGATGCCAATGGCAAAGCCGTGATTATAAATTATCGTTATCACATAGGTGGAGGATTAAATTCGTTTTATGCAGGTATCTTCTCGCGTTATCGTAAAATAGAAGGCGATGGAACGCTGGAATCGGGTAAATTTGAATTTTCGCTACCTGAATATACTCTTGGTTTAAATGTGGGTAAAAGATGGATTTGGAAAAGCGGCATTACCCTAAATTTAGCTTTAGGTTATGGTTATACCAATGATAATTTAACGGTTCAAAATTCCAGTCAGGAAGCATTGGATGCAATAGATGTTTTTCGCGATGACTATACATTTATGAATGGCTTTCTGGGAGAATTTTCTTTGGGATATGCGTTTTAATGCTTTATCATAAATTGGAAGTAGATGAGAAATAGAATAGTTCACATTGTTTGTCTGATGATTGTTTTCGCTGTTACTTCATGGATTTTCAGTGCTTGTAATAATGGTCTTTCGCTGAACGAGGTTCATTCAAAAACAGAAGAATATTTCCGGGATGAATTACAGAAGAATAATGTGCACAATGCCTTCCTTTCCATTTATTCACCAACGAAAGAAATAGATTGGAGTTTTGCCGGAGGGCACTTTGCAGATGGAAAGAAGGTAACAGCCTCCAATCCGTTTTTCACCGCCAGTATTGGTAAAACATTTACAGCAACGGCTATTGCCATGTTGGTGGAGCAGCAAAAACTCAGTTTCAATGATCCGATAAGTCGGTATTTGCCCGATTCGGTAATGTTAAACATTCATGTTTTAAACGGAATAGATTATTCATATCAGATAACCATAGCACACTTGCTTCAGCATACTTCTGGTCTGCCTGATTATTTCGAAGATTCAACTGTTGATGGAAGTCCGAATGGATTGGAATTGTTGTTTTCTAATCCGGAAAAATTTTGGGATGCAACCGAAATCATTGAATTTGCCAAAACAAAGATGAAACCATTATTTAAGCCGGGTACCGATTATCATTATAGCGATACAGAATATGTTTTGCTGGGGCTTATCATTGAAAAAATAAGCCATACAGCCTTACATGATTTCTTCAAAGAGCATTTTTTCATCCCTTTAAAAATGAAGGATTCCTATATGTTATATCGGTCTCAAGCCATCCATCAAACAGCTATGCTTTCCGAAGTTTTTGTGGGTGATAATGAGGTGTAAGGCATGAAAAGCTTAAGTGCCGACTGGGCAGGTGGAGGATTGGTTTCAACCGGAGTTGATTTAATTACATTTCAGGAGGCATTGTTCTCCGGAAAGATAGTTTCGGATAGCACATTGGTAACCATGCAACAATGGATTCCCGAGAGCTATGGGATGGAATATGGTTATGGATTAAGAAGGATTGTGTTTAAAGAATTATTCCCCATCTTACCCAATTTAACTTTAATAGGTCATTCGGGCATTACGGGCTCGTTTATGTACTATTGTCCTGAATTAGATGTGTATTTGTCAGGCACTTTAAATCAAACCGATGAAGTTAAAGAATCAGTGAAATTATTAGTTAAGATATTAGTATTACTCAATAAAAATTAAAGAGTAGCCATAAAAGGATATTTTGTAAGCTTATGAAAAAGTTCATTTATTTATTCATTGCCATTGTAGTGCTTTGTGTTTCGTGTAGCAAGGATGACCTGCCGGCAAGCACTCCGATAGATTACTCCAATGCGCAATTGTTTTTTGAAGAGTTAGGTTATAATGGTGCTGTGTTGATTTCCAAATCGGGCAATGATATTATTCGTAAAGGGTTGGGTGAGGCAAACCACAAAACAGGAGAATTGAATACAGTTACTACAAAATTCAGAATAGGATCTGTTAGTAAAACGTTGACCGGAATGGCTATTATTCAATTAAAAAGGGATGGTTTAATTGCTGGTTTTGATCAATCGTTAAGCGATTTAGATCCTATTTTTTCTGCTTTCTCAGAAATAACGCTTCGTCAGTTATTACGGCATCAAAGTGGCATACCCGACTATGTTTCAATGGTTGAAGATGCTGCAAAAACAGGTGAAGATATTTCGCCAATGGAGATTTTTGAGTTACTCGAAGAATATGTTTCAACCGAAGGATGGTTATTTCAACCAGGCACTTCAATGCAGTATTCAAATTCTAATTATTTGTTAGCGGCCCTTCTGATTGAGAAATTAGCCGGCATTAGTTACGAGAGTTACGTTCTTCAGCATATCTTACAGCCTTTACATATGCAACATACCGAATTGGGTACAAACACCATACCTTCGCAAGGATATGCCCAAGGTTATAACGGAACTCAAAATGTTTCGGATTATCCGATGCCAATTACGATTGGGGCTGGTTGCTGGACCAGTACAGTTGAAGATATGGAAATATGGTGTAAGACTGTGATGGGTGATGAATGGTTAACCGATGAAGAGAAGAATGTGATATGGGGAATGGATGTAGCAGCAGAAACAACTGTTTTTGGGATGTCGTGGTTTGTGAGTACTATAAACAATAAAAAATTCATCTGGCACGGTGGTGATATTGATGGCTTTTCGTCGTTAATTGGATTTATACCCGAATCGGAAGGTGTTATTATCGCTTTGAGTAATGAGCAAGATAATACAGCCTTTACCCGAAATACCATTATTGAAACCATTTTGCACAACGAATTTTAAATTCTTTCTTGCAGTAATATGAAAAAGATAGCTATAGCCGGTTCAACCGGTTACTTAGGAAAATGCATTGCAGAAGCCTTAGTATCGCAAAATAATATCAACGGACTTTTATTAGCTCGAAACCTGCAAAAGTTGGAAGCTTACCAAAGCGAAAATATTACAAAAGTAAAAGTTGAGTTGACAGATAACAGTACTTTACCTGGGGTGTTATATGGGGTAGATACGGTTATTTCAACTGTGGGTATTACACGACAAAAAGATGGGTTAAGCTATATGGATGTTGACTATGGAGCCAATCATAATTTACTGCAAGAAGCCAAAAAAGCAGGTGTCAGAAAATTTGTATATGTCTCGGTGTTAAATGGTCAGAATATGAGGAATCTGAAAATATGTGAGGCAAAAGAACATTTTGTTGACGAGTTAAAAGCTTCGGGCTTAGCCTATACCATCATTCGGCCCAATGGCTTTTCCTCCGATCTGAAGGATTTTTTGAATATGGCTCAAAAAGGCAAGGTGTATTTGTTTGGCACTGGCAAAAGTTCATTAAACCCTATACATGGCGCTGATTTAGCCAGAGTTTGTTTGGATAGTATTCATACTAATGATGAAGAAATAGAAGTGGGAGGTCCCGAAGTTTTTACACAGAATCAGATTGCTTCTCTGGCATTAAAAACGCTTCATCAACCAGTAAAAATTGTACATTTACCTGATTGGATCAGGGTTTTTACTTTGGGTTTGGTACGAACTTTTTTACCTTCGAAAATATATGGCCCAATTGAGTTTTTTTTGTCGGCTATGGCTTCGGATATGATTGCACCCAAGTATGGAATTCATAAATTGGGGGATTATTACCAAAGTATTAGCCACGAATTCAGTAAATAAATCTTTCACAAAACTTGATGATACAATGCATATTCCTGATAAAAACAATACTTATCCATTAGCACATTACCAAAACCTGGTTTTTCTAAAAAATATAATAAGCAATCCTAATATTTTGGTGGGTGATTATACTTATTACGATGATTTTGAGGATCCGCATAATTTTGAGAAAAATGTAAAGTACCATTTCGATTTTATTGGTGACAAACTGATTATTGGTAAATTTTGCATGATTGCCTCCAATGTTACGTTTATAATGAATGGAGCCAATCACTTAAGTAATTCAATTAGTAGCTATCCATTTGCCATTTTTGGTGGAGCATGGCAAGATGCTATGAATGGCAAGAGTTATCCCACCAAAGGAGATACGATTATTGGTAATGATGTTTGGATTGGGTTTAATGCCACTATTATGCCGGGTGTAACAATTGGTGACGGAGCTATAATAGCCTCCAATTCAACCGTTACCAAAGATGTTGAGCCTTATACGATAGTTGGAGGAAATCCGGCAAAAACAATCCGAAAGCGTTTTTCTGATGAACAGATTGAGGTTCTTTTACAGCTAAAATGGTGGGATTGGAATATTGAGAAGATAACGCAAGCTGTACAAATTCTTACGGGTGAAGATGTAGAAGCGTTGAAGAAATTAATGGAGCATAAATAAGGCGCTATCTACCGCTTATTTTAGGTAATGTTTGGTTAAAAGTTCTACATTTTTAATAACCATATCACTCAATTCAGGAGGAGAAAGAATTTCTACCTTATCCTCCATACTTAATGTCCATTTGCTAAACGATACCAGATCGGAATTAGCAAATCGCATCATGTAATGGTTGCCTTCTTTGGTTTCTTCCACCAAACCAAACCAATATTTCGATGAGGCCAGTTTTTCGACAATACTTTCATGAATTTTTAATTCGATGGAATATAAGTCCGTTTCTTTGGTCATCTGTTCGAAATATTCATTCAACGACAGATGATTCTTTTCGTCATACTTTTCAGTTAGAATGGTTAATGACGAAATCCGATCAAGTCTGAAATCACGATAATCATTACGTAATCGACAATAGGCTATCAAATGCCATCGCATATCATAGTTACATAAACTGACGGGCTCAATGGTTCGTTGGCTGTGTTCTCCATTGTAATTGGCAGTGTAATCAATTATTAATAGTTGTTTGTTTGCCAGGGCTATCTGTATCTCATGTAAAAACAGGTTTTGCTTACAATCAGCACTTCCATGATTAAAAACGGTGATTTTATCAGATAAAATATTGAGATGATCTTTATCGTTTTGCTTCAATACCGACTTTACTTTAAATAAAGCACTTTCGAACGATGCCGCTATGTTGGCATCCGATAACTTACCAACTAGTTTCTCGGCCAGTAAAAATGCAGAAGCTTCTTCGTTGGTAAACATGATGGGAGGCAAATGAAATCCCGGATTGATAAAGTAACCAACCCCGGCTTCGGCTCCAATAGGTATGCCGGCTTCTTCTAAAGACCTGATGTCGCGATAAACCGTTCGCAGGCTAATCTCAAATCGATCGGCAATTTCTTTAGCAGTAACTACATTTTTGCTCTGAAGCTGTATTAATATGGCGCTTAGGCGGTCAATACGATTCACTTCTAAATGGTTTGTTTGGTTTTGATAGACATCTGATTTAAACTCACCATTTTTTCAGCATATTGTAATTCACTCGTACTGTTAATGTATTGCAGACTGGCAATGCGATCGGTTTTGAAAATAAACTTGAAAACTTTACCTATTGCGTTATTTAGTTTTTTGCAGTCTGCCGGAGTTGTAATGGTACAATGCGAGCAATTGGTAAAGTTGTTTTCGATGTTGCAGGTGCGTATTTTACACCAGCTTGCTTTTTTGTTGCCTGCACATCCGGGGCATTTGCCATTTTTATATTTTGAGCAGGTGCCACAATATAAGCCACAGTAGGCTACTAGTTCAGGGGTGTTAACAATTGGTTTGTCTGTTTTCATTTTAGTCGGGATTAAAAGCCGAACGGCTCAGGTCAAACCGTTCGACTCTATAAAAGTAATTAAATTAGAGTACCTCCACTTGTATTTCAGTTGTACATTTGCTCTGATCTTCAAAATCGCAATGATGATACACTTCGCGACATTGTCCCGATGGCTTAAAACCTTGTTGCGCCAGTTCGCCAAATAGTTTCTCATAGGCTGCACCTAACTCACTCCACGGCCCATGATGCAACTCAGTAACGCATTTAAAGGCATCTAATTCTTTAAACGATATCTGTTCATTTTCCTTACCTGCTTTTGCTACGGGAACACAAATATCAAGGTTGAATTCAGAATCCATCTGTCCGTCGCAATCGATGTAATGCCAAATTTGTGGAGCTGTAGGCTGGATGTTTTGCTTTTGAATTTCTTCCATTATCATATTCGGAATTACTCCAACGGCATTGCTAATGGTTGATAATGATGTTTTGATGCTGTGAACAGCTACTGTTGTGGGTGCTACATTTTTTGTTTCCATATTTTGTTTGTTTTAGATTGATAATGCAAAGAAAAGTGGAGGTAGTGACAACAGTATGTCAGTAGTGTTTATTTTAATAATGAAAACTTCCTTTATATGGATGAAAATTTAATTAGAAAAGTAATTAAAAAGGAGCAGGAGAGGAGAAGGATATTCTTTTTTCGGTTTGTGGATGTGTGATTTCAAGCCAATCGGCATGAAGGTACAAGCGATTAGAAGCCTGTCCGTATAAAGCATCTCCTACAATAGGACAATTTAATCCTTCGAAATGTGCCGCATGAACCCGTAGTTGGTGGGTACGACCTGTTACCGGATAAAAATAAACACGAGTATTTCCGTTTTTACGATTAATGACTTGCCAATGGGTACGTGCTGATTTGCCATACTCGTAACATACTAACTGTTGTGGACGGTTATCTAAATCAACACGTAAGGGTAAATCAATGGTTCCATTGTCTTTTTCAATGATTCCATCAAGAAGGGCGACATAACGCTTTTGGGTAGTACGTTTTATAAACTGGCTTTGAAGAGCCTTGTGGGTTTGCGAATCTTTGGCAATCAATAGAAGGCCGGAAGTAGCCATATCCAATCGATGAACCAATAGTGGTCCTTCTGCCTCGGGACGCATTTGTTTAATGCGTTGATATACCGAATCGGATATTTCTTTTCCGGGTACCGACAGAAATTGTTCGGGTTTGTTAACGACCATCAACCATTGATCTTCAAAAATAATTTCGAGATCATCGGGTGCTTTCATCAGACTGGCCATTGGATCGTCAGCCACATTAAAATGCTTAAGCATATGTTGCATAATGGGGACGCATTTACTTCGGCAGGGAGGGTAAAAATGTTTGTGTTTTCGAACCTCTGATTTGGGCGATTTTCCCCACCAGAACTCAGCTAAGGCAATGGGTTTTAACTGATGTTGAAACGCAAATTGCAAAAGTTTAGGGCCAGCGCAATCGCCCGCTCCGGCAGGCGGAAATTCTTCACCCATATTATGAAATATATCGGTAACCGTAATGCGTTCTTCTTTGCTGTTTAATAATTGAAAATGATGAAATATATCGCGTTGTAGCTGTGCCGATTTATTTTTTCGAAGCAGTTTAAGTTCCTCGATGGGCGCAATAAGCTGGTGAATCTGTTTTTCGATAGATTCAACGATACTTTTTTGCTCAGCCATTGCTTTTTTAAATGCAATTTTCTCAAGTTGACTGGCTCTGTTTAATTCATCAAGATATTGCTCCAGTTCTTTACCCTCCTTGGTATCCTGGGCATTAATGCGTTGTGTTTTACGTAGAGTCTTGTTGTTTTTCAATCGGTTTTTCCAGCTGGTTTGTAGGATATCGAACTCCGTTTTGGCCAGTTTAAGTTCGTTTTTTGCCGTGCTTAGCTCTATACTATTTTCGAGTTGATTGATTTTAGTATTTATCTGGCTCAGGTTTTGTTCTCCAATTTTAAAAAAGCCCTGAGGATTTAATAAATCATAAACCGGAGGAACAAAACCCGTATAGTTGTTGCAACCATCAATTGCTCCCGAAAAACCGGATAAGTATCCAACATTATTTTCAGAATCTTGCACTACCAATACCCCAAACATTTTTCCAACAGAAGCTTCATTATCCGTTAAACCAAATATCTGATTCCATCCTGATTGTTGACTGAGATTTTTCATGAGTTCCAGAGCTGCCAAACGGCACAACTGATGAGGTTCGTTGGTAAACGGAAAAGGAAATTGATCAGGAAGATCTATTTTACTTATATCTGCTTGAAATTGTTTGAAAAGATTCGAATGCACCGTGTTGATTTTACTAAGCGCAAAAATACAGATTTTTTATCTATCGATATTCTTTAGTATTACAATGTATTGTTGTAGTAAGAAGGGATAGATACATAGGAAGAATAGGAAGATGAACGAGGTAATTAATCATTAGAGGTTATAAGGTGTACATGTTTATTTGATGTATTATTAGGGTTTGTTGCATTTTATAAGTATTGAGTATTTGTAACCAATTAACCACTCATACTCCAATATTTGCTACTTTTGAAAAATGACGGATGGTATTCAAATATTTAATTTCAAGAAACTACCCATTGAAATAGAAGTTAAGGACTTGAAGTTTGTTAAAGAACTTCCTGAATTACTGGGGCGGCCTCATAAAGCTACATTTTTTCAAATTGTTTGGCTCACAACAGGTGAGGCTGTTTTTAATATCGATTTTAAGGAAATAACAATAAAAGAAAACGAGCTTTTAATAATTACTCCCGGGCAGGTGTGTGCGTTTGATGTACATTCGGATTACACCGGTAAACTGATATTATTTACCAATTCATTCTTTAGCATTAGCGAAATGGATGCTAATTTTATGTACACCTCCGAGATTTTTAACCCCGTTCGTCGCAACAAAGTAATTTCTCTTTGCCCAATATTAATTAGTGATTTAACCGACTTACTTGAAAATGAACTGAAGCAAGGAGATAAAAACTATCAGTTGGAAATTGCCCAAAGTTATCTGCGCATTATTCTGTTTGAATCGGAAAGACAGTTTTCGAAAACTACCAATATACCAGTCAATAATGTGGCTCGCCTCTTTTACAATGCTGTGGAACATCATTATAAAGAAAATAAGAATACCGAATTCTATGTTGATCTTTTAAATGTGAACGAAAAAGTATTATCGAGAGAAGTAAAAGCCATTATCGGAAAAACACCCAAAGTGTATATTGATTCTCGAACTATTTTAGAGGCTAAGCGCTTATTGATATACAGTAATTTTAGTATTAAAGAAGTTGGGTATGATCTTGGTTTTGAAGAGCCTTCATATTTTAATAAGTACTTTAAAAAACATACAAAGCTAACCCCCGTGGAATTCCGGAAAGAGCATTGAAAATTAGGGACGGCGGAGATTTACCATTTTCTGCCGGATATGTATTATCAATACACTGTTACAAGCCTGTACTTTTACATCATCAAAATATTAGAAATAATAAAACGTACAGATATGAAAAAAGTAGTATTAATAGGAGCAAGTGGATTTATTGGTTCAGCTCTTTTAAACGAAGCATTAAACAGAGGTATTCAGATAGTTGCAGTAGTTCGTAACCCTGAAAAAATTAAAATCGCAAATGCCAACCTTCAGGTTGTTAAGGCTGATGTTTCAGATGCTGATGCAGTTTCTGAAATAGCCAAAGATGCCGATGCTGTTATCAGTGCTTATAACCCTGGCTGGGCCAATGCTAATATTTACGATGAAATATTAACAACATATCCGGCAATTTTACAAGGGGTTAAAAAGGCAGGAGTAAAACGTTTTCTTATTGTGGGTGGAGCCGGAACTTTATTTGTAGCTCCTGGTTTGCGTGTAGTTGATTCTGGTGCTATACCCGAAGAAATTATGGGGGGAGTAAAATCGCTTGGTGAGTTTTATTTGAATACTCTAACACAAGAGAAAGACATTGATTGGGTATTCTTTTCGCCAGCCGGAACCATTGAGCCGGGCGAACGCACTGGCGAGTATCGTTTGGGTAAAGATGATTTAATTGTAAACGATAACGGTGAGAGTAAAATATCGGTTCAGGATTATGCAAAAGCCATGATTGACGAATTGGAAACTCCAGCACATCACCACGAACGTTTTACAATAGGATATTAATGTGTATAAGTCTACTAAGACACATTTATTAGAGTTGAGTAGATAGAAATCTCCTGGTTGAAAGTAATTAGCCAGGAGTTTTTTATGTTTCATCTTATTAACAACCTCACTCAGGTTATTTTTTGCTTTTTTATCGATTTGTAAAAATCGGTATCGCCTTTTTTAGAATTATCTTGGTTTAAGAAAAATACGCTCACGGTCGCTATCAATGCTAAGAATTGTAACTTCTAACTGATCGCCTTTGCTTAGTTTTTCTATTTCTAAATTTTCAGAAATATCCATAGGAAAGATATGACCTTTTACACCATCGTTTAATATTACAAAAATACCAATATTAGTAATGGATTCGATTGTTCCGGTAAGTGTATCCATAACTTTATATTTCGATGCAAACTGTTCCCATGGATTGGGCTGACATCGTTTTAAGCTTAACGAGAGAGTTTTTCTTGTGTTATTAAAATCGAGCACATATACTTCGATAGGGTCACCAACACTTAATAATTTCGAAGGGTGGATGTTATGAGTTAACCAACTCATTTCCGAAACCATGATAAGGCCTTTTATACCATTCTCAACTTCTACCAAGCAACCATAATCGCGAATATCAGTGACGATACCGTTAATTCGATCGCCTTCTGAAAAAATTAGTGTGTTATCTTTTGGCGTATTTTCCGATTTCATGTTATGTATTATTAATTCACAGTTCTTTAAAACCACATGGTTTACATCTTGTATATAAAAAGCTCGCAAAGATAGAAGAGTATAGGTAAATGCCATATGTTATTGTATGGCTATTGATGAGGTACATTTGTATGATTAACTGGTTTAATCTGGAATGAATTTAATGAGCCTTCAACCAACAAAGCAAAAAACATGCTTAGTTAAAAGGTTAAAATTGTTTTATGTATTTACTTTGCCAAGTATTTAAATATTGATGATACCAATGGAATGTAGATCGAATTGTGGAGCGTGTTGTATTGTGCCCAGTATATCGTCACCTATTCCGGGTATGCCACAGGGCAAGCCGGCAGGGGTAAGGTGTGTGAATTTACGCAACGATTTTTCTTGTGGTATATTTGGTCATCCCAATCGTCCGAAAGTATGTGGGGGATTTACCCCGGAATCGTTAATTTGTGGGCAAACACAGGATGATGCTTTTAAGGTATTGTCCGATTTAGAAGGTATTAATGTAATACCTTCCGATTTTATATAAATTGAACTTTAGGCTCTGGTCGATCTATTCTATTAATGTACTTTGTTTGAGGATAACCAATTAACAAAGCTCCGTATATACCATGATGATCAGGTATATTCACCCTTTGTCTCAGTTCTTTATTTCGTTTTGCAGCATTAATAATGTAACCGTTTGTACAGGTTGCCAAATCTAATGTTTGAGCATAAAGCATGGCCATACCTAACCAAATGTTAGCATCACTTTCGGGCATGTTAGTGGGTGTTTTTTTTGCATGAACCAGGATTAATGCCGGAGCGTTGTAACAAATCATATTGGGATAAAAAGCTGCCTTACGCATAAATTTGGTTTTCGAAGCATACATTTCATTATAGATTGTCGATCCCATAAAAGCTTTTATCAATGGTTTGGTAAACCAATTAACACCGTGTTTAAACGTATTTGTTAATGTGGAAATAGTTAGGTCATTTACTGCTTTTAATGTGTTTTTGTCTTCGATAATGGTAAACTCCAGAGCTCTGGTATTACTGGCACTTGGACTAAACTTCATATGGTTAACAAACTCAATTAAGCTGTTTTTTTCTATTTTCTGATCTTTAAAAATCCGAACACTTCTACGTTGCTGAAGTAGGGTTTCAAAATCAAATGGTTGAACAGCATTCTTAATTGTAGGGCCGAGTATTTCTGCATCGGTATGCTCATCTCGAACCGGACAAACAGCCAGACACTGATAGCACTCAATACAGTTATTATTAATGGTTTTTTTATCTATATCGATAGATAATGTCGGACATATCTTTTCGCATAGTTTACAATCGGTACAGTTATGAGGAATGCTAATCATCTTTTTAATTTTATTCAGCTACAAAAATAATTGAGTTAAATTAAAATCTATTGCCGAATGCATGTTTCATGATAATAGTTTTTATCAAATTTTTATTTTTGTTGTCGAATTAACAACCGTCTTTGGCTGATTTCATAGAATAAATTGTAATACAGAGTAATGAAGAAAATAGGTTATTGGCTATATCAACCATATAAGTTTGTAATTTTTATTCCATTGTTTTTTGTGTTTAGTGTGCTGTTTTCGTTTTTAGCGGCCACGTTTTCAATTGTAATCAATCCAAAGGTAGGGAGTTTTTGGGGGGCAACATGGTCGAGGTTAACGGGATATGTCACACCAATGTTTGTAGCGGTTACGGGGCGAGAGAATATTAAAAAGAAACAATCGTATGTAATAGTGGCCAATCACCAAAGTGGTTACGATATTTTTACTTTGTATGGATGGCTGGGGATTGATTTTAGGTGGATAATGAAAAAGGAGCTGCGTAAAGCTCCTGCCATTGGATATGCGAGTTATAAAGTAGGGCATATTTTTTTAGATCGTTCGTCACCTCGGGCTGCTGTTCAATCAATTGCTGAGGCCAAACAAAAACTTATTAATGGTACTTCAGTAGTTATTTTTCCCGAAGGAACCCGAAGTGGTTGTAATAAAATGAGCAGTTTTAAAAAGGGTGCATTTAAGCTGGCTTTTGAGTTGGAATTGCCCATTTTGCCAGTTACATTGGTAAATACTCACAAAATATATAACAAAGGACTGAATTTGTTGCCAGGTAAAGTGCAGATGCACATTCATGAACCTATCAATACATTGGAATATATGGATCGTCAGGATGAGCTTCGCGAAAAAACCAGAGATATTATAGCTTCAGCACTTCCTCCTTGCGAATAAAGAGCTATATCAGCTTGTTTCACTAGGATAATACGTACAAGTGTTTTTCTTTTCTTAACTTTGATAAAAGAGAAGAATATTGGTTGTTGTAAGGTGTTCTTTCTGCAAATTTTAATTGTATTTGAATGAGAAAAAGTTTAATGTATGTGCTATTAAGCATGTGTGTCTTTACGGTATTGCAGGCTCAATCTTCTAAAAAAAGTAAATGGAGTTTACATACTACTTCAAAAAAAGCGGTTGCCTTATATGCTTCTGCCGAAGAGATGTATGGGAAAGATAATCTGGATGAATCAATTCGACTTTTAGATGAGGCCATTAAAAAAGATGATAGCTTTATAGAGGCTTATTTATTAAAAGCAGATATTTACTTCAGAACATCGCAATATAATAAAGAGATTGATTGTATAGGCAAAGCTATTGATGTTGATAGTATGTATTTTGTTTCGGCTTTTTACAATATGGGGGTAGCTCAGTTTAATGTGGGCAATTATGCCGCTGTTGAAGGTTGGATGAACCGTTATATGGATAAAGTGAGAAGCGAGCGCTCAAAAGCCAAGGCACTAGCATATGTACATAAATCTAAGTTTGCAGCTAAGGCGGTTGCCGATCCTGTTAAAATTGCTCCGGTTAATTTAGGTGAACATGTAAACAGTTTGTACGACGAATATTGGCCAAGCGTTAGTGCCGACGGGCAAAAACTGGTATATACAGTATTGGTGCCTCGCGATACATTGGCATTTAGAATAAGCGATTTACAAAAGAATGCTCTTAATTTCAGAGAAGATTTTTATACTTCGGAATATGTAGACAGTGTTTGGACCATACGCGAAGCTGTTACTTCCATCAATACCGATGGAAATGAAGGAGCACAATCGTTAAGTGCTGATGGTAACTGGATGTTTTTTGCTGCTTGTAGTCGCAAAGATTCAAAGGGTAGCTGTGATTTATACTTCTCAAAAAGAACAAAAAACGGATGGACAGAACCTGTTAACCTGGGGGCGCCTGTTAATACACCTTTTTGGGAATCGCAGCCTAGTTTTTCGTCAGATGGTAAAACATTGTATTTTGTTAGCAGTCGTCCGGGTGGTGTTGGGAAAAAGGATATATGGAAAGCTTCGCTATTAGGATATAAAAAGGATGGATCACCCTATTTTGGAGATGTTGAAAATTTGGGTGATAATGTAAATACTCCGGCCGATGAGAATTCTCCTTTTATTCATCACGATAATCAGACACTGTATTTTTCTTCGGAAGGATGGCCGGGTATGGGTAAGATGGATTTGTTTCTTTCTCGTCAGAATGAAATGGGAGAGTGGACAGCTCCTGTTAATTTAGGATATCCATTAAATACCGAAGCTGATGAGATTGGATTGGTTTTAAATGCCAAAGGTGATGTTGGTTATTTTTCGTCGGATGGTGAAAAAGATGGGAAGTTTAGCAAAGATTTATATCAGTTTGTAATGCCTGACCGAATCAGACCTAATCCATCGGCATATGTTAAGGGTAGGGTATTTGATAAAGAAACCCGAAAACAGTTGAGTGCATTGTTAAAGGTGTCTGATCTGGCTAAGGGACGAACTGCTGTTTTAGCTGAATCAACCGATTACTCAGGCGAGTTTTTATTCTGTCTTCCTTTGGGTAATCAATATGGTTTAAATGTTGAAAAAGAAGGGTATTTGTTTTACTCCAGCTATTTTGATGTAAACAATATCAGCTCTGTGGATAATCCTCAAATATTAGATATTTATTTAAGTCGCATTAAGTCGGGAGAAAAGATTGTGTTACGTAATGTGTTTTTCGAAACTGATTCATATGTACTTAAAGACGAATCGTTTATTGAGCTTAATAATGTGGTTCGCTTATTAAACATGAATAAAGAAGTAAAAGCTGAAATTGGAGGGCATACCGATAATGTGGGCACAGCTGCTTATAACAATAATCTGGCTCAGAAACGAGCAAAACAAGTATACGATTATCTGATTAGCCAGGGAGTGGCGGCAAGTCAGTTAAAATATAAGGGATATGGATTTAGCCAACCACTTGATTCCAACGATACCGAAGAAGGGCGGGCTAATAACAGAAGAACAGAAGTGAAGATATTATAAAAAAAAAGCTGCCAAAAGGCAGCTTTTTTTATTTGTTCAAATATTTTGAAAGCGTGTCCATCAGAATCTGAAGTCGAATGGGTTTCGCTAAATAATCATCACAGCCAGCTTCAAGACATTTTTCTCTTTCGCCCGACATAACGTGGGCTGTTTGTGCAATTACCGGAATTTCAGCGTTAATAGCCTTAATTTCGCGGGTTGCAGTGTAGCCATCCATAATAGGTAGCTGAAGATCCATCAATACCAGATCGATCTTATTATCAGTAAAAAGGGTGATGGCTTCTTTACCATCTTTAGCCCACAAAATTTTTGCATTGGTTTTACGCAAAGCGGCATCAAAAAAGATTTTATTTGTATCAACATCTTCTACAACTAAAATTACTTTGTCTCCCCAGTTTTGAACCAACGAATTGTTTAATGCATCCGTACTCATAGCGATTTCGGAATTTTTGAGTTTAGATTTCTAAATTATGGTTTGTTTACTTATTTTCCAAACATGTGTAATAAAAAACAACCAATGGGTAAATTTACTAATTAATTTTAAATAACTGCTTAATATAACCAGTTCTATAACATACGTGATGAAATGTTAACTTATAAGTAATAGTAAATGTGTAGAATAAACGTTGTTAATTATTTACTATATTTCATTAATACATATCTATATTTTAAGATCTCTATACGAGAGAGGGTGTATTCAATGCATTAGCATGGATAAATAGGTAAACAGAATATTATTAAGAGATATCTTGCCATTAAGGAAGGCATCTTTTAAATTAGTTGCGATAAAATAAACCAACTATGAAAAAAATTGTAATTCTGACCCTACTTATATGGGGAGCTATTAGTATGTCGAATGCTCAGGAAGTGGGTGTGCGGTTTGGAGATGTTACCGGAGGTAATGTAGCTATTGATGGAATGTTTTCTTTGGGCGAGTTTACACGTGTTCATGCCGATGTGTCGTTTGGTAACGGTTTAGGGATTGATGCCTTATGGGATTTTATGTACCGTCCGTTAGGTGGTGAGGCTTTCGACTGGTATATGGGTGTTGGTCCGTATACGTATTTAAGTAGCGATTTTGCTTTAGGAGCAGCTGGCGAAGTAGGACTTGAATATCATTTTAACGATATTCCACTGGCTATTGGTGCCGATTGGCGACCCTATCTTGAGATTATTGATGATACCAGTTTTGGTTTAAATTCCTTTGGTTTTAACGTGAGGTTTTGCTTTTAACAATCTTGATAATATAAATAAGAAGGATGCCATTAGCATCCTTCTTAATTTTAATATAAATCTTCATGTATGATGCCGCTCTCCTGCATCTGCACAATTTCGTTGTTAGCTTTTTCTTTCGAAATACCTTTTTGTGTCATAATTATATCCGATAGAGCATTGCGCACATCATGGCCCATGTGAGTATGGCCACATAAGTAAATGTGTGCTCCGGCTTTCATCCAATCATACAATTCTGCACTTTTCTTGTTTAATAGATGTTGTACATAAACCTTCTCTTTTTGATCGCGCGAGAAACAAACATCTAAATGTTTAAGGTAGCCCAATTGCTGGTATTCAAGCAACTCATCTTCGTACAAAAAGTCTTCCAATTGTTTTTTATCACCCCAAATTAACCAGTTATTTCCCTTTGTATCAGATGCTTTTCGGTCTTGTAAAAAACCTAGGTAAGGAGCAATACCCGTACCTACTCCAATCATAATTACCGGTGTTTTCTCATTATCGGGCAAGTGAAAAGTGGGACTTGGAGTCAAACGAAAATTCACTTTCGATCCTTCCTGCAAGCTTTCGTTGATGTATGTTGACGCAGCTCCTTCGTATTGTCTCTCTCTGGCTTCGAATCGAATGGTTTTGATGGTTAAATGAATTTCATCAGGATAGGCTTTGTAACCTGAGGCAATGGAATAGTAGCGCGATTGTAACGGACTAAGTATTTTTATAAATGATTCTGCACTAATAGAAGCCGGATAGTCTTTTAGTAAATCAAGCACATCTTTATCTGCTACGTAGTGATTTAATTCTTCGTGATTATCTATTAATGCTTGCAGATCTTTACTAGCCGTTATGCTTTGGTACTTACGAACTACCTTTCGGTTTAATTTGGTTAATTCATAGTTGTATTTCAATTGATGACCAAGAGGTTTATCATGATCAGTTAAAGACTGGTTGGCATCAATTTGTAAAGCTTCAGTTATTTGTGTTACCAACTGATCAGGATTTTCGGGAATTATCTCGATGCAATCGCCACTTTCATAATCAATTTTGTTTACACTATTGTCCAGCACAATATGATAGGTTGCCTTCTCATGCTGGCCTTTGGTTAAAATCTTTCGTTTGGTTAATGTTGCTTGTAATAATTCAGGTTCATTAAATTCAATTGCCGGTGGTGTTACTTCTTTTTTGATTGATTCTTTGTTGGTGTTGGTGATATGATAATACACTTTTTCTATCCATTTTAATGCATCATCTTTAAAGTCTACATCACAATCGATACGAGGCATGATTGATTGTGCACCCTTTGTATTTAATTGCTCGTCGATAAGTTTGCCTGCACCACAGAAAAACTCATAACTGGAATCTCCCAATGCTAATATCGAGTATTTTAAGTTGGTTAATTCCGGAAAGTCGGCATGAGTAAGCATTCTATAAAACTTGCGACTATTTGGTGGAAGTTCTCCTTCGCCATCGGTACTCATTACTATTAACAATAGTTTTTCGGAAAACAGACGGTTGGTATCGTATTTACTCAGGTTAAAACAATCGCTTTCGATGTTATTTTGCTTCAGTGTTTTTTGCAACTGTTGGGCTACCATTTGAGCATTTCCTGTTTTGGTTCCATATACAATGGTTGCCGGAGGACAGTCATAAAACTTATCGGGGTTTATTTGTAATGGTTTAGGGGTTCTTTTAAATATTGATGATAAAAATCCCATTTTTCAAGGTTTATGTTGTGTGAGTTTTTACTTGTAACCGTTGTAAAACACAGAAGTTGTCAATTAGTTTGAAAAAAGTAATTATCTATTCATTCTAAAGATGTATGATAGAGTTATAGTAAGCTGAATTGCATTTTATGACAGAATGTGTCGTATTTATTACATTTAACTATTCGTATAATTTCTATTTTTGATTAAAATTTAATGGAATAATGAAGAAATCGATAAGCTTTGTGCTACTTGTATTAAGTATTAATGTGATGTTATCGGCCCAAAATGTAGTTGATGTGGCCGAAGGTTGGGCAAACAACTCGGTGAATGCGGTTGTATTTCGTCAAAACTCATTGGTAACAGCAGCCGATACACAATTTGTAGCCTTTTATAATGCCGATGGATATCTCACTTTGGGCAAAAGGTATATAAAATCAAAAGAGTTTGAAACCCATGTTACACAATATACAGGTAATGTAAAAGATGCTCATAATTGCATAAGTATCATGGTTGATGGTGATGGATATGTACATGTTTCGTGGGATCATCATGGTCATCCGTTACGATATGCAAAAAGTTTGAAGCCATACGGATTGGAGCTGGGCAAAAAAGAATCGATGGCCGGAGTAAAAGAGGACAATGTAACTTATCCACAGTTTTATAAAATGCCTGATGGTAATCTTATTTTTATGTATCGCGATGGAATGTCGGGTAGAGGAAACCTGGCAATGCAGAAATACGATATCAAAACAAAGAAATGGACTTTATTATACGATAACCTGATTGATGGTGAAGGTGAACGAAATGCCTATTGGCAGGCCTGTGTCGATGCTAAAGGAACCATTCATGTATCGTGGGTATGGCGCGAAACCTGGGATGTTTCATCTAATCATGATATGTGTTATGCCCGCTCGACCGATGGGGGTGTAAGCTGGGAAAAAACCAACGGCGAGAAATATACGTTACCTATTACAGCGGCAACAGCCGAGTATGCTTGTCGTATTCCTCAAAAAAGCGAATTAATTAACCAAACCTCAATGGTGGCCGATGCTAAAGGTCAACCTTATATTGCTTCGTATTGGCGCGAAGAAGGATCTGATATTCCACAATATCAATTGGTAACTTGTCAGAATGGTAAATGGATTCATCAGAACCTGAATTTTCGAACAACTCCTTTCTCTTTAAGCGGAGGAGGAACCAAACGCATTCCTATATCACGACCTCAGATTGTAGCTCAATCAAAAGGAAAGAAAACAAAGGCTTATATCATTTTTAGAGACGAAGAACGTGGCGAAAAAGTATCGATGGCCAAAGTAACTATGTGTAAGAAAAACAATGTAAAAGTGACTGATATTACCGATTTTGGTGTTGGACTTTGGGAGCCTTCTTTCGATACTGAATTATGGAAAGAAAAGGGAAAACTTCATTTGTTTGTGCAAAAAGTTGATCAGATTGATGGAGAAGGAGTGGCTAAAGCAAAACCAACTATGGTAAAAGTACTAGAAGTAAAAGGTTTGTAAATCCATAATTGTTAAAATATAACTGAGCTGATGGTGCATAGCTGTCAGCTTTTTTTGTTTCATTATTAAAGCTATTTGTATTAATCAACTTATGAAAAATCCAATAACATTAATCCTGATGTATGCCTTTGTGCTCACAGGATGTCATTCACATGGTTCAGGCGACATTAACATGCCTGCTCCTCTTTTATCAGATAACCACGAATGGCGTGTGCTAAGTGTACGCGAGAAGGCGGCGCAACTGGTGTGTTATCAGTATAATAAAGAAGAAATGCTTCGTTTGGGAAATGGTTCGATGGAGCAGTTTTTTCAGAAATATCCGGTTGGGGCTGTGTTTTTAGCCAACTGGACAATTGCCGGATTGGTTGATAAAGACTCGGTGAAGAATGAATACATTAACGTTGTTCGGCAGTGTAACAAAGCATCGAAATATCCGCTTTTGTTTTCTGAGGATTTTGAAACCGGATTAGGTTTTGCTATTCCTGGCTATACTCAATTGGTGACCGAAATGGGCTTAGGAGCAGCTAATTCCGAAGAACTGGCGGCCCAATATGGAAATATTATTGCATCGGAAGCCCGAAGCGTTGGTATAAACTGGTTGTTACATCCGGTTGCCGATTTAAATATTAACCCTTTTAGCTATATAACCAATGTACGATCGGTTGGTACAAGAGCCGATTTAGCCATTAAAATTTTGCCTCATCAAATAAAAGCCATGCAGGCAAATGGTGTGGCTGCAACAGCCAAGCATTTTCCGGGCGATGGAACCGATTTTATCAACCAACACTTTTCAACTTCCGAAAATAAGCTGAGTATAGAAGAGTGGAACAATAGTTATGGAAAAGTATATCAAACATTGATTGATGGCGGTGTTAAGGTGATTATGCCGGGTCATATTTCTTTTCCGGCTTATCAAAAACATAAGCATAACGGCGAATATTTGCCAGCCACATTATCAAACGAACTGATAGAAGGATTGCTTAAGAAAGAACTGAATTTTAAAGGAGTAGTTGTTAGTGATGCCTTGAATATGGCTGGTATAGCCGGGTTTTATGATTCGCAACTCGAAACCGAGGTTGAATGTTTTAAGGCTGGAACCGATATGTTGCTATGGCCTTCGTTAGAAGTTATAGATACCATTGAAGCTCGTGTGGTACGTGGCGAAATTGACATACGACGATTGGATGATGCCGTGGCCCGGGTTTGGAATTTGAAGGATGACTTAGGTCTGTTTAAGCCATTATATAAAAGTGTAAAGCCTTTGCTTAACAATGATTTTCAACAACATCATCAACAGGCTGATAATATAGCACGTAAGGCAATTACCCCTATTGGCGAAAACAAAGTAACGCTACCGTGGATAACAGCCAAGGATAAAAACATTTTATTGGTAGAGGTAATGCAGGATTATAAAGAAGGTGTTTTTAATGTTTTGGTCGATGAATTAACCAAACGAGGAGCGCAGGTTACCGTTCGTCGAAACCTGAGTTATTTCGAACAAGGATCGCAACTTCAGGAATTGGCCGAACAGTACGATAAAATTTTGTTTGCCTATTACAGTGTGCCCGGGGTGCCCTGGGGCGATTTATCGTTGTATGGCCCCGAAGCATTAACAATGTGGTCGTCTAATAGGCTTCCAAAAGACAAGGTAATAAGTATAGGTTTTGGCGATCCGTATAAAAATATCATTTACCTGCCGCGCATAACACAGCGGATTAACTGTTATAATATTGATGAGCATTCGCAAAAAGCGCTGGTTGAAGCTTTATGGGGCGATTATAAAACAACAGGAGTATCGCCGGTGACTTATCCGCAGTTTAATTATGCTATTGAAGAGGTTGTTTCACTTTCAGATGAATAATACTATCTGATTGTATTTATTATGAAGGCTTGTTGTTTTGGCCGATATATATGTAAATAACTAAGGTGACAAGAATGTTTTTCTACCGTAGGCAACATACAAAATTGTTATCGGGCACAAGAGCAAATTATTGTCTGGCATCACACAAAAATGTTATCGGGCACCACATTTTATTATTGTTAGGGACAAGAATTTATTATTATCGAGCATAAGAAAAAACTATTGTTATAAAGAAAAAAGCAAAAGGCTGAATCAACGTGATGATTCAGCCTTTTGTAACTATCAAACTATTCAACTATCAATTCTTTTTATTAGCAAGCTGCCTGAAGCGCAGGCTACTACCAGTAAAAAAGATTAATGTGAGGGTCCAAAGCGCAGCAATATGATTTCGGACTTCAGCCAAATCGGCACCAAAAATCTGAATTTTCATAATGCCCTGAATACCGTGTGTGCTGGGTAAAATTTGAGCAAACCATTTGAAAAAAGATGGAAATGCCTCGATAGGCCAGCTGATTCCACTTAAAAATAAGAAGATGAAAGAAGAAAACAGAAAGAGCATCATTGATTGTACTCTAAAATAGAAATAAGTGGAAATCCACATGGCCAGAAAAATAGATGCCAGCACCATGGGTATCATCAATATCATTACATTCCACGAGCTGCCGTGAATTGGAAAAGAAAACCATTTAAAGGTTAGTACAAACAAGTAATAGGCAACCAGCATAAAGATGATAAAGTAGCTTAATGCGCGGCCAATAAACCAGCTGTCCCAACCTCTTTTTTTAATGGTTTCGGAAATAACATATTTGCCATTGTTATGCTCGCGATGCGTTCCGCCAATCATACCTATACCAATTAGTAATAGCTGTTGTATAACCAGCACCATAATAGGAGGCATCAGGTAAGTTCCGTATCCACCAGTTGAGTTAAACAGAGGTTTCGATACCAGGTTAACCGGGCTTATTTGTGCCATTAACTGCGATTTAGGTGTACCCCTCATCATCAGTTTTTTAGCTTGAACACCGGCTCCAAAAGTTAATCCAACCTGGGTAGCAGCTGTCATTACTTTTTTATAATGCATAATGTAACTACCATCGCAGTATACACCTAAATGAGCCTGCTCACCTTTAAAAACCTGTTTTTCAAAATCGTTATCAATGGTGATAATACCATAAATCTTCTTATTCAAAAACAGTTGTTCGGCCTGTTGAAAATCATTTATTTTTTCAGCCACTTGAATATCACCCGAGGCATCAAGCATAGTAACCAGTTTACGGCTGGTTTGCGTATTGTCATGATCAATTACGGCAACAGGTAACTCATCAATGGCCTCTTTTTGATATACAAATGCATATAATGCCGGATACAAAAGAGTAGCCACAAAAAAGATAAGTACTACTCCTGAATCTTTCACAATATTGCGAAGCTCCTGAGCTGTAAAGAAGATGATCTGTTTTATTTTATTAAAAATTGCATTCATTGTACTAATCTTTTTATCCTACAATCGGCCGTAACATTTTGGATCGTTCATTACCTTTTTCATGCGGGGTATCGATGCCAGCGGCAAAATGATAAATGCACACATAAATGCCAGTCGTGCCCATCCGGTTATTGCCGGAGCTCCGTAAAAAGCCTGGTTGAGAAATAACTCAAGGTAGTGCGTAAACGGAAACATATGCGACAATGACTGCGCTACTGCAGGCATACCTGCCAAAGGAAAGGTAAGTCCGGAAAAGCTAAAAGCCAATGCTCCAAGTATGGCCGAAGTACTAATGGCAAAACGCATATTGCGCGACCAGGCAATCAGCATAA
Organism: uncultured Carboxylicivirga sp.; assembly: GCF_963668385.1. GTDB lineage: Bacteria > Bacteroidota > Bacteroidia > Bacteroidales > Marinilabiliaceae > Carboxylicivirga. The sequence goes on from NZ_OY764327.1 coordinate 3,443,891, forward strand.
ACGAGATGCCAAAATAGGATAGTATCATAAATATTTGTCCTAATTCAACAATCAGGCGGCTGCCGTTCATAGGTACTCCTAAATAATCGTACAAAACACTGTTGTAGCTTATTCCAACTAAAATAAAAATAGATAGGTAAGGTGTTGATTTGCCAATCATTGCTTTAATAATGCTGTTATCGGCATAGGCCAACCATTGTTTACCTGTTCCGTTACGCAATTCGCGCCCTATAACGTATCCCGAAACCATCAAAACAAATATCTGTAGCAATGCCGGTAATATACCAGATACCAAAAAATACAGATAATTGATGGTGGAGTTAAACATTACTCTCGAATCGATAATGATGGGTTGAGCTTTGGCCAAGGCAGTATCGTAGGTATCACCTCTCATCATATTGCGTTTGATGGCTATACCAGCACCCATTGTAGAAGTTGCTGTTCGAACCGCTTTGCTTATTGTACCGGCAGGAATCAACAACTCGTTATTATATAGCATCACAACATCTGCCTGTTCGCCTTTCATCACCGATTTCTCAAATCCGTCGGGTATGGCAACAGTTGCGTAAATGGTAGCTTGTTTCAATGCTGTTTCGGTCGATTTAAGATCGGTATAGTTGCGCACGAGTTTAACCTCGGGTATTGCATCCAGCATATTCACCAGCTTTGATGAGGTTGAGCTATTATCATTATCGATAATGGCTACCGGCAGATTTTTAGGTTGCTGAGCTTTGAAAAATTGGGTAAAAAAGATGAGTGCGAGCAGTGGAAAATACACCAGACACATACGAAGAGTGCGGTTTCGCAGTATTTCGTGCCACTCGCGAAGCATCAAGCCCCAATATCCATGATATTGTTCTTTATTCAACAAGGTAAATTCTTTTTATTGAAATAACTTAGAATTAACTACAACACTCATTCCTGGTAATAAACCTTCGATTGGTTTAACTGGCTTCATGCGTACTTCAAAAGTTTTTAAATCGTAATCGCCAACCGATTTAGATGCTGTATTGGTAGCAAAACTTCCTAATGAATTGATATAGGTAACTTCCACCATCACATCTTTTAATCCTAAAGCAGGTATATTAACCGGAAACTGACTTCCTTGTTTTACTTTAGGTAACCAGTCTTCGCGAATGTTAAAAGTAATCCATGCATCGCTTAAGTCGGTAATAGTTACAACAGGTAATCCAGCAGTAATCAATTCGCCAACATTAGGTATAATAGTAGTAATCTGACCATCTAAACCGGCAATAACTTCGGTTTCTTTAATGTACGATTCAACTTCGGTAACCGCACCATTGGCTTGGTTAACCAAGGCTGCAGCTGCTGATTTATCTTCAACACGAGCACCGTTTTTAGCCATGTCGTATTGCGATTCGGCAGCTTTAGCTGTAAGTTGAGCCGCTTTCATTTGTGTTTCAACTTCGTCGCGTTTTTGAGCTGGTACTACACCTTCTTCGTATAATGTTTGAATACGCTCGTAGGTTTTTTCCATTAATTCCGATGCTGCTTTTGCTTTTTCCCAAACACTTTTTGCAGCAGCAATTTGTTCGCTTCGGGCTCCTTTCTGAGCTTTGTTACTTTGTGCTGTAGCAGCTGCTTTAACGGCTTCGGCCTGCATTAATTTGGCATATACCTCCGGACTATCAATAATCATTAAGGTATCACCTTTTTTCACTTGTTGTCCTTCTTCAACGTCAAGACGAGATACGCGGCCTACTATTTTAGTAGCAACACTTACTTGCTTGGCATCTACTTCACCACGGATTAATACCGGATCGGGACTTACAAAAAACCAACCAAAGGCACTGATTAAAAGCAGTGCAGCTAAAATGATTAACAGGCTATAGGCTTTTTTATTCATAATGCTAAATCTTTGTAGTCTGATTAAGATGTGTGTCAGCTTAACCCGACTGTATTGTATTTTACTTTTTTTGTTTACTAATTAGTTAGTCAATAGTATTCAGTTAGTAGAACTATCTGCGCTTTCTACTTTAACCTTTTCTCTTTTGACTTTTTACTTGTTTTATCTATACTCTTCAAAAGTATTGCTGGCTCCGCAGTATTGAAGCATCGATGCTAAAGCAACGTCGTACGAGAATGCTGCCTGTAACTTAGCAATGCGAACTTTCTCCATGTTTAGTTGAGCGTCTACCACATCGGTTGATGTGGCCAAACCGTTGCTAAATGCTTTCTGACGGGCATCTAAATACTCAGCAGCAAAAGCTTCGGTAGTGGTTAACGATTCATACTCATCAAAAGCTTTTTCCATGGTTTGATATAGCTTTTGTACCACCATTTTAATATCGTCAGTTGCTTTGCCATAATAGTTATCAACTTGCAACGCCTGACTTTTGGCGGCTTTTATTTTATTGTTACGTTCAAAACCATCAAACAAAGTAAACGAAACGCCAACACCTACAAACCATTTGGGCGAAAGCTCGGTAAGTTGATAGTCAAGTAAGTTAGCACCACCCATCAAAGCTACATCTGGTAGGTACTTCGATCTTTCTACTTTTAACTTTTGGTTCACTAAATCCTTTTTGGCATCTATCTGGCCTAATAAAGGACTGTTTTGTAAGGCCATGGTTTGGTAATAATCCAAAGACTTAATGTTTTGAGGAATAAAAAGCTGATCCATTGGTACAATTACCTGATCGGTACCTAATGTGTTTTGAAGAGCTTTCTGAGTTATGTCCAAATCCTTTTGGGCAGCCCGGTATTCGCGCGATGCATTTGAATAGGCAACTTCGGCATGCAAACGTTCAACGTGAGCAATCTGTCCTTGTTCTTCCAGCTTTTTAGCATTAGTAAGGTGATTTTCTATGTTGTTCATTGCGTCACTTCTGATGTCCATCACCTTATTGGTTAATTGCAAACCAAAGTAACGCGTAACCAACTCTGTAATTTGCTGATTAGTTACTTCACGCACATTTTCCGATGCTTCAAAAACTCGTGCTTCGGCTGCTCTGTGAGCGGCAGTGATTTTTCCACCAGTGTAAATAGGCATTGAAACAGTTCCCATTAACACTCCCAATTGTTGCTCCTGAATAGTTAATCCCATACTGCTAGGCATGCTAACGGGAGGAATAGTACCTGGAGGTAACATAGCACCAATACCTTGCAGTAGTTCACCAAGTGGTTCAGTAAGACCTGATAAATCGGTGTGCATTACAATGTCATCGTCCATAAATGCATAGGTACCTGTAATTCCAATGGTTGGCATATGGTGCGAATTGGTGGCTTTCTTTTCGTGTTCGGTAGCTTCTTTTTGATAGTTAGCAACCTGAATACTTTTACTGTTGCTCATTAAATATTGCAACGATTCGTTAAAGCCAAAAAAGAGCGTGTCAGCTGCTGCTGTTTCCTGCTGAGCATACGCAACATTAACTCCCAACAAGGGGAGTAGCATCAAGATTAAATATTTATTCATTGTTTTGTTCATGTAGTTTCAATCTTGTTTTAATTTAAATTATGGGTTGGTTTGGTTAAAAGGTGAGGTTAGGATGATATGAGATTTAATATTGTTTTCGTTACCCTGTAATAATTCTATTTTTTCAGAAACGATGTGAGCCAGTTCTGAACTTCCATAGAAGCGAAATTGAATTCGTTTACGGAGACTACAATTAATTTCCAGTTCGATAAGACGTTGTATTTGCGAAGCTGAATCTTCGGGAATTGTCTTGCTATATTTTATAAAATGAAGTGAAAATTGTTGTTGGAATCTCTTACGGAAGGCTTTCAACTCTTTGGTAAATAACGAGTCATCAGAGTCGTTTTCGTGAAAGTAGATTAGACTAACCATAGGTAGTTTTAAGCGAAGCTTCTTTTTTAATTCGTTAAAATACTTCTCTAATCCGTTTTCGTCTGCAATAAAAACGTAATGTACCCTTGGATGTCTGATTCGCTGAATCAAACCCTTTATTTTAGCAGGTATTTTTTTGTTTTTGTTCGTTTTCATTGCTTTTAAGTTGATGCTGCAAAGTACTCACGAAAAAAGGGGATATTTTTTGATCTATATCAAAAAGTGAATATTAGAATATAATTATCAAATAGTCTAAAGTTAATTTGTGCATCTATTTTGTTCTTATGCGGCTAAGTGTTTCCTGAGTAATTCCAAGGTATGAAGCAACATGACCTAAGGATACGTGAAGCAGAATGTCAGGATATTTCTCCAACATAGAGTTGTATCGGTCTTGTGCCGATTGAAATTGAATTAGGTAATATTTATCGTTCAGCTGTCGGATAAATGTGGCCATTTGTAATTCGTACAAATGTGCCATATTAGGAATTTGTTGCAGCATTTTTAGTAAGTCGGAGTATTTAAAAGTAGTGAGTTTTAAATCTTCCTCAGCCTGCAATCCGTATTTGGTCGGAGCATTAAAATATACAGCATCTATAGGTAAGGTAAATGTGTTATCTTTTAGGAAAAAATAGGTAATATCCTTACCATTTTTTTCGTAAAAGTTACGGGCGTAACCTTTATGTATAAAATGGATATCCTGCGATTTAGTATGCGGAGCTCGAATGATATCTCCTTTATGGTAAGTTTCGGTTTTTGTTAACGAATTAATAAACAGTACATCATCATCCGATATTGTAATGTGCGATTTTATAAAGTTGATTAATTCCATTCGAAAACAATTAAGTGATATGCTAAACCGAGTTCGAATATACTTACAATTTTTTTGTATAAAGAACCTCTGCTACGAAGTCCTTTATGCAAAAGGCTATTTAAACCTGTTAATATAGGCTGAATAATCGATGATGGTTGGTTTATAATCCTGATGAAACAACTCACTTGAAATGATAAAATCGGCAGTAGAGCGGTTAGTGGCTGTAACAACATTATAAAGGGCACAAATTCTTAAAAGTGCTTTTACATCAACATCGTGAGGTTGTGGCTGCATAGGATCCCATAAAAAGATAAAAATATCAACTTTACCCTCTGCAATCAAAGCACCTAATTGCTGATCACCTCCCAAAGGGCCAGATTTAAAACGGGTGATCGAAGGTGGAATTAAATTGTTTTCGGCACATTTTGCTTCCATTACTTCAGTTACCATAGAACCAGTGGTTCCGGTGCAAACCAAATCGTGTTGAAATAATTCTTTCCAGTTATATTCAACCCAGTCCATCAAGTCGCTTTTTCTATTGTCGTGAGCAACCAGTGCTATTGTTTTCTTTTTTCTCATACATATTAATATTTAGAATTTTATTTTATGCTTTCAAATGTAATAAAACAGTTCAAGTATGTATATCTCGTTAGTAACAATTACAATGTTTTTACATCAATTATAATAATCAAAAACTAAAGTAGGGGTAATAGTTTAAGAATAGAACTTTCAAATAAATATAACTTATAAATTTGGGGGTTCTAAACACAAAATAATTAATAATGCCTTATCCAATACATATTCAATCGCATTTAGTAGGAAATATAACAGTTAATGCCAATCAGTATACTGTTATTTATACCGATGATACTCAATTAATCAATGATTTTTTACAATGGATTGAAGGAGTAAAGCAACTGAAAGAAGATAAGGTTGATTTTGTTTTGGAGGGAGAAGTAACCTCGGGCCTATATCAATTAAAGAAGTTTCAGAAAGTACTAAGGTATGAGTTGAAAAATAAGTTAATTGGCGATTATTATCAACAACGCTACCATGCAACAGAAAATGATGATTTGTTGTCGTTACGTGATTTTTTAGGAGATATAAATGATCCGTTTCTAAAAACAAAGATGACTGATTTTGGTATTGATAAGCTGCTTGATGAAAAAATGAATATGCTTTCAACGGGTGAGTTTAAGAAGGTTTTGTCAATTAAAGCTGCAGACGAGCGACCCAAAGTACTTTGGGTAGAGGAACCAGGTATTGGGGTTGATACAGAGAGTAGAAACAACTTAGATGACTTATTTACCCATCTGGCTCAATCGGGTACATCGGTTGTTGTTTTTACCAGTACTTCAAAATGGCCAGGTCAAACAGCTAATTGGATTCGTTTGGAACAAAAACATAAGCAGGATCATCAGCTATTACTCAATCAGGTTTATATGCCGGATGTAAAATCAACAAATGTGGGTGATTTTCTTTTTGAGCTGAATAATATTGTGGTGCGTTATAACAGCCGAAACGTTTTAAATAAGGTGAACTGGAAAGTGAAACCCAAAGAAAAGTGGGCTTTAACCGGTAAAAACGGAGCTGGAAAATCTACTCTGTTAAGTATTATTTATGCTGATAATCCACAATCGTATAGTAACGAGGTGTTTATGTTTGGTAGCAAGCGTGGTACTGGCCAAAGTATATGGGATATAAAAGAGCGTATTGCTTTTTACTCGTCTGAGTTACATCGTTATATTAATAAAAGGCAAGAGGTTGAAGATGTTATTCGTTCGTTGGTTATTCAAAATCCCTATAAGAAAAGGCCAATGAATGCTGAAGAGCTGCAGTTTCGTAATCAGTTATTAAACTATTTTGAGCTTGGTGACTGCTTAGATAGTATGTTTTACGAATTAAGCACAGTTAGACAGAAACTAATTATTTTGTGCGGTGTGTTGGTTAAAAATACTGAGCTTTTAATATTAGATGAGCCCTTTCAAGGCTTTAGCGACGAACTAGTGTATAAAGCTCAACAATTAATAAATAAATTCACGGCTAATCGAACCTTAATTATGGTTAGCCATGACAAAAGCTTTCCGGAAAATATTAATCAATGTTTTCATCTTGAAAATGGAGTTGGTCAAATTGTATCTGTTTAAATGCAAATTAGCCAGTTTTATAGTGGTGTTTTCAACGTTTTTTTAGGTTTTGATGTTAATGAATATTAAAAAAACATTCAATATTGATTGACTCATTATTCAAATCTCTTTAAATTAAATATTGTAAAACAATGTAGTACAGTGGTTAAAGAGGTGTTGAATAAATTGTATAGGTGTTTGAATAAATAATCTAGGCTATTGATTTAACTTACTTTTACATTTGATGCAGAGGTTTATTAATGAAAAGTTAAATCGATGAAAAAAATCAATCTTAAATTAGTAATGTTGGCCTTATTAATAGGTTTTACATTTAATACCTGGGCACAAGAACTCAAGTTGTCGGGTGTTGTAACAGACGATACCGGAGCAACGGTGCCAGGTGTATCTGTTGTTGAAAAAGGAACCACCAATGGTACTATTACCGATATTGATGGTCGTTACTTTCTAAATGTTTCATCCGGAGCCAATACTTTGGTGTTTTCATTTGTAGGTTACGAAACTCAGGAAGTTGCAATTAGTGCCTCCACCACCTCATATAATGTGCAACTTAAACCAAGTGTTATTGGATTAGATGAGGTAGTTGCTATTGGTTATGGTTCGGCTAAAAAAAGTGACTTAACCGGATCTGTATCATCGGTTGATAACCGAAAAATTGCCCAGGCAAATAAAGTTGATGCACTATCGGCGTTAGAAGGCCAAACAGCTGGAGTTATGATTCAGCGTACCAGTAACAAGCCTGGGTCAGGAGGTTTCAATATTCGAATTAGGGGAGCAAGTACCATTAATACGAATCAAACAGTTGACAATGGTGGTTACAATCCGGGTATGAATCCATTATTTATTGTTGACGGGGTTTTTGTAGATGATATTTCATTCTTAAATCCTGCCGATATCGAGCGTATGGATATTTTAAAAGATGCGTCTTCAACAGCTATTTACGGGTCAAGGGGAACAAACGGAGTAGTATTAATTGAAACAAAAAGTGGTAAAGAAGGCAAGCTAAAAATTAATTACAATAACTATTTTGGATTTAAGCAAGCTTATCATTTACCTCCAATGCAAGATGCCAATGGTTATGTGCAATTGGTGAAAGATGCTGCCGTTGGTAACCAGTTTGCTGCCGGCAATTTAGATTACAGAGTTGGAGATGTTGTAATGTCGGACTATTTCGATGCTGAAGAATTGCAAAATATAGCCGATGGTGTTAATACTGATTGGGTAGATTTGATTTTGAGAAATGGTTTTCAAATGAATCATACCTTAAACATGTCGGGTGGTACTGAAAAAACACAATATTCAGCAGGTTTAGGTTATACTAAAGATAATGGTACTGTTGAAGGAGAAGATTTTACTCGTTATAATATTCGTGGAAGTTTAACTTCAGATATTACAAAATGGTTAAACGTTAGTGTAAGTAACTATACTACTATAGCTACTGAAAATGCGGGTAGCTCTGAAGCTTTTCGTAGTGCTTATCGTTTAAAACCAATTGGTCGTCCATATAACGATGATGGTTCATTACGTTTTTATCCAATTTCGAAAGAAACACAAATTACAAATCCATTATTCGAAGCTGATAATATAACCAAAGAAACAAAGTATTTGCAGTGGTTAGGCGACTTTGCCATTAAGTTATCACCACTACGAGATTTAACCATTACTTCTAAGTTTTCGCCAAATATAAAATACACCCGTTATGGCGAATATCGAGGACTTTACTCAAAAAGTGTAAGTGGTAATGTATCCAACCGCAGAGCACGGGTAAATAACTATAACTACTTTTCCTATACATGGGATAATATAATCAATTATAGGTATAAAACGGGCATTCATAGTTTAGATATTACTGGAGTTATGTCGCGTTATTCATCTATTGATGAAGGATATTACACTGAAGTACGTAATTTTCCAACCGATAACTTTTTATTCCATAATTTATCTGCAGGTAGCGATATTAGAGATGTATCAAGTGGATATGTTAAGCAAACTATGGAGTCTTATACTGCAAGGTTAAATTATAGTTTATTGGATAGATATCTGTTTACATTTACTGGTCGTTACGATGGATCTTCAAAATTAGCAGAAGATAACAAATGGGCATTTTTTCCATCAGCAGCATTTGCATGGAAAATGATGGAAGAAAGTTTTATGCAAAATCAAGACGTTTTAACCAATGCTAAATTACGTTTAAGCTACGGTCAAACCGGTAATAATGGTAGTGGAGGAGGATTAGCACCTCTAGGTTCACAATCATTAATTCAGTACAATGCAACTAATTTAGGTGGAAATGCTTTAACAACTGCTTACATTAATCAAATTGCAAATAAAGATTTAACATGGGAACGTACCGCAGAGGTTAACCTTGGGTTCGATTTTGGATTTTTAAATAACCGGGTATTCGGTTCGGTTGATGTATATAACCGTAAATCAACGGGTATTATCTTTAAAGTAGAATTACCTGATGCTACCGGCTTTGGAGGAGGAATGTTTGATAATGTTGGAGAATGTACAAACAAAGGTGTTGAGGTTGGTATTACTACAGTTAATATAGACAGTAATGATCTTAAATGGACGACCAATTTTAATTTTGCCAGCAACAAAAACACCATCGACGAATTATATGGCGATGTAGATGAATACATCTTTGGAAACTATATCAACAAAGTTGGCGAAGCTGTTGGTTCTATTTACGATTACGAGTTCGATGGAATCTGGCAATTGGATGAGGCTGAAGAAGCAGCTAAATACGGTCAAACACCAGGGCAGGTTAGAGTGAAAGATTTAAACCATGATGGAGAGATAACTCCTGATAGTGATAGAAAAGTAATTGGTCAGTCTGCTCCAAAATGGACAGGAGGTATCATCAGTAATCTTGATTACAAAAACTTTGATTTCTCATTCTCTTTAGTAATGAATTATGGTAATAAAGTAATGAGTAATTTCCACAATTCTGCTTCATTCCCTTGGGACGGCGAACCTTCGCGTATGTTTAATGGCTATGATGTTGATTACTGGACACCAACCAACCAAATCAATAGTTGGTATCAACCAGGTAATGGAGGTACTTATCAGCATGTAATTAAATATCAGGATGTATCGTATACAAAAGTTGGTTACATTACTTTGGGTTATAAACTACCATCAAGTATCTTAAATGATCTTAATATAAGTGGTTTAAGGATATATGCAACTGTGCAAAATCCATTTATCTTCTCGTCTTATGATGGATGGGATCCTGAAAATGCAGGAAGAAATACATGGGGTGGTGCTTTTATGTCGCGTACATATATGGCCGGAGTTAGTTTAAATTTTTAAACCCATAGATAAATCAAAAAGAAATGAAAAAATTTATGAGCATTAAAAATATAGGTATAATTCTTCTTTCTGGTATGTTGTTTACCGGATGTGAGAGTTATCTGGATGAGGAAAATTTTACTTCAACAACTATTGAAACCGCCAGAACAAGTGCGGATACATTTGATCAATTAGTAGCTCGGGTATATGAGGTATCTCGTGAGTATTCTACCCATTATACTTCTGATTTGTATTATCAATTAGAAGATTTAGGTACTGATATTGTAACCAGAGGTAACCAGGTTTCAGGAACTAGTGATATTAACGACTATGTGAATTTTAATTCAACTAACTGGGCTGTTGGTGTATATTGGGCTAATCAGTATGCAATTATTTCGGCAGCTAATACGCTTTTAAGTAATGCTGATGCCATCGCCGAGGTTGATGAAAATACTAAGACGATAGGGATTGGCGAAGCTAAGTTCTTTAGAGCCATGTCGTATTTTAATTTGGTTGAAAACTATGGTGGAGTACCGTTGGTATTAGACCTTGTTACTACTCCAATGAAGGCTTTTGAACGAGAAACAGAAGAAACTGTTTACAAACAAATAGTGGCTGATTTACAAGATGCATTAAGCGATGTACCCGAAACGGTTGATGAATATGGCCGTGTTACCAAAGATGCTGTTCGTCATTTGATGTCAAAGGTACTATTAACAAAAGGTTACAAATCATTTGGCTCTTCTCAGGATTTTGCCAATGCTGCTACTTTGGCAGAAACAGTTATAGCAAATCATCAATTAGTTGGTACATTCGACGAACTGGTTAGTATTGATAATCAACGTAATTCTGAAGTGGTTTTTGCTTATCTTTTTGGTAATAATTCGGTGAGTAGAGGTTGGGGGAACTCAAGACATATGATGTATAAATTCCGCTTCTTTGATTATCCCGGATTATCTAGATCTGTAAAAGGTTTAGGTCCAATGCCAACTCCGTTTTATTATTCGCTTTTCCAAGAGGGTGATGAAAGAGCAGAAGCTACTTTTTCCAGAGTACTATATGCCACTGAAGATTTTGATGTAACTAGCGATGATCAACATTTTTATGGAACAGTTGGTGATACAGCAGTCTATTTTCCAAAAGAAGCCTGGGCTGAAGCTGAAGTTAAAGCAGCACGCTATCATGTTATTAACCCAGATGAATATCTGACACCAGATGGTGTTACTACCGTTCATTATCCAATGTTTACGAAGTTTGATGATCCGGATGTACCATTTACACAACCAGATCAATCATCACAAGGAGAACGCGACATGGTTATTATGCGTAGTGGTGAAGCATATTTGATTGCAGCAGAGGCTTATTTAAAAGCTTCGCAAGCTGATAAGGCAGCTCAATTACTTACCCAATTAAGATCTCGAGCTGGTATTGAAACAACTATTGCAGAATCGGAAGTGACACTTGATTTTATTTTGGATGAAAGAGCCAGAGAATTAACGGGTGAAGTTAGCCGTTGGATGGATTTGAAACGTACAGGTAAATTAATTGAGCGTGTATTGGCTCATAACCCCCATGCTGCCTTAAATAATGCTATAAAGGAAATGCATTTGGTTCGCCCAATTCCGCAACGAGATATCGATTTAAGTAATGGAACTATTACACAAAACCCTGATTATAACTAGAGATTAACTGTTGCATTAATATCTTAAGTAACCCTCTCTGATTTTTCTTTCAGAGGGGTTACTTTTCCTTACGATGTTTTTCATTACAAATATTACTTTTGCGTCACTTTAAAAAAAAATCATTTTTCGGATGAGCTTAAAACCTTCTCAACAATTATTGTTTTTATTAATTACAGGGATTTTATTATCAGTAAATTCATGTACCGATGAAGTTACGCAACCTTTCGAATATGTAAATCGGGTTGTGCCAACGGTTGATACTGAAAATTCGCGCTGGTTCTTTTTTACATCAGCATCGCGGCCATTTGGTATGGTTAATTTAAGCCCCGATACAGAAACAAAAGGTGCATGGGGAAGTGGATACAGGTATCTCGTCGATACCATTAAAGGTTTTAGTCATGTGCACGCATGGCAGCTAGCAGGTCCTAGCGTTATGCCTGTGACTGGAAATGCAGATTGCAACGATTACTACTCGTGGTTTACTCACGATAAAGAAGAAATTACTCCCGGATACCATAAAGTGTATCTTGAGAGATATGGCATTACTGCCGAATTAACATCTACCAAACGAGTGGGATTTCACCGTTATCAGTTTAAAGCTGAAGAAAAGCCGGTTGTACTATTTAATCTGAATGGACAACTTGGCCCAAGCCTGATGAAGAATGGCCTGGTGATTCAAAAGGATGACAAGCATCGTATAATTGGTCAGGTTACTAATGAAGCAACCTTCCGTCGTCCAAAAGATTGTACTGTGTTTTTTATTGCCGACTTTAGTGCTCCTGTTGATGATATCGAAAGAGATACCGTTACAGGAAACTACAGTGTCTCGTTTAAAAGAGTGGATGAACCTCTTTTAATGAAAGTGGCCATTTCTTATACATCCAATGAGAATGCCGCTAAAAATATGGAAAAAGAACTTCCGGGATGGGATTTTGATCAAATTGTGAATGATTCAAAATCAGAATGGGATACAATGCTTTCGCGAATTAAAGTTGAAGGCGGATCAATCGATCAACAAAGAAGATTTTATACCGATTTGTGGCATGCATTGCAAGGTCGCAGAACAATAAGTGATGTAAATGGATATTACCCCGATAATACTGGTGAACAGTTCCGGATTGGGCGTTTGCCACTGGATGAGGAAGGAAAACCACTTTTTAACCATTATAATTCCGATTCGTTTTGGGGTGCTCAGTGGACTATTAATACACTTTGGGGATTAGTTTATCCTGAAATAGCAGATGAATTTGTTCAATCGTTAATGCAGTATTATAAGGATGGAGGATTGGTCCCACGTGGCCCATCAGGTGGTAATTATACTTACGTGATGACTGGTGCTTCGTCAACCCCATTCGTTATAAGTGCAATTCAAAAAGGAATTATTAAAGATGATTTGAAAAACATTTATCAGGCCTTAAAGAAAAATCATTTTCCAGAAGGAATGATGTCGAAGGCAGGATATGAACATACAACTACTTTAGGCGGAGGAATCGCCGACTATATAAAAACAGGATTTATCCCTTATCCACTTGCTGAGATTGAATATGGCTCACATCAGGATGGGGTTAGTCAAACATTAGAAAATGCTTATCAGGATTGGACATTGGCACAGTTGGCTCATAAGTTGGGATATACCGATGACGAAAAATATTTTTCAACACGAAGCTTCAACTATCAGAATGTATATGATAGTATTAGTGGTTGGATGAGGCCCAAAAATAGAGGGGGCCAATGGAAAGCCGATTACGATCCTTATCAGATTGATAATGGATTTATTGAAGCCAATGGTGCTCAGGCAACCTGGTTTGTACCGCATAATCTCGAAGATTTGGCTGCTTTAATGGGAGGAAAACAAAAAGCAGCCGATAAATTGCATCGCTCTTTTATCGAAGCCGAACAATTAGGTTTTACTGCCGGAACGTCGCACGATCGCGAAACACATCCTGAGTATAGCCGCATTCCAATCAATTATGGAAACCAGCCATCTATTCAAACGACATTTATCTTTAATTATCTCGATAAACCCTGGTTAACTCAATATTGGTCGCGTAAAGTGGTTGAAACTGTTTATGACGGAATCATTCCGGCCAGAGGATACAATGGTGATGAGGATCAGGGATTGATGGGATCTTTAGCAGTTTTAATGAAGATGGGCTTATTCTCGATGAAAGGTGGATGTTCTTTGGACCCTCAGTTGGAAATTGGTTCTCCAATCTTTGATAAAATTACCATCAAGCTCAATCCCAAGTATTATGCAGGTGATACATTTGTAATTGAGACGCACAACAATTCAACCGAAAATGTATTTGTTCAATCAGCCGAGTGGAAAGGTAAAGAATTAAAAAGTTGGTTGTTACCACAAAAAGAATTAGTAGAAGGAGGTACTTTGATACTGAATATGGGAGGAGAACCTAACAAGCAGTGGCCTTCTGAATTGAAATAACGTAATGATAGAGTATATGAAACGCAACCTGATTTTTATAGTGTATTTGATGTTGATCACAGCTTGTTCTTTTCAAAAAAAAGAGTCAACAACAGATCAAAAAGACATCATTCAAAATCCAATTATGGATGGCTATTTTGCCGACCCTTGTATTGTTGAAGAAGCCGGTACCTATTATATTTATGCAACTATCGATCCTTGGGGCGGCGATGAGTTAGCTGTTTTTTCAACCCAAGATTTTAAGACTTTTACCCGTTTGCATATAAACTGGCCAACCAAACAGGCGTGTACCAGCGAAAGTTCGAATGGATCAATGGTTTGGGCTCCGTCAGTTCGCAAAGCTGCCAATGGAAAATATTATATGTATGTATCGGTGGGTAGCGAAGTTTGGGTTGGTGTAGGTGAGAGTCCTTTAGGCCCATGGAAAAATGCTAAAGAAGATAATTCTCCATTAGTTGCAGCAGCTGATTTTCCGAATGTTCATAATATTGATGCTGACTGTTTTATTGATGATGATGGACAAGCATATTTATATTGGGGATCGGGTTTTAATTGGGTGAATGGAACTTGTATGGCCGTTAAGTTGAACGATGATATGATTTCGTTTGATGGCGAACCGGTAGATGTTACACCTGCTCATTATTTCGAAGCTCCATATATGATTAAACGTTTTGGAAAATACTACTTAATGTTTTCCGATGGAAAAGCCATTGACGAAACTTATCAAGTAGGGTATGCTGTGGGTGATTCTCCAATGGGCCCTTTCACTACTGCATCTAACAGCCCTATCCTTACATCAAGTGCAGATAGCACTATTGTTGGCCCTGGTCATCACAGTGTTTTTCGTCAGGGAGAACAGGATTATATTTTATATCATAAAATTTTTCCTCAGGGAGAAGAGTATGTATTACGTCAGTTGTGCATCGATAGCTTAAACTTTGATGAGCAACATCTGATTAAAAAAATTAATTCTCAGGGAATAGCTGCCTTTGATGTGAAGAAATAACAAATTGGGGATGGTTCCGGATGGTTAGGTGTAGATGGAAACTAGTTGTGAGAAAATAATTTAAGGAAGTGTTGTGTTACTTTTTTTGAATACTTCCATCCGGAACTTTTTTGAAACCTCTTGAACAGGATAATGTGTAGTTGTTTCGTTTATACTGTTTATTAGAGAATATCCAATTCAAAATATCAGGATATGAAAAAGATCATGTATAATACAATTTTAACATTGTTCGCAATGTTAATAGCCAGTTGTTCAGTGTCCAAAGATAGTAAGGAGGAGAATCCTACGTCTCAATTGATAAAACGTATACTACCTGATTATGCCAATCAGTTTAAAGTGGAAGTAGTTGAGTCTGATTCTGCTGATTGGTTCGAAATTGAATCGGAATACAATCAAATAATCCTTCGAGGAAATAATGGAGTATCTGTAGCATCTGCTTTTTATTATTATCTTAAAAATTATTGCCATTGCCAGATCACCTGGAATGGAACTAACTTGAACTTACCTGAACAATTGCCAAAGTTAGCTGATAAGGTAAGAAAAGATAGTCCATATGAGTACCGCTATTATTTGAATTATTGCACCTTTAATTATAGCATGAGTTGGTGGGATTGGTCGCGTTGGGAAAAGGAGATTGATTGGATGGCCTTGCATGGTATAAATATGCCATTGGCGATTACAGGAGAAGAGTATATTTGGGATCAGGTGTATCGATCGTACGGTTTTACCGACGAGGATTTAGATCCTTTTTTTAGCGGCCCTGCTTATTTCTCATGGTTTTGGATGGGGAATTTAGATGGTTGGGGAGGTCCACTGCCAAAGCATTGGAAAGAATCCCATCGCGATTTGCAACTAAAGATTCTTAAACGTCAGCGCGAACTAGGCATGAAACCTGTACTGCCAGCTTTTACAGGTCATGTGCCCGCAACATTTAAAAAGTTTTTTCCTGATGCAAAATTAAAGAAAACTAATTGGGGTAACGATTTTGATGATACATACATTTTAGATGCCGATGATCCATTGTTTGCCGAAATAGGAAAGAAATTTTTAGAAGTCCAAACTTCAGTTTATGGTACAGATCATTTGTACACAGCAGATACTTTTAACGAGAATGAGCCACCTTCAGACGATCCCGAATATCTTGCTCAAATAAGTAAGAAGGTTTATGAAGGGATGAAGTCAGTTGATGAGCAAGCTGTTTGGGTGATGCAAGGTTGGTTGTTTTATAGTCATCGCGACTTTTGGAAAGCACCGCAAATAAAAGGCTTGCTAAGTACCATTCCTGATAATAATATGATCATCCTTGATTTAGCTACAGAAATTGAACCTGTTTGGAAACGAACAGAGGCGTATTACGGAAAACAGTGGATTTGGAATATGCTTCATAACTTCGGCGGTAACATCAGCATGTTTGGACGTATTGAAAAAGTGGCCGAAAATCCGGCAAAAGCCTTAAATGATCCCAACTCAGGAAAACTTAAAGGAATTGGGTTAACCATGGAAGCCATTGAGCAAAATCCTGTTTTATATGAATTAATGACAGATAATACCTGGCGAAATACTTCCATTGAGTTAAAGCCTTGGTTAAGAAGTTACATTCAAAACCGTTATGGTTTGTCGAATCAAACATTAGAAGACGCCTGGAATATTTTGGTTAAAACCACTTATAATGGTCAGGTTATAAGAGATGGAGCTGAATCAATTATTGTGTCGCGTCCTACCTTTGAAGGATACAGGCGTTGGGCTCGAACCAAATTAAATTATGCCCCTGAAGATCTGCTTCCGGCATGGGATTTATTTGTACAATCAATTCCGGATTGTGGTAACTACGACGGATTCCAATACGATTTGGTTGATGTAACCCGTCAGGTCTTGGCCAATTATGCATTGCCTTTACAACAGCAAATTACAATTGCCTATCAGAACAATAATAAAGAAGATTTTGAGAAGTATAGTAACGAATTTATTGATTTAATGGATGATATGGATCGTTTGTTGGCAACTCGCAAAGATTTCTTGCTGGGGCCATGGATTGCCGATGCTCGTGCTTGTGGACAAACAGATGAAGAAAAAGCTTTGTATGAGCAAAATGCCCGTGACCTTATAACCTTGTGGGGAAGTGCTGATAATCGATTACACGAGTATAGTAACCGACAGTGGAGTGGTTTAATCAACGACTTTTACAAACCACGATGGGAACAATTTTTTGATAAGGTGCGAAAGGATTGGAAGAGTTTTGATCAAGAAACGTTTGATGAAGATATTAAACAGTGGGAGTGGCAATGGGTTACAAAGCGATTTGATTATCCTATAGAAGCAACAGGTGATGCCAACAAAATTGTCAAAGAACTTCATCAAAAATACCGTTCAAAGATTGAACCTTTAACTAAAATTCAGCCACTAATTAAATACAACTACTAGATGGAAAGCTCAGTGATTAAAAAGTCGGAGCGTTTTCTTGCTCTGGATGTTTTTCGTGGCTTAACCGTAGCCTTAATGATTATTGTAAATACGCCGGGTACAGGTGCTAAAATATACGAATACCTGATACATGTTCAATGGTTTGGCTTTAGTTTGGCCGACTTGGTATTTCCTTCGTTTTTGTTTGCTGTGGGAAACTCCATGAGCTTTTCGATGAAAAAGATGAAGACAGCGCCGGCTTCAGAGGTTTGGATGAAGATTATAAAACGAACCCTCATTATCTTTTTGCTAGGGTATTTAATGTATTGGTTCCCGTTTTTTACTTTTGGCGATGATGGTTCTTTTATGCTTAAACCTATTTCCGAAACGCGTGTAATGGGAGTTTTGCAACGCATTGCTTTGTGTTACTTTTTTGCTTCGATTATTTTCTATTATCTCTCTGAAAAAACGGCACTCATTATATCCGGAATAATATTGTTGGCTTACTGGGCTATTCTGTTTTTGTTTGGAGATAAAGGTGCAGAACTGGAAATGGCAACCAATGCCGCGTCTAAATTTGATTTATCCATTTTAGGGTTGGGCCATATCTATAAAAAAGATAGCATTCCGTTTGATCCTGAAGGAATATTAAGTACACTTCCTGCTATTGTAAATGTGGTTGGTGGATATATGGCTGGTGCTTTTATTCAACGTAAAGGAAAATCATTCGAAGGTATTGCCAAACTATTATTAGCAGGTTTCTTACTTACCTCATTAGCTCTTTGGTGGAATTTGATTTTTCCGATTTCGAAAAAACTATGGACAAGCCCGTTTGTATTGTATACTGTGGGATTGGATTTGTCTATAATGGCAGTTTTAATCTGGTTGATCGAAATCAGAAAAAGTAAAATTGGTGTTTCTTTCTTCGATGTTTTTGGGAAAAATCCACTTTTTATTTATCTGTTTTCTGAGTTGTTTTATGTGACTTTACGAATGATACCTGTTGGTGGTGGTTTAGATGCATTTGAGTGGGTGAGCCAGGTAATATTTCAAAATATTGCACCCGGAGCCTTTGGTTCCTTATTAACAGCCATTGCTTGTGTGTTAATTTGTTGGTTTCTTGGCTGGCTGCTTCATCGAAAACGTATTTACATCAAAATTTAGTTATCTGTCTTAATCTAATACGATAATCCTTACCTTAGAGTAGCAACTCCAAATCAGATTAAATTAAATGATACAAAGAGTAATTATATCCCTTATTTTTTGTGTATCGATAAATGCTTTTGCCGAAGATATAAAGCTGGAACATTACAGTATTGAGGATGGTTTGTCTCATAATTCGGTACGTCAGATTGTACAAGACAAAAATGGTTTGTTATGGCTGGGAACTTTTAAGGGACTGAATAGTTTTGATGGAGAAAATTTCACCCAATATGTCCGCAATTATAAACCTTATAGTAGTATTTATATTAATGATATAACCGTTGTTAAGGTTGATAATGATTCGGATCGGATGTGGATTGGTTCACGAGGTGGATTATCGAGTTATGATTATAAAACACATCAGTTTACCAATTATTTACCTGATCCTAACAATCGCAATTCCATAACCGATTCAGAGATCAGATCTTTATACATCGATCATTTTAAAAAACTTTGGATTGGTACTAAAAACGAAGGTTTATGCATTTATAATACTCGCGAGAGTACTTTTAAGCGAGTAGATATTGAAGGTTATAATTATATCAAATACATTTTTGAAGATATTAATGGAGCTATTTGGTTGGGGAGTTATGATACTGGAGGTATTGCCCGACTAAGGCTGGATGAGAATGGTGAAATTATTAGTGTAAAAAAGTATCAGTTGCCGGTTGAGAATCTTGGAATGGTAAATCCTTATTTGTATTTTATTTATCAGGATGATAAAGCTGATATTTTTGCCGGAACGCGCGAAGGATTGTATAAGTGGGATAAAACCAACGATATTTTTGAGCAGCTTCCGTTCTATAATCAGGAAATGCGACAAACTTTGGGGCCTTATTTTAATTGTATTACACAAGCCCCTGATGGAAAGTACTGGTTGGGAACCATCGGCGGATTAATTGTTTGTGATCGGATTGAAGATATCTCACAAGGTAAATTTGAATGGCATTATTCAAATATTACCGATAAATCATCATTGATAGATAATTCAGTTTCTGCACTTTACTTCGATCGTTCAGGAGTATTATGGATTGGTACTGAAAATGGTTTGGATAAATATGATCCGTATAAAAATCAGTACAAAACAAAGAAAAACTTTTCGGTTGATAATGGAGATAAGCTGCCGCGTATTTCGGGATATGCCGAAACATACGATCACAAGTTAATTATTGCAACACATAATGAAGGCTTGTTTATTGAGAAAGTTGGTAAATATCGGTTGTTACAAGATAGATACAAAGAAATTTCTGGAATATTTACGCCTGATGGCAAGGTGTTTTATTGTGGCTTATGGAATGGTAAGGTGTTGGAGTATAATTATCAGTATCGAAGATCAAAACTGTTAGATCTTGACTTTAACCATAATCCGGTTTTTTCTTTCGCTTTAATGCCCGATGGCCGAATCGTAATTGGATCTCATGGTTCAGGAGCTGTTGTGTATAATCCAATTAACCAGCATATCGATCGGCAGATAAATAAATTGTTTCCTGATTTGCAAATTAATGATGTTATTGTGGATGCAGATGGAATTATTTGGCTGGCTTCCGAAAACGGCGTGGTTCAATTTGATATAGAAAAAAATGAAGTGCGAAAATATAATGCGGGTTCTGATAATAAGGTGGGTATTTCAAATGATTATACCAAAGATTTTTGTATAGATGAATCAGGAAAGCTTTGGTTGACAACTACATTGGGACTTAATTATTACGATGATGAAAAGAGCGATTTTGTTCCGGTATACAACCCTCCTGAAGTGCATAATAATTGGATTACAGATATAATCGCAGGAGCGAATGGTATTTTGTGGTTAAATCTTAATAATGGCAAGGTAGGTAAATATCAACCTCAAACCTCAAACCTCAATTTGTATGACGTAGGAAGTGGTAATCGTTTGGATGTGTTTAGTAATAAAGGATTTCTTCTTTTTAATGATTCTATTCTTTACTTAACTGGCAAAGAAGGAGTACTTACTTTTCCTGTTAAAGGGTTAAAAGATAACCTGGTGTCAGAACCTCCTTTTATTACAGAAGTAAAGGTACAGAATAAACTGGTTCTTCCAGGTGATACTATTAATGGACAGGTTGTGTTGAGCGAGGATTTAAACTATTCAAAGGTTTTACAGCTTAGCAATCGTAACCGTAATTTTTCGCTTGCTTTTTCATCATCATCATTTGTAAATAATAAACTGAACAAGTTTCAGTATATGCTCGAAGGATTTGACGAAGAGTGGATAACATCCGAAGGTGCTTTAACTACAATACAGTACACTAATTTATATCCTAAAGAGTATCGTTTTAAAATTAAAGCAGCTAACAGTAGTGGCTATTGGAGTGAAGAAACTTCTTACCAAATAATAATTGCTCCTCCTTTTTGGTTAACATTCCGTGCCATTGCTATGTTTTTTGCTTTATTAGCCTTGACATTGTATTTAGTTTACCGACAATTAAAAAAGAGTATTGTTCTAAAACAGGAGTTGCAGTTACAAAGGGTGCGTAGTGAAAATGATGAACGATTAAATGACGAGAAGCTTCGTTTTTTTACCAATATATCGCATGAATTACGTACACCTATTTCACTAATTTTAGGACCAGCAAAACAATTAATTGAAGAAGGAAGTGGAACCGATTATCAGAAAAGTCGTTTCTCATTAATATTGCAAAATTCTAATCGATTATTGTACTTGGTTAATCAGTTGCTCGATTTCAGAAAGGCACAATCTGGTCAGTTAAAGCTAAAAGTTTCTAAAACCAATATTTTATCCTATACCCGTAACGCTTTTGAATCATTTAAAGAATATGCCAAAGACAAAAAGATAAATTATCAGTTTAATTGCGAGGAGGATGAAATAACAGGTTGGATTGATCGGGATAAATATGATAAAATTCTTTTCAACTTATTATCCAATGCCATTAAGTTCACGCATAAAAACGGGCATGTTGATTTATTTGTAGGGCTTACCTACAATGAACAGAATATTCGTTGCTTAAAGATTGAGGTAAGCGACGATGGAGTTGGAATTCCTTACGAGAGTCAGAAAAAGATTTTTACTCGTTTTTATCAGGTTGAGGGGAGCCAGAAAGAAAATACGGGAACAGGCATTGGCTTGTCGTTAGTGCAGTCGTTGGTTAAGGTTCATAAAGCTTCTATCGATCTGCATAGTATACCCGAAAAGGGAAGTGTATTTTTTGTAACCTTTCCCATTGATAGGGATGGATATATCGATGAAGAGGTGTTTGATTATGAGTTAAAATCAGAGGTTGATAATGTGTTGCTTCAAACTAAATTAAAGATGGATTCTAAATCAACCACTATAAAAGAAAAGATTTTGTTGGTGGAAGATAATAGTGAACTTCGAAAATATGCAGCCGATTATCTGTCAGAATTTTACAAGGTGTACGAAGCTGAAAATGGTAAGCAGGGACTTGAAATCTGTATTCAGGAAAAACCAATTCTATGTGTAGTTGATGTGATGATGCCAGTAATGGATGGTTTCGAGTTTTGTACCCAACTTAAAAGCGACGAGCGTATCAGTCATATTCCTGTGGTTTTATTAACTGCTTTGTCAGATCACGAAAATATGATTAATGGATATAAGCTGGGGGCTGATGGATACATGGCTAAGCCTTTTGATCCACCTTTATTGCGTACACGCATCGAAAATATTGTAAAAAACAGGGTTGATTTAAAAGATAAATTCTCGAAAGATGTCGAAAGCGATATCCAGATTTTAGCGCATTCGCCCATTGATGAAGAGTTTATAGTGAAGGTGAAGAATGTGATTGAAAGTAATATTAGCAATACAAAATTAGCCGGAGAAACAATTTGTTCCGAAATGGCCATTAGTTCATCTACGTTGTATCGAAGGGTCAAAGAACTAACCGATCTTTCGCCAAATGAATTTATTCGTACTATCCGCTTAAAAAAATCGGTGGAGTTGCTAAAAGAAAAACGATATAATGTAAGTGAGGTGTCTTCTATGGTTGGATTCAACGATCCATATTACTTTAGTCGTTGCTTTCGCAAGCAGTTTGGTTTTCCACCAAGTAATTTATTATAACTTAAAATAGTAATTAAAGCGATAATCAAAAAATATAAATACTATGCATTTCTCAAAAAGCAATTTTCAAATAAAAAACTTCTCATCAGTAACAGCTATGCTGGGGTGTGTGTTGATGCTCTCTCTTTTTGCGTGTCAAACACCAACAGGTAAGCAGCGAGTTTTTGATATTACCGATTATGGTGCAGTGGCCGATGGAAAAACCGATAATGCTGTTGCCATCAGTAAAGCTATGCAAGCTTGTAAAGAAGCAGGAGGAGGTAAGGTGATTGTACCTGGTGAGGGTGTTTTTGTAACAGGCCCGTTTGATTTGGTTTCTAAGATGGAGTTAAATGTCGAAGCCGGTGCAACTTTGTTGGCAAACGCTGATACCTCAGTATATCAAAAAAGTGCTTTCCGCACGAATCCGGGTGAAGGAATGATTTGGATTGGAGGCGAAGATTTAACCGATGTGTCAATTACAGGCCTTGGTGTTATTAACGGAAACGGTATTGCTTTTATGGGTGAAGAGTTGGGTGATTCATATGAGTTACTGCCTTTTGAAGTGAAAGACCCACGTCCACATGTACTAACCTTGGTTAATGTGAAAAACCTTCGCATTCATGATGTTACATTTCGTCATTCTGCCTATTGGACAGTGCATCTTATTGGTTGCAACGATGTGGTGATTGATGGAATTACTATCGACAATAGTTTAAAAATCAGGAATAGTGATGGTATTGATCTCGATCATAGTAAAAACGTACGCATTAGTAATTGCCATATTAAAAGTGGTGATGATAGCATCTGTTTAAAGAATCGCCGCGAGTTTGAAGAATATGGTGCATGCGAAAATATTGTCGTTACCAATTGTTTGATGTCATCAAGATCGTGTGCCTTAAAAATTGGTTCCGAAAACATGGATACTATTCGCAATGTAATTGTAAACAATTGCACCATTTTAGCCAGTAATCGGGGTATTGGTATTCAAAACCGCGACGAAGGTGTGGTTACCGACGTGGTGTTTTCGAATATTTTAGTCGAGAGTCAGTTTTTTAGCGATGTATGGTGGGGTAAATCTGAACCCTTATATGTTACAGCTTATCGCCGGGCTAACATCAATCATAAAGATGCCAGTTGGCGTTTTCCTAAAGGTGCTACCGAAGGAAAAGTAGGAGAGGTTAAAAATATTGTATTTCGCAATATCGTATGTCGAAGTGAAAATGGTGTTTATGTTAGTGCTGAATCGAAAGATAAAATACAAAACATTCTTTTCGACGGTGTTGTCGTTAATCTGAATAGAACAACCGACTATGAAGGTGGTGTTTACGATCGTCGTCCATGTCAGATGGAAGGAATGGTAAAAGCGAAAACATCAGGGTTTTATATTGATAATGCCACTAATGTGGAAGTGCGTAACTGTGATGTTAAAATTGGAAGCCAAGCCCCATTAAATATGGGGCCACTTGTTTATTATACCAAGTAAGTTTATTTTTATTGTACAGTAGCGGGCATGCCTTTGGTGTTGCCCGTTTTTTTGTGCCTAAATAAGGCTTATGACTACTTCTTATGGGTGAATTTTGTTAGTATCCAAGTAATTAGTATTTTTTAAGGGGGTTGAGTGTATAAATACGTAAATCAGGTGTGTATTTAGGTATATATTTCTTAACAGTATGGTGCTAATGTAAATGTTAAGTATAATTGTAAGCCTATTAAAATCCTATCCTTATCTTTTAAGTGTTAATATTTATGAAAGATATTTATTAATTGTTGTTGGGGAATATTGTAGTGGTATGAAAACATTTATAAGCAAACTGTTTTTTTCTTTTGTTGAAAAGTGGTTATTGAAGTTATCAATTGGTGTCCGGTTAAAGTTAGTAATATCACTAATTGTTAGTGTTATTATTATCATTTTGGGGATTGTTTTATACAATTATCAAAAGGGGATTATATTTGATCAGGCAAAGCAGAATAGTTATGCTACCATCGATGATTTAATTCGTTTTACACAGAACGAAATAGATGCCAGTCGCGATAAAGTGGGTTACTTTGGACAGGCAACAATCAATTATTTTCAATCGTTGGGAAGTTTCAGTACCGACCATTCAAGACAAGTGCAATATCGAACTCATCTTGCCGATGCTCACAGTGATACACTCATTTCGGTACCATCAATATTTTACGGTAAAACACGAGTGCAAGGTGATACTATTTGTTATTCTGATTTGCAGAAGATAGGTGTTGAATACCTGTTGTATTATCAAAAAACAGATGATTATTTTGTTGAAGTATTGAACAGTCATAATCAGTTTGCGTTAAAAAACAACGAAACGGCTGTGTTTCCTCTAAACTACGAAGGCTTGTGGCGATTGAATGCGGTGCAGGATTCGCTTAGTACTTGTAGCCACTGGACAGGAAATAAATGGGTGCAAACAATCCGTTTGTATACAAAAGATAATAAAGGTGAAATAAATGGAGCTTTTGTTGTTGGCATACAAGAGCGTGATGAGATTAAATTATCGCGTACTTTTTTAGATAAAACTTTTTACAAAACAGGTATATGTTATCAAATATCGGATAACAAGGACATTACTTTTCATCCTAACCTGCCTAATTTTTTCCGTAGTGATAATCCGGTGATTACTCAAATTGTTTCTGAAAAAATGATTCAGGTGCCGTCTTATAGTTTAATGACAGATAGTACAGGAGTTAGAAAATATATGTTTTATAAGTATTATCCAGCCAATTATAATAATGTGGTGGTAGAGATACCCGAGAGTGAAATTTTTACTTCGCTATATGCTTTGCGAAATGGTATTGCTATTGCCATACTGGCTCTAATTGCTAGTATTTATCTGCTGATTACTTACATTGCCAGAACCATCACTAATCGATTGGATAAGGCAGTTACACATGCACGTAAGATATCAAGTGGCGATTTAACGTCAACAATTGACATTGATTCGAAAGATGAGTTGGCAGAGTTAGGTACCTCGTTAAACCAAATGAGCTCTGTGCTTAAAAGTACTGTTACCGAAATTTCATCTACCATTGAAGTGGTAAACAATACTAATAGTGAGTTAAGTCTGATATCTAAAAATATTGCACATGGGGCCAATGAGCAGGCTGCTTCCTTAGAAGAAATATCATCTTCGATGGAAGAAATGAATAGTACGGTGCAGCAAAATGCCCATAATGCTCAAAAAACATCTACTATATCCGATGAGTCAGCAAAAAATATTCAGAACAGCAGTGATGTATTACAGGAGAGCGTTGCATACCTAAATAATATTGTTGAAAAAGTATCAGTGATAAATGATATCTCTTTTCAAACCAATATTTTGGCATTAAATGCAGCGGTGGAAGCAGCACGTGCTGGTGAGTATGGAAGAGGTTTTTCTGTAGTGGCGGGTGAGGTACGCCGATTGGCCGAACGAAGCCGTGAGGCAGCTGAAGAAATTGGTCTTGTATCAGACAAAGGCAAAGATGTTGCTCATCAGGCAGGAGCTAAACTAGCCGATCATTTGCCAATGGTTTATCAAATTGCCGATTTGGTGAAAGAGATCAGTGCATCAAGCACTGAACAAAATTCGGGTATTGAGCAAATTAATGCAGCTATTCAAGGCTTAAATCAAATTGCCCAACAAAATACAAACGATGCCAATACCATTTTAGTTAGTATTGATCATTTGTCGGGTAATTCGCAAAAGTTAACTGATGCTATTCACTTTTTTAAAACCGAAGAAGATTAATTAGTATACGCCAAACACTAAATAGTGTCAATTTTTCATTCATAAAAAAGGTTTTGAGCTAATCAAAACCTTTTTTTATATGTTCAACGTAGTGAAAGAATCAGCTTTTAATGTGATGGAAAGAGGTTTGTTATCTATCATTATATTAATTTCTAGATCTGTTTTTTGATTATTTCTTAAAACAACAATAATTGAAGCATCAGGATTGATGAAAGCTAGTAGATCGTTGAAGTTTCCTGAAGTCTTAATTAGTTTCGCTCCCGGTTGTACAAAATGGCTCACATGCTTTAATAGGTAATACTCATGATTGTAATGATAAGTATTCTGGATTGTGTCAATACTCACTAACGAATTTTGTTTCCAACCCCATGTGCTAATGCCTCCTTCATCTAACGCTGTATTCCAATACATATAGGCATTTGCTCCATTTGTTAGGTAATGTTTCATCAAATCCCAAGAGTAAATGCAATTTGTCCAGTCGTTTTTGCCATTACCACATTCTTGTTCTGTTTGACATAATCGAAGTTCGGGATAACGTTTGTGAATTCCCGGAATAGCCCCTTTACCTGCCCATTGGAATCCAACACCGCTTAGATATTTTCGGGCTTCGTTATTCGTTAACACAGTATCTATTAAATTTTCGGCGGGTCTTTCCATTGTGCCCATCATTACTTTTACATTCAGCTTTTGCATTTGGGGGCCAAGGTATTCTGCAATAAATTTTGATAAACCAGAAGCAGTCCAAGTACAGCTGGGAAATACCTGTGGAGAATTGAACTCGTTTTGGGGCATTACCATAAAAATATCGATTCCCTCATTTTTATAGGCTTCAATAAATTTACTGAAATATAAAGCATATGCCTCAAAATATCTCGGTTGCTGAATAAACATATCAGTACCTTCTGATCCTTCTTTTTTAGGTAGTAATCCATTGTTTATACCTCTTAAATCCATTCCCCACTCATCCGATTGAAAATCTGAATCTCCCAAAACGCTTTTTGCTGCATAGTGTTTATTGTATTTCATCCATTGAGGAGGAGACCATGGAGAAGCCCATAGCTTAAGGCTTGGATTAATTTTGAGAGCACTCTTAATATAAGAAATAAGGGTTTCTTGATCATTTGAAATACTGAAGTGTTTCATCTCAAAATCACCATCATTCTCATTGTATGAATACCATTTTCGTGCAAAATCGTTAGCGGCAACGGGCATTCTGCAAATAGTAAAATTAGCTCCAATGCCTGGTTCAAACAGTTCTTTAAGAATATCTTCTCTTTGATTAGGTTGCAAACGCAGTAACGAAGTCCATCCTAACTCATTAAAACAGGTTCCAAATCCTTCAATTTCTTGCAATGTTTGTGACGATTCTATAATAACATTGGCATTATTTTTATCTGATGCACCTGGCACTTCACTTGTTAAAATCCATGGCTCAGATTGGGTTGTTGTAACTACTTCTATCGCAGGTTGTGTGCATGCACTTAGTGCAATAAGTGTAATAAAAAGGATTTTTTTCATTTTGTAGGGATTCAAATTAGTTAAGTTTCGATTAAATTGATTCGCTTTAAAACAAATGTCAATTACTCGCCAAATATCCTTAATACTTCATCTTTATAGGATTTTCCTACAGGTAGTTTAATATCATCCACTTCAATAGTATTTCCTTCAAGCGATAGAATTTCTTTTACTGATACAATATACGATTTATGAATTCGTATAAAATCTTGTTTGGGCAATGCCTCTTCTAAATCTTTTAACGATGCCAATGCTGTTATTTTCTTTTTATCGGTGTGAAAAGTAACGTAGGCTCGTTGTCCTTCTATGTATTTAATATGGTTGAAGTTGATTTTATATAATTTTCTATCCGCTTTAATGGTCAGATATTGATGACTACTTTCTTTGGGGAAATGGATGGGAGCAGGCTCCGATGTTTTGCCTTCCATCAAATCAAATTTATCAATCACTTTATTCACTGCCTTAAAAAATCGCTCAAACGAAAATGGTTTCAATAGGTAATCGATGGCATTGATGTTAAAACCTTCAATTGCATATTCCTGATAAGCAGTAGTAAAAATCACCTCGGGCTTATTATCGAGGCTCTTCATAAAGTTAATGCCGGTAATATCGGGCATTTGAATATCCAGAAAAAGTAGATCCACCTCATTATTTTTGATCAGATCAATGGCTTTTAGTGGAGAATTAAAATCACCTGCCAATTCGAGTTGAGGAATTTTAGTAATGTAATTTTTCAGGTACTCGCGTGCCAGCCGTTCATCATCAATAACCAAACATCTGATTTTCATAATTGCCAACTAAGATTCGTAATCTAATTGAATTTGTAAATTAACGGAATATTTTCCATCCGCCTCGGTAATCTTACAGTTGTAATGATCTCTGTAAATAATATTGAGCCGATGCTTTACATTTTTTATGCCCATACCGCTGCCCGATCCTGGTTTGCTGTTGGGGATGCTGTTTTCGATATAAAAGACCAATTGCTGATTATTGCAACTCATATTAATGTGAATGTAGGCCAACTCTTCGTTTTCGATGTTGCTGTATTTAAAAGCATTTTCGATAAATGCAATAAACAGCATGGGCGATATTTCATTTCTATCGTTATCAATTTCCGTAGTAAATACAATGTCTTGTTTTATATCGGCTTTCATCTCCTGAAAAGCAATGTAGTTTCTGATATAATTGATTTCGGCATCGAGTCGTACCTTATCTTTATTACAATCATAAAAAACGTAACGTAACATTTCCGATAGTTTAAGTACACTATCAGGAGCATTATCGTTTTTCATGTAGGTTAGCGAGTAGATATTATTTAAGGCATTAAATATAAAGTGAGGATTGATTTGTGCCTTTAATAACTTCAACTCGGTTTTAAACTTATCTTCATTCAGTTGTTTTTCCCGTTCGGTAAGCATGGCTGAGTGCTCCATAAAACGAATGGCTGTAGCAATAAAAAACGATAGGGTTAATTGAGTGAAAATACGCATGAAATGAAATATAAACGGTGGAGCCGATGTTTCTTCATGTGATATATTATGCATGTAAATGTGCTCAGCAAATATAATTAGTAACGTTACTGCAATTATAAGCGAAAAGGCAATGGTGAAATAGGTCGAACGCTTATGGTAGTATTTAGGAAATACATAATTGGCTATTACTATAAATATAAATAAAAGACTTCCAATGTTGTAGGCTGCTATTACAAAAGCCTTCAATGGCGAAGAAAAGTAATAGATCATGTTAAAATAAATGGCAAATATACCCAGCCAAACAGCTGCTTGACTCCATTTATTCCTCTTTATATTTAAGTTGGTCATCAAAACTAAAACTAGGATATAACAAATTAATTAACACACTTAATTGCATAAAAGTAGAAATACTCTTTGTCTCTTTTTAAAATTATGAACGAAAACAGGTTTAAATTAACCCAAATGGGTTATTTGCAGAACAAAAGCAGTTGATATGCTAACATAGGTGTTTGGTACCTTAAAACGATGTGTTGGTTCATTATATTTTAATATAGCACGTAAGCTGATTTATTTTTGCCCCATAATCATAAACTCAGAAATGTGAAAAATAAACTGTTATATGTTGCAGCAATAATTGGTGTTATTGTTGTGGCTGTAGGTATTTCGAGCTACTTGTTAAATTCTCGCCCTGAGCCACGTCAGGATGCTAAGAAGCATACGGTTATGACTGTGAAGGCCGAAAAAGTAGCGTATAAGGATATTAAGACTTCGATGAAGTATCGGGGACGTGTTACAGCATTTAATAATGTGGATTTAACTGCTGAGGTGTCGGGAAGATTATTAAAAGGTGATATTCGTTTTAAAGAAGGGGAAACCTTTAAAAAGGACGATGTGATTGTTCGTATTTTTAAAGAGGATAAGCTAGCTGCTTATAAAGCTAATATCAGTAGCTTTTTACAATCGCTGGCTAATATTTTGCCTGATATCAAAATTGATTATGCCGATGAATACGAAAAGTGGAATAACTTTTTCGTGGCTATCGATCCCGAAAAGAAATTACCTCAGCTACCTAAAATAGACACTAATCAGGAGAAGGTATTTTTATCTGCTAACAATGTCTTAACTCAATATTATAATCTGCAAAATCAACAAATCGAGTTGACCAAGTATACCATTATCGCACCTTTTGATGGAATATTAAAAGCCGTTAATAAAGAAATTGGTTCGGCTGCTAATACGGGTGCTACTTTGGCTACCTTAATTCGCTCAGATAAATATGAAATTGTGGCTCCCGTTTTTTCAAATGATATCAAATGGATTAAAAAAGGAGATGTGGTGACTTTAACCGATAAATATTACGATGAGGAACAAGTGACTGTATCACGTATTGCTGGTTTTGTTGATGAAGAAACACAATCGGTTAATGTATATCTGACTTATAATGTTAGCGGAAGCAAAACGCATTTACTCGAAGGTGAGTATGTTGATCTTACTTTTAAAGGAAATGACATTACTGGTTTTGAAATCCCTCGCGAAGCAGTGGTGAATGGCAGCTTTGTTTATACCTTAAAAGACGGTGCACTTGAGAAAAACGATGTTACTATTGTTCGATCTTTAAGCGATACTTATGTCATTACGGGTATTGAAGAAGGACTTACCATAGTAACTGAATCGCTGGCCTCTGTGAGTTCTAATGTAGAATACATTGCCCGTTAATAACAGGTTCAGCCTTGATCAAATCTTCAAGTTTGTTCAATAGTTATTCATTTAAGGATTAATGATCAAATGAAAAAAATACTATCACAATTTGTAAAGTATCCGTTTTACGGTACTATGGTGATTGTTGTGCTGCTTTTAATTGGTGGAATATCGCTTAGTAGATTACGAAAAGCAACCTTTCCGCTGATTGAATCAAAAAACATCACTGTGTCGGTTAGTTATCCGGGAGCCACTCCTAAGGAGATGGACGAAGGAATTACTTCGTTGGTTGAAAATAGCCTACGCGGTATTTCAGGTATAAAAGAATTCTCATCATCATCCAGCGAGGGATTTGCGAGCATAACAGTTACTGCTCTCAATGGCTATGATATGGATGAGCTTCTTTCAGATGTAAAAAATGCGGTGGATGGAATATCCAACTTTCCGGCAGCCGCTGAAAGACCTATTGTATCCAAAGGACGCGCGCGCGATATGGCTATGTTTATGTCATTATCTGCAATGTCGGGCAATGTATTGGATTTAAATAAAATGGCCAATAAGGTTGAAGATGACCTGTTGGCTACCGGACGAATTTCGCAGATTTCTATTTTTGGCGTACCCAGTAATCTGGAGCTGGCCATTGAACTAAACGAAACCCAATTACGTCGTTATAATCTAACTTTTAGCGATGTGTCAGATGCTGTTTCTGCTAATAACATTGATGCTTCGGGAGGAACCATTCGTAATCCGCGCGAGCAAATGAAAATCATCAGCCGACAAAAATCGGTTGATCCAAAAGATATTGAAAAGATCGTTGTTAAGTCCAACGAGAACGGACAACCGGTTACTATTGGTGATGTTGCAACAGTAAAATTACAGGTGCCTGAAGATCCAAGTAATGGATATGTCAACAAAAAGCCAAGTGTAACTTTATTGGTTCAGAAACTGAATAGCGAGGATTTGGAAGATATTTCCAATATCATTAAAGATTATATTAAAGAGTTTAATGCTTCGCACGATGATTACCATATCACCGTCCGTATGGACTTTTTGGATATTATTGATGGTCAGTTATCCATCTTGATTGAAAATGGACTTCAAGGGGTTGTTCTAGTAGTTTTGCTTCTATCATTATTGCTAAATATCCGCCTAAGCTTATGGGTAGCCTGGGGGATTCCGGCTTCCTTTTTGGGAATGTTTATCGTTGCCAGTATTACTGGTCTTACCATCAACCTGATTAGTTTATTTGGTATGATCCTTATTGTGGGTATTCTGGTTGATGATGGGGTGGTGATTGGTGAAAATATTTTTACTCACTTCGAAATGGGTAAATCGCCTCGACGTGCTGCTATTGATGGAACCATGGAAGTATTACCTGCTGTATTTACATCGGTTGCAACTACTATTATTGCATTTTGTCCATTATTTGTGATTGAAGGACAGATGGAGATGATGTACGAGATGGCCTTTGTGGTGGTGGTATGTCTGTTGGTATCGTTGCTCGAAGGTATGTTTGTGTTGCCTGGTCACCTGGCTAATCCTAAAGTACTAAAAGAAAATACCGGAAAATCATGGTATGGAAAACTTCGCATCTTTATAGATAAGCGCTTAGAGCATTTTAAAAACAATGTTTATTCACCTTTCCTCGATTGGTTATTAACTCACCGTTGGTTAACCTTATCATTCGTAAGTGGATTATTTATTATAACCGTAGGTTTAGTTGGCGGTGGGGTTGTTGGATTTACCTTCTTTGGTGCAGCTCCTTCTGATATGTTCTCTATTGATTTGGCTCTGAAGCCAGGTGTTAATGAAGAAATTACTAAAAAGATTCTGTTCGATATTGAAGATAAAGCATGGAAAGCCAATAATGATTTAATGGAGGCTCAAGGAGATACCTTATCCTATATTTCGGCCATGAGTATTTCAATGGGTAGTTCTTTTGATGGAACGGAAAGAGGTACTAATGCCGGACGAATCAGGGTTTTCTTAAACTCATTGGAGACTACGATGGTTTCCGATGAGATGATTAAACAAGCCATTGCCAAAGAAGTAGGCAAAATTCCTGAAGCCTATAAGTTTGCAGTGGGAGCATCTAATCGCTTTGGTGCACCAGTATCTATTAGTTTATTAGGTTACGATGCCGATGAACTCGAAGAAGCTAAAGACGAGTTGGAAGAAGCATTGGGTAAAATGCCTGCTTTGTACAACATTACCAACAATAGTCAGTTGGGTAGTCAGGAATTACGTTTAAAATTGAAACCTGAAGCCTATGCCTTAGGCCTTACTACACGTAGTTTGATGAATGAGGTTCGTCAAGGATTTTACGGAGCTTTGGCGCAACGTTTCCAGGAGGGAAAAGATGAGATTTGGGTGTATGTACGTTATTCACGCGATAACAGAAAAACAGTTGGCCAGTTGGAGAATATGATGATTCATACTTCCAAAGGTGATTTCCCATTGGGTACTATTGCTGCGATTTCAACCGATCGTAGTTTAAGTTCTATCAACCATTACAATGGACGACGTGAAGTTCGAGTGGATGCTTACCAAAAGGATCAATCTCAATCGGTACCTGTTTTGTTGGAATACATCGAGGATAATATCCTTAGTGATATAATGCAGAAATATCCGGATATTACTTTTGTTCATCAGGGACAGCAAAAAGACTCGAATGAGCAGGCGGGTAGTATGGCTATGTATTTCGGTTTAGCCTTTTTGATAATTGTACTTATCATCATGCTTTACTTTAAATCGTTCCGTCAGGGTATTCTAATTATTCTGATGATACCATTGGGTATTATCGGAGCCATCTGGGGACATGGAATTCATGGTCAACCCATTTCTATGATGAGTTTATGGGGAATGGTTGCTTTATCTGGAGTGGTGATTAATGATGCCATTGTATTTGTATCGAAATACAATCAGAATTTAGAGGAAGGAATGAAGGTGTTGGATGCAGCAAAGGATGCAGGAACGTCACGATTTAGAGCAATCTTTTTAACAACCGTTACTACAACCGGAGGTTTGCTTCCTTTGATTCTGGAAAATACTCCTGATGCGCGAATGCTCATCCCAATGGCAATTGCATTGGCTTATGGTATTTTGTTCGGAACAGTGTTTATCCTGCTTGTTTTGCCAGTATTAATTGTGATGAATAACAAAAACTTGGTATTGGTACATAAAGTAATCGGTCATAAAGATGCAACACCAGAATCAGTTGAAACGGCTGTTATCAATGCCAATATCGAAAGAACACTGGAAGCTAATATGGCTAAAAAATTCGAGCATTAAGATGAGGTTAAATAGGGTTACTTGTAAAAATGTAGAAATGAAAAGAGTTTATTTAATCATATTATTGATGGCTTCAATAGTGGGGGGCATGAAGGCGCAGGAAACACTTTCGCTCTCACAGGCTATTGAAATAGGTCTTCAGAATAATTACGATCTCAGAATTATCCGCAACGACCAAGAAGTGGCGCATAGGAATAATACATGGGGAAATGCCGGTGCATTGCCATCTGTTAATTTCACAGCCAGTGTCAACGAAAGGTTTAATTTTGATGCTGAAAGTAGAACTGAGGATATTCAACCTCAGGTTGGTTTGGATTGGGTGGTTTTTAATGGTTTTAGTGCTCGAATCACCAAAAGACGTTACGAAGAATTGGAGCGACTTTCGCAAGGTAATACAGTTGTTTTAGTTGAAAATACCATTGAGGATATTATTTCGGCTTATAACCAATGCGTGTTGCAGCAAGAGATGATTGATGTTTATGCCAGGCTGATGAAACTATCGGAAGATCGTTACGATCGTGAGATGAATAGCAAGAAGTTGGGGGCAAGTACCACTTACGACGGTTTGTTGGCAAAAACAGTGTGGTTAGAAGATAAATCTACCTATTTGAATCAACAGGTTACTTTCGAAAATGCAGTAAGAAGCCTTAACTTTTTATTGGGTGTGCATGAAGAAACAATGTGGAAGTTTACTACCGAACCCGATAGTAATGCCCCTGAGTATCGTCTGGCTGATCTAATTGGTAATATGGAGTCGAATAATAATACGTTGAAGAATCAATATATCAATCAGAGTTTATTGGCCAAAGAAACGCAATTGGCAAAAAGTAATTTTTATCCTTCGTTAAGTATGAATGCCGGTTTGGGTCATGTAAATAATAACATTTATTACTCATCGGGTTCAACAAATGATATTACCAATAGCTATACCAATGCCTCGGTAGGTTTAAATCTATCGTATAATATTTTTAGCGGCGGACAGCGTGCAACCAGTGTTCGTATTGCCAAGATTCAAGAAGAATCGGGGATGATTGAAATAGAACAGATGAAACACAGTTTAGAGAATCAGTTGCATCAGATCTACAGTACTTACGAAGTGCAAAAAGAGCTGCTGTCTTTGGCTATAGAGCAGGAAGATGCGGCGCATTTAAACCTTGACATAGCCACCGATAAATTGAAAAATGGATCGATGGATTCATTCGATTTCCGTAATATTCAGATTAATTATCTGAATGCTTCGATACAACGTTTCATGGCTTTGTATAATCTGATAGATTCAAAAACGAGCCTTCAACGTTTGTCTGGTGGGTTGATTAATGAGTATGATGGAATGTAATATATACTACTGATATAAAGTAAATAGTGTAAGATATTAAGATACTTTTTTCAGAGTGTGGTTTAAGTAGAAGGCTCAATGCATTATTGTATTGGGCCTGTTTTTTATTTATGATGTATTGCTATGTCTACAAAAATAGCCATCAATATTTAGTGAAAATAAACTATTCTATGTATTAATGATGAGGAGATATTAATTTATTTGAAAAATATTTTCTTGGGTAACTATAAAGTAATCAGAAGCTAGGTGTCTGTTTCTTGAAAAGTCCTTCGAAAAACTCACCAATTAGATTTGGATGTTCGAGAAATAAGCGCTTATTTTGCATCCGCTTTTGAGAACAAGGGTTCTTATGAAAGGCAGAGCAGACGGGCGATTGAGCTGGTTTGTAAATATTGAAGCAAAGAAAAATGGGAAGTGTTTAAGCTTTCTTTTTTACTAGCTGGGTTTAATAAAAAGCTAAGCGACAGTAACGAAAAAAGAAAAGAAAAAAAACTTCAAAAAAACATTTGGAATTTAGAAATTAAATTCTTTATCTTTGCAGCCGCTTTTGAGGATAACGTTTCTCACGAAAAGCAGAGCAGATAAGCTTTCGAGCAAGTTTGCAAAATAATGAAAAGAAGTAATTGACAAGTTAAGAAAGTTGAATTAACTTGATTTTCCTTTCGAAAATAAAGAAGAAAAAACTTGAAAAAAGATTTGGAAATTAAAACAAAAACTTCTTACCTTTGCAGCCGCTTCTTAAACGAGAGAGGCCAGAAAGGATAACGAATTGAGGCAGTTAAGAGCTGAAAATTCACAAGAGCAAAAAGCTCCAACGATCTTTGAAAATATTGAATAGTACCTAAAACTAAAAAAGGTAAAAAGTGAACCTGAAGTCAATGGTATAAAAAGTTTTGAAAGCATTAAAAATTTTTATACAACGAAGAGTTTGATCCTGGCTCAGGATGAACGCTAGCGACAGGCCTAACACATGCAAGTCGAGGGGTAACAGGGAAGCTTGCTTCCGCTGACGACCGGCGCACGGGTGCGTAACGCGTATGAAACCTACCTTTTACTGGGGGATAGCCCGTTGAAAGACGGATTAATACCCCATAATATTATTGAATGGCATCATTTAATAATTAAAACTCCGGTGGTAAAAGATGGTCATGCGTGACATTAGGTAGTTGGTGAGGTAATGGCTCACCAAGCCGACGATGTCTAGGGGTTCTGAGAGGAAGGTCCCCCACACTGGTACTGAGACACGGACCAGACTCCTACGGGAGGCAGCAGTGAGGAATATTGGTCAATGGCCGCAAGGCTGAACCAGCCATGTCGCGTGAAGGAAGACTGCCCTATGGGTTGTAAACTTCTTTTATATGGGAAGAAACACGAGTATGTATACTCGCTTGCCGGTACCATATGAATAAGCATCGGCTAACTCCGTGCCAGCAGCCGCGGTAATACGGAGGATGCAAGCGTTATCCGGATTCATTGGGTTTAAAGGGTGCGTAGGCGGAATAGTAAGTCAGGGGTGAAAGTTTGCGGCTCAACCGTAAAATTGCCTTTGATACTGTTATTCTTGAGTACATACGAGGTAGGCGGAATGTGACATGTAGCGGTGAAATGCTTAGATATGTCACAGAACACCGATTGCGAAGGCAGCTTACTAGACTGTAACTGACGCTGATGCACGAAAGCGTGGGGATCGAACAGGATTAGATACCCTGGTAGTCCACGCCGTAAACGATGATAACTAGCTGTTTGCGATACACAGTAAGCGGCAAAGCGAAAGCATTAAGTTATCCACCTGGGGAGTACGTTGGCAACAATGAAACTCAAAGGAATTGACGGGGGCCCGCACAAGCGGAGGAACATGTGGTTTAATTCGATGATACGCGAGGAACCTTACCTGGACTTAAATGTAGGCTGCATAGAGTAGAGATATTCTTTTCTTCGGACTGCTTACAAGGTGCTGCATGGTTGTCGTCAGCTCGTGCCGTGAGGTGTCGGGTTAAGTCCCATAACGAGCGCAACCCACGTTGTTAGTTACCAGCACATAATGGTGGGCACTCTAACAAGACTGCCGGTGTAAACCGCGAGGAAGGTGTGGATGACGTCAAATCAGCACGGCCCTTACGTCCAGGGCTACACACGTGTTACAATGGCCGGTACAGAGGGCCGCTACACTGCGAAGTGATGCTAATCTCAAAAACCGGTCTCAGTTCGGATCGAAGTCTGCAACCCGACTTCGTGAAGCTGGATTCGCTAGTAATCGCGCATCAGCCATGGCGCGGTGAATACGTTCCCGGGCCTTGTACACACCGCCCGTCAAACCATGGAAGCCGGGGGTACCTGAAGTCTGTCACCGAAAGGAGCGGCCTAGGGTAAATCTGGTAACTAGGGTTAAGTCGTAACAAGGTAGCCGTACCGGAAGGTGTGGCTGGAACACCTCCTTTCTGGAGAAATTTTTTATGCCATCAGGCACTTTTATCTTTTTTAGGTATTATTTAAAACATAAGTAGAAAGTAGAAAGGCAAAAGGAAAGTAGAAAGAGATACGTAAAGTAAATCACTACTGACTACTGCCAAACAAACTACTGACTATTTAAAACAGCGTCAAGTAATCCTGTTAGGAACGGGAGTAGACGACACTGCAACAGTCCCGTAGCTCAGTTGGTTAGAGCACTACACTGATAATGTAGGGGTCGGCAGTTCAAGTCTGCCCGGGACTACCAAAGCTAGTAGCTAGCAAGTAGAAGCTAGATGCTAGAATCATGGGGGATTAGCTCAGCTGGCTAGAGCGCCTGCCTTGCACGCAGGAGGTCATCGGTTCGACTCCGATATTCTCCACCAAAAGTAGAACAAAGGTTTTACTAAAAATAAACATCATGAGAATCAGCTAAAAGCTAGTAGCTAAGAGCTAGCGGCTGAAAAAGATACATTGGATAAAAATTTCAGTTCGATTCTGGAAGTATCACAAGCTGTACAATAAACAGCAAAACGATCATTGACATATTGGCAACAACCAAAACCATATACACCAACTATGGTGTGTGTAAAAGAAAGTAGACAAGGGCGTACGGGGGATGCCTAGGCTCTCAGAGGCGATGAAAGACGTGATAAGCTGCGATAAGCTGTGGGGAAGTGCAAATAACTATTGATCCGCAGATTTCTGAATGGGACAACCCGGCTGGTTGAAGACCAGTCATCCGAAAGGAAGCAAACCCGGGGAACTGAAACATCTAAGTACCCGGAGGAAGAGAAAACAAAAGTGATTCCGCAAGTAGTGGCGAGCGAACGCGGATTAGCCCAAACCAGTGATGTTCAGGCATTGTTGGGGTTGTAGGACTTGCATAATCAATTAAAATAGAAGTAGAATACTTTGGAAAGAGTAACCAAAGACGGTGATAGTCCGGTATACGTAATATTTTAAGCGAGGCGAGTATCCTGAGTAGCGCGGGACACGAGAAATCCTGTGTGAATCTGGCGGGACCATCCGCTAAGGCTAAATACTCCTGAGAGACCGATAGTGAACCAGTACCGTGAGGGAAAGGTGAAAAGCACCCCGAACAGGGGAGTGAAAAAGTACCTGAAACCGTGCGCCTACAAGCGGTTGGAGCAGACAAGATCTGTGACAGCGTGCCTTTTGCATAATGAGCCTACGAGTTACTTCTCACTGGCAAGGTTAAGATTTTAAGAATCGGAGCCGAAGCGAAAGCGAGTCTGAATAGGGCGCAATAGTCAGTGGGAGTAGACGCGAAACCGTGTGATCTACCCATGATCAGGTTGAAGCTGTGGTAACACACAGTGGAGGACCGAACCAGTTGACGTTGAAAAGTCTTTGGATGAATTGTGGGTAGGGGTGAAAGGCCAATCAAACTCGGAAATAGCTCGTACTCCCCGAAATGCATTTAGGTGCAGCCTTATAAAAGTTTTGCAGAGGTAGAGCTACTGATAGGACGCGAGGGCTTCACCGCCTATCAACTCCTGACAAACTCCGAATGCTGCAAAATGATTTATAGGAGTGAGGGCATGGGTGCTAAGGTCCATGTCCGAAAGGGAAAGAACCCGGACCATCAGCTAAGGTCCCCAAATGTATGTTAAGTTGACCAAACGCGGTGCTGCTGCATAGACAGCTAGGATGTTGGCTTGGAAGCAGCCATTCATTTAAAGAGTGCGTAACAGCTCACTAGTCGAGCGGCGGTGCATGGATAATAATCGGGCATAAACATACTACCGAAGCTATGGATTGAACATTAGTTCAGTGGTAGGGGAGCATTCTAAACTGGGTTGAAGCTGAAGGAGTGATTCACAGTGGACTGTTTAGAAAAGCAAATGTAGGCATAAGTAACGATAAAGGGGGTGAGAAACCCCCTCGCCGAAAGACCAAGGTTTCCTGATCAACGCTAATCGGATCAGGGTTAGTCGGGACCTAACGCGAACCCGAAAGGGGTAGTGGATGGAAAACAGGTTAATATTCCTGTACCTGTCATACAATAAAAGTGACGCATTGGTGAGGTGCTTACGTACTGACGGAAATGTACGTTGAGCCTAGTCTACGGACGAAGCGAAAGTAAGCAGCCGGTGCCGAGAAAAGCGAGTATGACGGCTCGTACCGTAAACGGACACACGTAGTTGGGTTGAGTATACTAAGGCGCTCGAGTGATTCATGGCTAAGGAACTAGGCAAATTAGCCCCGTAACTTCGGGAGAAGGGGCGCCTGCGAGTAAATCGCAGGCCGCAGAGAAATGGCCCAGGCGACTGTTTATCAAAAACACATGGCTTTGCTAAATCGAAAGATGATGTATAAGGCCTGACACCTGCCCGGTGCTGGAAGGTTAAGAGGAGATGTTAGCTTCGGCGAGGCATTGAATTGAAGCCCCAGTAAACGGCGGCCGTAACTATAACGGTCCTAAGGTAGCGAAATTCCTTGTCGGGTAAGTTCCGACCTGCACGAATGGTGCAACGATCTGGGCACTGTCTCAGCCATGAGCTCGGTGAAATTGTAGTTCCGGTGAAGATGCCGGATACCCGCAACGGGACGGAAAGACCCCGTGAACCTTTACTGCAGCTTAACGTTGGTTCTGGGTAAGTAATGTGTAGGATAGGTCGGAGACTATGAAGCAGCATCGCCAGGTGTTGTGGAGTCACCCTTGAAATACGACCCTTTGCTTATCTGGGGCCTAACTCAGCGATGAGGACACCGTTTGGTGGGTAGTTTGACTGGGGTGGTCGCCTCCAAAAGTGTAACGGAGGCTTTCAAAGGTGCGCTCAAGACGATTGGTAACCGTCTGCAGAGTGTAATGGTATAAGCGCGCTTGACTGTGAGACCGACAAGTCGATCAGGTACGAAAGTAGGACATAGTGATCCGGTGGTTCCGTATGGAAGGGCCATCGCTCAAAGGATAAAAGGTACTCCGGGGATAACAGGCTGATCGCTCCCAAGAGCTCATATCGACGGAGCGGTTTGGCACCTCGATGTCGGCTCGTCACATCCTGGGGCTGGAGAAGGTCCCAAGGGTTGGGCTGTTCGCCCATTAAAGTGGCACGCGAGCTGGGTTCAGAACGTCGTGAGACAGTTCGGTCCCTATCTGTTGTGGGCGTAGGAAATTTGAGAAGACCTGACGTTAGTACGAGAGGACCGCGTTGGACATACCGCTGGTGTACCAGTTGTTCCGCCAGGAGCATAGCTGGGTAGCTAAGTGTGGAAGGGATAAGTGCTGAAAGCATCTAAGCACGAAGCCTGCTTCAAGATGAGATTTCCCTTAAGGGACGTTAGAGACGATGACGTTGATAGGCTGTAGGTGTAAGTGTGGTAACATACGTAGCCGAGCAGTACTAATTGCCCGAGACTTTCAAGAGTCTTTTAAATAAGATAATAACGCATCAAGAACTGGTGGATGTGGTTTTGGTAAAGCCTTTATGTTATAACTAGCGGCTAGCAAGTAGAAGCTAGCAGCTAAACAAGAAATTTAGGTGGCTATTGCGCAGGGGTCCCACCTCTTTCCATTCCGAACAGAGAAGTTAAGCCCTGCAGCGCCGATGGTACTGCGTAGAAGTGGGAGAGTAGGTCGCCGCCCTTTTAAAGAAAAACCCGTTGTTCAACAGAGCAACGGGTTTTTTGCGTTTATAGGATTCTTCAAATAGGTTTTAATTTTGCCATTGAATTAGCAGATATGTTTCTTCGTTTAAAGCCAGATAACCTTGATCGTAGCAAATGGTAAGTCGATCCTTTTTGTGTGGTATATGAGCTGGTAAAACAACTAAAATCAAATCCTTCTTGTACTAATTCAAGTATCCTTTGTTTAATTATCTAATAATATATAGTTGTTATAAGGTTATTAGTGATATAATAAATCTGACGGTTATAAGTTTAGATCTATATAATATTCTAATCACATAGTTTAATGAAAACGAAATATTGGATACATACCGGGTTTATTATATTAATAGTTGGCTATATTGTTATCACGTTTTTTAAATCGGATATTTCTAAAGCAGTGCACTCCGATA
The DNA here is from genome assembly GCF_963668385.1 of uncultured Carboxylicivirga sp. Taxonomy (GTDB): domain Bacteria; phylum Bacteroidota; class Bacteroidia; order Bacteroidales; family Marinilabiliaceae; genus Carboxylicivirga. The sequence goes on from NZ_OY764327.1 coordinate 3,486,279, forward strand.
AGAATAAAATATGGGTGCAAATTGATTTAGTTAAGAAACTACCACGTGATACCACTGATTATTTTTATTATGGACAGATTAATGAAGATCTATTGGAGCAAATAGAGCAGAATAAAGATGACGGGGGATTGTTTCTCCTTAAGAATATTAGATATTGGGATAATGATGATAAATTGCGTGTATACGATGATACTGATGAAGTAGGCATCAAAATGTTTCGGGTTAAAGATATTAGCTATATCAATGTTATTAAGGATGATCCTATTATGATTTATGATTCAACAGAATTGCATAGGAGTGCCATCAGACTTCGATATTATAAAATAGGATTGGTTAATTAAGTTTTACATCTGTATTACGTGCCATTAAAATGAACTGTATTACAGTACTAGGATTCAAAATAATTCTACCTTAGTTGCCTATAAAATCCTTACGCTATGTTTAAAAATAACTTTGCAAAGTTGATTTGCTCAGCCTTCGTATTCCTGTTATTTGTTAATGGTATAAATTCTCAGACCAATAAAGTTAAAATGGTTTTTATTGGTAATAGTATTACAGCCGGTGTTTATGATTATCACAAAAGTGATGTTAATGTATCATACGCCACACAATTTGGTAAACTAATGCAAGGTATTTATGGCGATACGCTTGAAATACTTAATGCTGGTGTGTCGGGTAGAACAATGACCAAGCATGGAACAGCACCTATCTGGAATGAAAAGATCTTTGATAAAGCTCTCTCGTTTCATCCTGATATTTGTTTAATCGCATTAGGAACCAACGATTCGAAATCCGGTTTATACAATTTGGTTCAGAATGAATTCTTCAACGATTATCAAAGCATGATTGATACCTTTACATCTATTAATCCAAACACTTTATTTATTGTTTGCTTGCCTCCTCCTATTTTTGAAGGACATCCATATTCCCCCAATGACCCTCATAATGATACTTTGCTTGTTAAATCAACCATTCCACTTATCGAATCAATAGCAGAAAAGAATAAGTTATTTGAGATAGATTTTCACACACCTTTCGTTAACAGTATTCAGTATTTTTCGGACAAGCTTCACCCCAATGAAGAAGGGCATAAACAGATGGCAAAAATTCTTTTCGATATGTTTATTGAAAAAGATATTATTCATCAATCATTGCAATTAAAAGATGCTAAATGAGAATTGTATTATTTTAAGGTCATATGGGAATGGTAAGTTATTGCTGTAATGTAATAGTCGTTTTATATTCCGGAATGACTTTAAAATCTTTTATCTCTAAATATTTCCCTTTTATAAATTCAGGAACTTCATTCAGATCTTTCAAGTAACTATAGTCGGAGTACATAGGGTGAAAAACAAATACCATCTGATTATCATTCAACTCAGAAGCAAAGTTTTTTAAGCTGAGTTCCCATGTGCGATTATGGTAAAAATGATCGGTAATCATTTTGCCGTCAATAAATGCCAGACCACGATCGCCAATGTAATCAATATCAACAAATACATCATTCAGGTTGGATATGTCGGATTGCAGTTGCAACGTATATTTTCGTGAGGTTGCTTTTTCAATTACCACATCGGGATTAACTTCATCGAAAATGATTGTGTAAGAATCAAATCCTTTAAACTCTTTCTTAGATCTTTTAATGTTAGCCGATGAAGATTCTAAATCTCTCTTCTGAGCCGGAAAGGTATGAATTTGATTTTCTGTTTCGCGCGTTATTAATTGCAATTCATTAGTATCCTTCAGAATTAATGCATCCGAAATATATAAGTCTTCGTTTATTTTAGTGGTATTAACCGCCATATGTTCTGGAATTATCAGAATGTAGGTTTCGTTGGCATAGAATGAAAAAGGAGCAATAGTTTTAGCACTAACCTTTTTCATACCATTCACCTCCGTAACTCTTGCATTATTCAGTTTTGATAATTTAGTGTCAGCCGGGAAATTCATCTCAGCATCTATTCCGGTGATGCTATGGAATACATAGTAATTCATCTCCGGTTTTTCCAGAATAGTGAGCGGTTGAACGGTAGCTGATTTAATCAGTGCCTTTTCAAGCTTTAGATTAAAAGGAAGTATGGCACTGGTGGCTTCAGCAACATCAAATGTTCCTTTAGAAGGGAACGAGATGGTTTCATCTTTGGCGTCAATATCAATGTGTACATCTTCAATATTCTTCAGATCGATATGATCCTGGAAATTGATGATAAACAAGAATCCGGAATTACCGTATGAGCGGACTGCATATCGTAATGTTTCTGTGTTATCAGCTTTGATACCGGCGTTTGTTTCTGGTAAAACAGTCTTCATCGGAGCAAGTAGATCAGCATATGCATCTAAAAATAGATGCAGCATACGTAGATGTTTAAAATGGTAGCGTACTTGTCCGTATTGCCCAATGGGAGCTTGAAAATCATAATTGATCCGAGGTATTCCGTTTGCCTCTTCGTTATAATATTTTCCATCAAATACCGGAGTTGAACCACCGTGATACATATAATAACCGATTCCGTTTGAACCGCTTCCGATAATGCGGGTCATTAAAGGATTAACACTTCGGTAATCAACCACCGGGCGACGTGAGTATTTAACCTGTATACCGGGACCAATTTCGGCGGAGATGGAAGGGTAGAGGTCGGTATTGTAGCTTACCGGGCTATAGTCCGGTTTTTTTCTGATGTCTTTAAAGAGATAAAAGCTTGAAGGTCGCGGATCAGACCAGAAAGGGTAGGCATAACCAGCGGTAACCGGTAAGCTTCCTTTTTCAACTATGGTGGCGTTTCCCCAACCTGTAGCTGTATAGATAGGTGTATCCAATCCATTTTTCTTAGCCAGTTTTTTCAGGTTGGCCATATGTTGCTTTCCGTATTCCGACCATGGATTTATACCGTCGGTAACAGTGATTTGTGTATGCGAAAAAGCAGCCTCTCGATCCGGAACTGTTCCGTCTTTTTTACTTCCGGGATACATAAATTCCCAGGGAGCCGATGAGTGTTGGTATTCGTTTTCGAGCTGAATGCCGATCACGGGACCGCCGGCTTTATACAAAAGACCGGCTGTTTGGTTGCCAATTTCTCCATATAAACGGTCAACGTAATCAAGGTATTCAGGAGCGTTGCTTCTTACTTCAAATGTTCTTCCGTAGAGCCAGTCGGGCAAACCTCCGTTACGCATTTCACCGTGACAAAACGGACCCACACGAACAATGGCATATAGCTGATGTTTATTAATCAACTCAAGAAACTTTTTCAGGTTCAGGTCTCCGGTCCAATCGAAAATACCTTCCTTACGTTCGTGAAGATTCCAGAATACGTATGTAGCAATGGTATTGATACCACCGGCTTTCATCTTTAGGATCTCTTCTTCCCAGTATTTCTCATCAAAGCGAGCATAATGAAATTCCCCAATAATCGGAAAGAAAGGTTTTCCCTCTTTTTCGATATAATAACTGTTAACACTAATCTCTTCACCTGCCGGATTAGAACCACCCAAATCAAGATGTCCACGGATAATTTCCTGCTCCGGCTGATCAATATTGATGGTATAGGTGGTTTGAGCTTTTATGCCCGATATCAGAAAAACTGCCAGTATAAATGTTGTTATCGTTTTCATATTTTAGATGGTTCATTGTATTAGTACAATACTGTCTGTCGGCCTCAAAAAGAATGATTATTGAGATGAAGTAGAACTTTAATAAGACCGGGAAGCTGAGAACTTGTTCGAAGATCGCCCGGCCGCATTTAAGTTTTACAATAATCAGAAATCATTCTTTTTGCAGCCTTGATCTTCTTTGTTTCGTTTCTTGCATTAAGGCAAGAAATGAATTGAAAATCGGCGTAGCCAAAAGCCCAGCGGCTTGAGCGAAATTAACTTATGCAATTTCATAACATATATACAATTTATCTTCTTATGGATTAATTATGGATCTTCCCGCACATACGATTTCCACCCCTCACGTTCTTTCTTCTCAAAAAGTTCTTCTATTACTTCATAATTAATATCAGAAGAAGGAAAAAACTGATCGGATGTCATATAGTTGAGAATACTTTGCTTCAACTGACGTGCAACTGGCCTTTCATTCATATTGTCTGATAGATCAATGCTGCAAACAATCAACTTACCTTTTTCCACATTTGCTTCAAAAAGCATTGCCAGTCTTCGATTCATAAACCAGGTGTCGATAGGTTGAATCAGCGGACGAAAGTCAACAGGGAAATACTCCAGATTCATGGCCTGTTGCAGGTTATCAATTTCCCACCACTGCATATCGCTGTAATAATCAGTAGGGAAATCATTAAACACAGGATGCTCATTTTGAATTAATACACCCGTTGTATGTGGCGGACGCATGCGGAACCAAGATGTATTCCAAAAAACAGGCGTATGATGCTGAACCACATCTTTACCATTCTCAACTTTACCTGAAGCCAGCAATAATACTGATTTACCATCTTCTAATGCCTGTAAGGTTTTAGCATTCATTTGATCGGTAATAATCAGATCATCCGTTTTAATTTCTGGTTGAGCAACAGGGTAAACCCATATATTCCATTGGTTTTGATATTCGCCCACAGATACAGCAAGCGTTAGTTGTTCGGCTTTTTTAGCAAAACTTAAAGGGACCTCAATATTACCAATCGGATTGTTGTGACCAATCGAAATGGTTGAGGTTTTGATACTTCCTTGTTTAACTACGGTGGCTGAATCTCTTAGCAACTGCCATTTTACGGGTTCATTGTTGATAGCTTCACCACTGAAATTAGCAATCTCGATTGCAGCTTCCAGATTTTCGTTGGATTTGAAGGTGAATTTTGGAAGTCGTGCTAACGGAACCACCTTGTTACAGAAGGCCGAAAACTCTTTAGCGGTGATGTACCCTTTCTCATCCCAAAAAGCATCCAGTACACCAACCAATGCTGTGCCCTGTCCGCTGAAATCATTCAATGACAACAGCTGGAAGCCTGCCAGATTGGGTGTTCGCATGGTTGCTTCAATCTCTTGTTTATAGCATGATGCCTGCATCTTACCAGAAGCCATCAGAAAATCATCGGCTAAATCAGCCATGTGATGGTTGGCTAGATCTTCCTGAAACAATTCGAAATTTTTGGCTTTCAGTGATCCTGTATATTTTTCAATTTCTTTAAAATTCGGGAATACACACCATTGTCCCATTTCAAATGTTACATAAGGGCGCTCTTGATTCTCGGTTTTATCACGGTAATCGAATTCCGATTCGGGTTGTTTGGTTGTCCATTCCAGACCGCGAGGTGGAGAACGAACAATAAAATCGCTGTTATCGATAATGGCCCAGCTTCTGCCGGTTGAAGCACCGGTAAATACGCGTTGCGGATCGTATTTTCGGAAGTGATCCACCCAGTTTTCGAGATAAGGAACATATTTACCCGATGGCTCGTTGCCGTATGCCATCATGCAAAACGACGGATGGTTACCATAAGTATCAATGATGCGCTTGGTTTCGTCCATCAGGTATTGATCGATAGGTTTGCCATAGCCCAGCGATGTAGAATATTTGGCCCAGCTCGGACCTTCCACCTGCAAATAAAACCCTGCTTTGTCAGCCGACTTAAAAGCAGCTTCAGGCGGACAATAGGAGTGAAAACGCATATGGTTCAGGCCAAATGATTGACAAATTTCGAAAATACGATCCCAATCTGTTTCATCGGTTGGCGGGTAACCTGTCAGCGGAAATACGCAGCATTCGGTGGTTCCCCTTAAAAACAACGGAATACCGTTTATTTCGAAATGTTTATCGTTAATGGTGAATTCCCTCATTCCGAATGCTGATGCAAATGAATCGACAGATCCTGATGTATCAGATAATTGAACGCTTAGTTCATAAATATCCGGAGAAAATTCACTCCAGGTTTTGAAATCATCACCCATTGGAATGTTGTATACCAACGTATCTTTTGCATCCTTACAATCTTTAATTATTACAGGTAACTGATGATTGTGATTCAATCCTTTCACCTCAAAGGTAAGTTTGCCGCCGGGCAGGGAAGATGATAAGATTACCTCAGCTGTTATTGACTGTCCTTGTAAATTAGGAGTGATTTTTAATTGCTGAATACGGACATCTGATTTGGGAAACATCTTCATGGCACCAACTATTCCGTTCCAGTTGCCCTGGGTATGATCGGAGATACTGTGAGAATTTATTCCGGGATCAATATCACGAATAGCATTATCGACCAACACTGTCAGACGATGTTTGCCTTTTGTTACAGCTTCAGCAGGTATAATAAACTGATGAGGCACAGATAAGCTGTTGTCCGATCCTATTTTAATATCATCAAACCAAACCGTTGTTTGCCAGTGTGGACGTTCGAGGTAAATACACACATCTGTGCCTTGCCAGTTGTCAGGTATTTCAACTTCTTTCTGATACCATGCCTTCCCTACATAGTGTTTGTCAGGAGTTAACCAGAACGGGAATTTAACATTGCCCGCCTGACGATATTTTTCCATCGCAGGATTGAAATACCATGAGCTGTCATAAATACTTCCCGTCCAGTTGGTATGCAAATCAGGTTCATGACCTATGCCATAATCGCGAAGTGCTCCGGGGAGTTGGATGGTTTCAGTAAAATCCTTAATGAACCAACGATTTTCTATTCCAATTTCTTCTTCATCTAATTTGTATTTCCATTCGCCGCTTAAATCAATTGAATAAGTGGTTTGCTGTTGGCAGGCACCTATGAATAGAGAGGCTATTAATACCAGGTAAGTAAATTTGTACATGTTTGGATTTCTTTTTTGTTGCTGAACGATTGCAATGTACTTTTTGAGCACTTATTCTAAATGGAATATTTGGTTTACAGCTGGAATATTGTTTTAATGTACATCCAATTGGAATTGTATAGAAGTAAATAAATCACTGTATTATAATATAAAATCAACCTATTAGAACCTGATTTAGTTACTAATGTTCATTTATTTTTATCGATAAATAGATAAATAGTTTAAAAATAATTCTACTTTTGCGCAACATTTGGTGATTGTCGTACTTAATCGGTACGATGATGAAAAGGGAATCCGGTGAGAGTCCGGAACAGTACCCGCTACTGTAATCCCGTTAGCACATGGGTGTTAATATGTTCTCATCAATCACAATCCACTGTTACCCGGCAGCAATGCAGGGTGTTCAACTAACGAACAGAAATCCGTAATGGACGAAAATGGGAAGGAGATGAGAATCGGGAAAGTCAGGAAACCTGCCAATTGTATTAATAAATATTTTGCTTCCGGGAATAGAAGTAAGTAGTGATTCAGATGATTTTCCGAATTATTATCAATTAATTTCCAGGATGCATTAGTAAATTTTTTACAATGCATAAATTGTTATTTGTGGTACTTGTGCAGGTTATTTTATTGCCTGTATGTGCGCAAAGAGTGGTTTTACATGGTAAGGTGTATGATAAAAGCAACTCGAAAAAGGTTGACTTTGCCAATGTTTATATCAAAAGTATCAATTGTGTTGCTTCGTCGGGTGCCGACGGACAGTATCGCTTTGATAATTTGGCACAAGGTGAGTATGTTTTACAGGTTAGTCATTTGGGTTATGAAAAATACAGTCAGAAAATTACTTTGTCAAAGGAAATCAGTACAATTGATATTGCTTTAACACCTAAGGCTGAAACTATTTCGCCAATTGTAGTAACTGGTACAGGTACTTCGTATCATTTAGATAATGTACCTGTTCAAACCGAAATTATTACCCAAAAAGATATTACCGAAGTAGGAGGCCAAAGTGTAGAAGAGGTTTTGGCAGGCGTTTCATCCTCACTCGATTTTACTTTGAGTTCGATGGGAACCAACTTAAAAATTAATGGGTTAGGTAACGATTATGTTCTTATTTTGGTAAATGGTAAAAGGTTAACCGGCGGTTTGAGTGGATACACCGATTTAAGCCGATTAAATGCCAACGATATCAAGCAAATCGAAATTGTAAAAGGTGCCTCTTCAACTTTATACGGGTCTGATGCTATTGCTGGTGTTATTAATATCATTACCAAAAAAACACTAAATAAACTCGATGTAACTAATAATTCATCTATCCAAAATTATGGGAGAATTAAGCAATTAAACACACTTAGTTTTAATGGGGGAAAATTGGCTGGTAAAACTTCGTTTAATTACAGGCATACCGATGGCTGGCAGCTTAGTAATATGAAGTTTAATAATGCCTGGCAAAACAATCATGATCTTCCGTTTTTAGAAGAAACTTATTACAAGCCTGTTAATAAAAGCAATGCTTATACCATCGCTCAGGATTTTGACTATCGTATCAATCAAAACTTAAAAGTATATGCAGGTGGATCGTGGTACGAAAAAACCTTGTTCTTTCCGTTTAAGGCACAAATGCACAACTACTATTACAATAACAGAGGTGTTTCGGTCGGAGGAGATTATAACATCAACCCCAACAGTAAATTAAATTTTAGTGTTGATTATAATAACTACCTGTATTATACCGAATATCCTTATAAATATAACGAGTCGTACATGGTTGATGGTAGTGTTTTGCGATTAACGTATTACCCCGGCGACCGATTTAAAAACTCCGACGAAACAACTGTGATTGCTCAGGCAAAGGGAGTGTTTAAATTAAACGATGTTCACAACTTAAGTGTAGGAACTGAGTTTTTGTACGAAATGTTAGAGTCGCAATATCGCTTAACTGTTGCCGATGCCACTGCTAGTACCTATTCGCTTTATGTACAGGACGAGATAACGTTGGTAGATGATTTTAGTGTAGTTGCAGGTATACGTGCCATCTATTATAACAAAACCGGTATGGAGTATACTCCCAAACTATCGGCCATGTACAACCTAAATCCATTTACCTTGCGGGTTACTTATGCCAATGGATTTAAGAGTCCGACTTTGCGCGAGCTTTATTATTTCTACGAGAGCGATCGCATGGGAATGCATCGATTGTATATGGGTAATGAAGATTTAAAACCGCAAAAGTCGCATTATTTTTCATTAGCAACCGATTATAAAAACAAATCATTTACAGCAGGAGTATCGGTTTACCTCAATAAGGTAAATGATATGATTGATTATTTAATTATTAGTGCCGATGATTATACGCGTTTAACCGGCGATACCTTATCATACAATCGTAAAAAAGAAATTGAAGAGTTTAAATGGCGTTATAATATTGATGAGGCCCGAACTGTTGGGGTTGATTGCCATGTGGGAATGAAATTGTTTAAACAGCTTAAAGTTAATTTGGGCTACAGTTATGTCGATGCCAAAAACCTTACCCAAAACATCCGTTTGAATGGAATATCTGCTCACAGTGCAACTGCTAAAGCGTCGTGGACAAAGAAATGGAAAGACTATAAGCTAAATGCCAATGTATCGGGGGTATATAAGTCGGATAAATTCTACCTCGAAGAAGACGAGACACGCTCTTATGCTAAACCTTACCAACTCTGGAAAATTACCACCAACCATACCTTTTATCATTTAAATGACTGCGATATAACAGCCGTATTAGGTATCGATAATTTGCTGAATTTTATCGATGATAGTCCTTACGGATCGCATTATGCCACACTCTCTCCGGGAAGAACATACTTGGTAGGATTGAATATTAAATACCATAAATATCACGAACAACTATAAAACTTAATTATAACCTAGAAAACAATGAAACAAATAAACAAAGCCGTAGCTTATTTTTTAATGGCCCTTGCAGGGTTTACAGCATGTAGTGATGATGACGAAAATTCGTCTGTCGTTTTGGGCGATAAAGAAGGTATTGTATTAGTTACTTTCGGATCATCGTACGAAGCACCACAACAAACTTTTACTAATGTAGATGCGAAAGCAAAAACTGCCTTCCCAGGCGAAGAAATCCGATGGGGATACACTTCTGATATTATTCTGAATAAATTACGTCAGGGTAATGGCGAAGGTAGTTTAAACGGTGTAATTATCGACAGAGATACTCCTGAAGAGTGTTTTGAAGTGATGGTACGAGATGGTTATTCTAAATTCGCTATCCAATCACTACACGTTATTCCAGGTGAGGAATTCGACGAATTACAGGAAGATGTTGATGAATTGGAAACTAAGTATCCGGGTGTTGAGTGTTTAGTTGGTAAGCCTCTTTTATCATCAGATGCTGATATTAAAAAAGTAGCTGAAGTAATGGCTGAAAAATTTAAAGGTGCTGTAGCCGAAGGTCCGGTTTGTTTTATGGGACACGGTACACCTCATGCTGCCGATGCTCAATACAAAAAATTAGAAACCGAATTAAAGAAGATAAATGCTAACTTCTTTGTGGGTACAGTTGAAGGTACAGGCTTCGAAGCAGGTACTACTTCAATTGGCGGAATCATTAATGAGTTAGCAACACTTTCTCCAAAACCAACAAAAGTAACCATTTCGCCTATGATGTCTATTGCCGGAGATCATGCCAATAATGATATGAATGGTAACACTGGTGAAACAGATCCTGCAGAACAATCGTGGAGAGAAAGATTAGAAGCAGAAGGTTACCAAGTTACTGATGTAATGAAAGGTTTAGGTGATTACGATGAAATTGTTGCCATTTGGATGCAGCATTTATCTGATGCCATGAATGACTAATAATAGTGTTATGTTTTAATCTGCCACATATGATTTCAGCCAGGCTGTTTCCTCACCTACTTTAAAAAAATAGCAATGGCTGATTTCATATGTTTTTTAAACATAGCTTAAGCATATAAATATTTCTTCCACAATTACTGAATATTTCGGAAAACAACTTAAGATAACAATGATCAGATTATTTACTTTCATATGCGTCGTTATAATAACGTGTGGATTAGCATATGGCCAACAACGTGTTAGCATTACAGGTGTAGTAACCGATGAGCAACAACAGCCGCTAATAGGCGCTAACGTTTATATCAACGGTACAACCATTGGAACTGCAACCGATGCATATGGAAACTTTAAATTGAACAATATTAAAACTGGCAATTATCAGTTATGTGCTTCGTACTCGGGCTATAAAAGATACCGTTTGGATGTAACCTTACAATCCGATAAAAAGGATTTAAGGATTCAGATGATACAGTCGGAAGGAAACCTTGGCGAAGTAGTTGTAACCGGTACCGGTACGCCTCATCATCTTAAAACAGCGCCTGTTCCTACTGAATTAATCAGCTCTAAAATGATTGAAGAAGTGGCTGCTCCTGACTTTATCAGTTTAATGCAGTCGGTAAGTCCTTCGTTCGATTTTACACCCGGAGTAATGGGGTCTTTCATCCAATTAAATGGATTAGGAAACGATTTTATCGTCATCTTAATAGATGGACGTCGTGTCTACGGAGATATGGGTGGAATGAATGATTTGGGCCGAATTATTCCCAATAATGTGGAACGTATCGAAGTGGTAAAAGGAGCTTCTTCGTCGTTGTATGGTTCCGATGCCATTGGGGGTGTTATCAACATCATCACTAAAAAATCAAACAGAAGTTTCTCTGTCAGAAATAACACCCAATATTCGAGTTATAATACCTTGCAACAAACCAATAATATCGATTTCAACTTCGATAAACTATCGGGTAGTACAACTTTTTCGCTAAATCAAACCGATGGCTGGCAAAATAGTCCATACGAGATTGACGACTGGAATGATGATGGTACTTATACGGTTGTTGAAACCGATGCAATGACTCAGAATGCATATGTCAACCGTAATATCCGTCAGGATTTAAATTATAATATCAATGAAAATTTAAGCATTAGCGGAGGAGTATCTTATTATATCAACGATTTAATGCGTCCTGTGACTGTAGCTAATTATGGCTTTTATTTCGAAGATTTGAGTTACAATGTTGGAGCGAAGTATTTGTTTTCGAAAAAATCACATTTAGCTTTTGATTATAACTCCGACCGATACAAATATTACTACAAATACAATCAAACCGATGAGGATGGAGATTTTCGTTTGGGTGATCTTACCTTAAATAACGATCAGCAACGACGCGATTACAATTTACGTTGGGTATCTCGCATTGGTGGTAACCAAACATTATCGGTAGGTTCGGAGTTGGTTCAGGAAATCTACCGTTCCGAAACTCGAATATTAAATGGGAAAGTAGATGTTAATACTTTGTCGTTTTATGCCCAGGACGAATTAACACTGTTCGAAGATTTAATGCTTACTGCCGGTGTACGGGTGGTAAAACACGATAACTTTGGAACCATTGCAACGCCTAAGTTTTCGGCATTGTACAAGCTAAATCATTTTAATTTCCGTGGTACTTATTCAAGAGGTTTTAAAGCACCTACACTTAAAGAGCAATACTATCACTATGTAATGCGTAGTACCATGTATTTAGGTAACACTGATTTAGATCCGCAAACATCTGATTACTATACTTTGGGTGTAGATTATCACAACAATTGGTTAAGTGCCAGTGTGAGTGCTTATCAAAACGATGTAAAAGGTTTGATTACCTATCGCGATGTAGATACTTTACCCGAAGATGCAGATAACGGCGTTAAACGCAGACGTCAACATTACAATCTAGAAGAAGCTCGCACCAAAGGTGTAGATGTAATGTTTGATGCCAAATTGCCTGCAGGTTTCTCAGTTGGTGGTGGATATAGTTATGTGGATGCAAAAAATCTTACTGATGATATTCGTTTGGAGTATGTGGCGCAGAATTATGGTAATGTTCGTGCTGGTTATCTTCATAAATGGAAAGACTATGATTTAAATCTACTACTGACTGGTAGATTTCAGGATGAACGCTTTTTTAACGATACAGAGGGAAATGCAAAGGGATACGATTTGTGGAATTTTACAACCACACATACTTTTGCTGATTTTAGTGGAACCAAATTAACAGCTACTTTGGGAATCGATAACATTTTTGATTATGTAGATGATTTACCCGATGGTTTTAACCGCAGTACCATTACTCCGGGACGCACATATAAAGTGGGAGTTAATATCGTTTTTGCAAAATAAATAATCAGGGCAGTATTTTAATATTGCCCTACTATTCTTGCATACTAACATAAAGAGTTTGATGAAACAAATTCATAAGTATATAGGATGACTTATGGGTTTGTTTTTTGTGCTTTGATGTATTTGTGGTTTTTGCGTGTTATAGGCATTTCATTCAATTGAGCTGTTTGAGTAGAGATCATTATTATAAGCAAATGGTAGCAAGTTTCCATCCTTTAACTACTTTTCATGTCCAAGGGAAGAGAAGTGGATACAAATGTATCAAGAGCAAATCAGTTATTTGATAACAGACTTGTGCTTGAAAACAATAGGATACTATCTAAATTGAAATAGATATGAAATTAAATAAATATATAAAACTGGTTTTTATTTTTTTTGTTATGAGTTATACAAATATTAATGCGAAAGAAACTGTAGCGCATAAATCAGGTATTCTTCTTGTAACCTTTGGTACCAGTTATGCTAATGGTCAAAAGGCTTACAATAGAATTGAAGAAAAAGTAAGAGAAGCATTCCCCGATACTGAAACTCGTTGGGCATACACAGCCAACTTTATTAGGAGAAAACTTCAAAAGCAAGGGAAACATGTAGATTCGCCTGTTGAAGCGTTGGCCAAAATGGCTAACGATGGCTATACTCATATTGCTGTTCAGTCGCTTCATATTATTCCGGGTGAAGAATATAATGCACTAAAGCAGACAGTAACAGCTTTTAATCATATGCCTAAAAATGCCAAAGTAGTATTAATTGGTGAGCCATTGCTATATACACACGAAGATATGTTGGCTACACTCGATGCTATGTCATCTGTTTTGCCTGATAATATAGGGAAAGGTGAAGCCGTTGTTTTAATGGGACATGGAACAAGTCATCAGTCTAATGTTTATTATCCCGGCTTTCAATATTATCTTTGGCAAAAATCACCATCCATTTTTTTAGGAACAGTAGAAGGATATCCTGAATTAGGAGAGATAATTGAAAAGTTAAAAGCACAAAAAGTAAAAAGAGTTTACCTACAACCATTTATGTCGGTTGCGGGCGATCATGCTCAAAATGATATGGCTGGTAATGATGCTGATAGTTGGAAATCGCAACTGGAGGCACAAGGTTTTGATGTGGAAACTATTCTTAAAGGATTAGCCGAATATGATGCAATAGTTGATGTTTGGATAAAGCATCTAAAAGTAACCTTTGAAAATTTGTAGAGGAAATTCAGATGAAAGCTGAATGATATTATGAGAAAATTAATATGATGAATAAAAGAATATTCAGAATTAGGTTTATTGGGCAATTAACAATCCTTTTTTTGTTAGTTTGGTCTGCTTCCTGCTCCAACAAAAAGGGAGCTGATACCAATTGTGCCTATAGTAATATGCAATATGCCAAAGGTTTTAGTATCGATACAGTTGATAATAAAACACGCGTTACTATTTTTAATCCCAAAGATCTATCCGGTGTGTTGGCTCAGTTCTATTTGCTGCCAGCCAATTACCAGGGCGAACTAAAAGAGAATGAAATAAAAGTTCCTTGTCAACGAATTATCTGTTTGAGTTCAACTCAGCTTGCCTATTTAATTGAATTGGATGCCATTGATGGCGTGGCAGGGATTAATAGTAGTCGACACCTTTTCAATCAAGAAATTAAGAATCGGGTAAAGAACGGTAAAATACTTCGAGTAGGAAAAGAAGGAGTGTTCGACACCGAAGTAATTGCTGCCATCAATCCCGATGTGATTTTTGTTTCTCCATATAAAACGGGAGGTTACGATATGATTAAAAATATGGGGATTCCACTAGTGCCTATGGCTGCCTACTCCGAGCATTTGCCTTTGGGACGTGCCGAATGGATTAAATTCATGTCGTTATTTGTTGATCAAAAGCCAAAAGCCGATTCAATATTCTCAGATATTGCCAATAACTATAACCACCTTAAATCCTTAACTAAAAATATTAAAACCCGACCAACCGTTTTTAGTGGTAAAATGAAGGGAAGTGCATGGTATGTGGCTGGTGGCGATAGCTTTTTTGCTCAGTTATTTACCGATGCAGGAGCTGATTATGTAATTAAAGATCATAAAACTGGAGCCTCACCAATGGACTTCGAATCGGTATATGCATTGGCGCATAATGCTCAATATTGGCGGGTTTTAACCAGTTCGCCTCATGGCTTTGGCAAAAAAATGCTTAAAGAAGAAGATGAGCGATATGCCGATTTTGATGCTTTTAAAACCGGAAATGTGTTGGTGTGTAATTTAAGAGATATTCCTTATCGCGAGGAATCAGGATTATGTCCTCAAGTTTTATTAGCTGATTATATTCACCATTTTCATCCCAATTTGCTACCTGATTATAAACCTGTTTACTGGAAAAAGATTGGAGAATAATTATTTAAATACAAATACTACGCTACTTAAGCTTTTAGCCGGGGTGGCGTTGGTTATCGTTTTATTTCTGATGAATCTGGCTTGGGGCTCTGTTCATATTCCGTTTAAAGGAGTGCTGAATGTATTGTTTGATAACGATACTCCCAATGTTGTTTGGAGCAATATTCTTATCCGAACCCGATTACCACAAGCCTTAGTTGCTTTAGCAGCCGGATGTGCGTTAAGTATATCAGGCTTACTGATGCAAACGCTATTCAGAAATCCTTTGGCAGGTCCATCTGTTTTGGGTATTTCGTCAGGTGCCAGTTTAGGTGTCGGATTTGTAGTGTTGATAGCCGGTAATCTTTTCGGGTATTCCTTAAGTAGTGTTGGATTAGTAGGCGATATGGCAGTGCTGATTGCGGCCTTTGTTGGAGCGTTGGGTATCCTGCTTATTATTCTAATGGTTGCCCGCCATGTAGGGGGTACACTCTCTGTTTTAATTATGGGAGTGATGATTGGCTATCTCAGTAATTCCCTGGTTAGTATTATGAAGTTTTATAGTCTCGAAGAAGATATTCACTCGTATGTTATTTGGGGATTGGGTAATTTCGGTAAATTATCGTTAGATCGTGCCAACTACTTCCTGCTGTTTACACTTGCTGTATCATTGTTAAGCCTGTTTTTGGGAAAATGGTTGAATATGCTTTCGCTTGGCGATAACTATGCACGCAATTTGGGGTTACGAATAGAGCGATCACGTTTTCTGATTATCATGTTATCGGGAGTTTTAACTGCCACTGTAACTGCTTTTTGTGGTCCCATCATTTTTATTGGTATGGCTGTGCCTCATCTGGCAAAGATGGTTTCTAAAACTTCCAATCATTATATACTAATACTTAATAGTGCTATTCTGGGTTCGGCAACAGCTTTACTATGCAATTTAATTGCACGACTACCCGGATTCGACGGAGCGCTACCCATCAACTCAGTAACTGCTTTTGTGGGAGCACCGGTAGTTATTTCAGTTATCTGGCGTCGTCGTCGCGATCAATTATCTGTTTAAATCAATTTGTATCGATGAAGCAATCCATCCAAATAGAAAACCTATCAACCGGTTATCGTTCCTCAAAAGGAGGTAAAGTTGTGGCATTTCAGCTAAATGCCGGGCTTAACAATGGCGAATTAACTTGTTTATTGGGAGCAAACGGAACCGGTAAAAGTACCTTGATCAAAACCATTAGCGGTTTCCTTAAATCGATAGAGGGTAGGGTTACCATTAATGGTTCTGCTATTGAAGCGATGAATGAGAAAGATTTGGCTAAACAGGTTGCAGTTGTTCTTACCGAAAAAATTAATGTACCAAACGCAACGGTATACGAGCTGGTAGCGTATGGGCGTAGTCCGCATACAGGATTTTTAGGACGATTAAGCTCTGACGATAAACAAATAATTGAGCAGGCTATTGAGCAATGTGGTATTGCTGATAAACGAAACAGGTTGGTTAGTTCGCTTAGCGATGGTGAACGACAAAAAGCCACTATTGCTAAAGCATTGGCACAGGATACGCCTATTATTATTTTGGATGAGCCAACAGCATTTCTCGATTTACCTGCACGTGTAGAAGTCATGCAGTTGTTACGCAAACTAGCAGTTCAAACGGGCAAATCCATTTTAATGTCGACTCACGATTTAGATTTAGCCTTGCAAATGGCCGATCGCTTGTGGTTGTTGCAGACGGAGGCTATTATATCAGGAACTCCCGAAGACTTGCTTCTGCAAAATGCTTTTCAATCGATGTTTAAGAAGGATAAGATTGAATTTGATAATAAAACGGGTATGTTTAAAGTGGCTCATCAATATAATGTAACGGTTCCGGTTGCTGGTCATGGGTTTGAGTACGTACTTTTGCGCCGTGCTTTAATGCGAAAAGGAATTAAGCCGGTAAAAGCTAATGAGATTGAAGATTTTCATATTCGCATTATTAACGATTCGGATCAACCTTTTGAATTTTGGTATAATCAGTTAAAAGCACTTACAACCAACAAGGTTGAAGATATTGTTTCGGAGATAATGCGTGTTGTATCACATCAAAACATTTACAATTAAAGATGATGGATACAGCTAAATCAACAATGAAGGTTGCAGCCGTATGTTCGTGGATGGAATCACTGGCTATTGAGCAAAATCTCCGTTGCATTGAGTCTTTTTTAAGCGAGTTGGAAAAGCAGGAGGTAGAGTACGCACTTTTTCCCGAACTTTCGGTATCGGGTTATATCAATAATACCGATGATCTTGCCTCATTCCTTTCTGTTGCTGATGATGCGATTTTACAGTTAAAACAACTTTCGAAGCAGTATTCAATAACTTTTTCAGTAGGTATACCCATGCTGATAGATAAGGGAGCAGCTATTGCCCAACTGACTTTTAAGGACGGTAACATTATTCATCAACACAATAAAACACATTTGTCGGTTCACGAACAAGAAGTATTTGAATTTGGCAAGGAGTTGGAATTATTATCACTGAACCATTCTAAAATTGGGATGCATCTCTGTCTCGAAAGTCATTATCCTGAATTGAGTTTGCATCATCAACAGCAAGGTGCCAATTTGCTGGCTTTTGCTTTTGCATCGCCACGCGAAACTCCCGAAGAAAAGATGGAACGCTTTCAGATGATGTTGAAATGCCGTGCCTACGACAATGCTTGTTTTGTGATGGCATGCAACGCAACAGGAACTACTCCAACAAAGAAAAATTACGCGGGTGTATCAATGATTATTTCACCGCGCGGTAAAGTATTAGCTCAATATACAGGCATGGAGCCTGGATATTGTGTGGCAGAAATAGATTTTAACGATATCAGGAAGATCAAAGATAGTTTGATGTCTGATTTTCCATCTTATAGAACCACAACCCTAAACCTAACTTTTAAAGAAAAAATCGATGAAGAATAAATATCCTATAACAGGTGTAGCTTTAGGGCCAGGCGATCCGGATTTGATAACCGTAAAAGGGTTGAAGGCATTGCAGAATGCTGACGTAATCTATTATGCTGCAACACCCAAAGGTGAGCGAACCAGTAGCTTTTCAAACCGCATTTTAGAGCACTATAATCTAGATGTGGTTTGCAAACCCTTGATGTTTCCAATGACAGGTGAAAACCGAGATCTGTTTTATCAGCAGGCTTTTGATATTTTGAAAGCCGATTATCAATCAGGATTGAAAGTGGTGATGGTAACCGAAGGTGATTTAAGTTTTTACAGTACGTTCGGCTACATTATGAAACTAGCTAAACAGAACAAAGTTCCGGTGGTGTCTATAGCCGGAGTTCCTGCTTTTTTGGCAGGTATAGCACAAACGTCAATGCCTTTGGTTGATGGTAATCACAGCTTTCTAAATATTGCACGCCCTGATTCATTCGAGCAGATTCAGAAATCTATAGATGAATCGAATGCAGTGGTTGTAATGAAAATGAATGTGTTAAAAGGATGGTATGACTTTCTGAAAACGAATAATCGTTCGTTTGTTTATGTTGAAAAAGTAGGAACAGATGAGCAATTTATTACTACCAATTTCGAGGATCTGGAAGAAAGAAAGATACCTTATTTTTCATTAATTATTTTTCCTGGGGTTGAATAACAAAGAATTACGAATAAAACAAAGATGAATAAAATATATAGCATTGGCATTGGTCCCGGCGGCAAAGAGTATATGACAGCTCAAGCCTTAGAAGCCTTAAATAAATCAGATGTAGTTATTGGTTACAAGTTTTACATTCAGCTGGTAGCCGATTTAATTGCCGATAAGGAGGTGTTTGATACCGGAATGAAGAAAGAGCAGGAGCGTAGTCGCGAGGCTTTTCGATTGGCACAAATGGGCAAAACGGTTGCGGTAATCAGTAGTGGCGATTCAGGTGTGTACGGAATGGCTTCCTTACTGTGGGAGATGAAGGGCAAGGAAAATTACGATACCGAAGTGGAGGTAATTCCGGGTATTAGTGCCATGATGGCTGCTGCCGCTAAAATGGGAGCACCCTTAGGTCATGATTTTTGCTCGGTGTCGATGAGCGATTTGCTTACGCCATGGGAAACCATAGAAAAACGTATTAAAGCAGCAGCCGAAGGCGATTTTATAACAGCGGTTTATAATCCTAAGAGTAACGAACGCTTCTGGCAGTTGGCTCGTCTTCGCGAAGTGTTTTTGCAATACCGAAGCGCCGATACTCCGGTTGGAATTGCCCGTCAGGTTGGTCGCGAAGAAGAAAGCTATACAACCACTACCTTGGGTGCTTTGGATATTAGTGTTGTTGATATGTTTACCATCGTTATTATTGGTAACTCTCAATCGTACATTTATAACGATAAGGTAGTAACGCCGCGCGGATATTATACCGGTAAAAAAGAGAGTACTCAAAAGATTGGACGCCAGATTATGAACGAGAGTTTCCGAACTATTCTTCAATCGCTCGATGCTGATAAGTATTCGCCTGAACACTTATGGGTGGCTTTGCATGCGGTTCATACAACGGCTGATTTTTCGGTTGCCGATTTACTGGAAGTGTCTGAAGGTATTGTTGAAAAACTAAATAATGCATTTTACTCGGGTAAACCACCGGTTATTGTAACCGATGTAAATATGGTGACACGGGGTATTCGCAAAACCTTGGTTCAAAAGTTGGGAATTGAAGTAAAGTGCTATCTCGATGATGAAAGAACTGAAGCATTAGCTGCCGAGAAAGGAATCACCCGCACACAAGCCGGTATTCGCATTGCTGTTCAGGAGCATCCCGATGCTTTATATGCTTTTGGAAATGCTCCAACCGCTTTGATCGAATTGGTCAAATTCATTCGTAAAGGAACGGCTAATCCAATTGGCGTGATTGGTGCTCCGGTGGGTTTTGTTAATGTTCGCGAATCAAAATGGCAGTTGAAGCATGGTTGTACCCAAACACCTCATATTATTGTTAGTGGTCGAAAAGGCGGTAGTAACCTGGCTGCAACTATCATAAATGCTGCTCTTTCGTGGAGCGATTTTAAAAACATGAATCCGGGTGAGGGACTCTAAAAATTAAGCATGGAACGTCAAAAGATTGTTGTTATTGGATTAAATGACCGGGCTTTAGAATTGAATGAAGAGCTGCAAAAAATTGTGGATTCAACCATTTGCTTCGGTGGTGGTGTGCGTCATTATAGTCTGGTAAATAAGATTCTTCCGCTTAAGGCTCAATGGTATAATATTACTGTGCCTTTGAGTGGTATATTATCGGTGATGAAGGAAAGTCATAAAAATTGGGTGGTTTTTGCTTCGGGTGATCCTTTGTTTTTTGGAATGGCAAACACGCTTATTCGTGAATTTCCTGAGGCTGATGTACAGGTTTATCCAACGTTTAATTCATTGCAGGTTTTGGCTCATAGATTAAAAATTAACTATGGCGAATATAAAACGGTTACGCTAACCGGTCGGCCTTGGGAAGAATTTGACAAGGCATTGATTCATAACGAGGCCAAATTGGCTGTACTAACCGATAGGAAGAAAACACCCGGAGCAATAGCTCAACGTATGTTGGACGCAGGAATCAGCCATTATAAAATGTATGTAGGCGAGTGCATGGGTGGAGAGAAAGAGCGGGTAACCCAATGGAATTTGGATGATGCTGCTTCTGAATCTTTTGAAGTTCCTAATTGTCTATTATTAGAGCAAACCGAAAGCAAGCCTGTTCAAAAAGGAATAGACGAAAAGCAGCTTACCACACTGCCGAGGCGCCCCAATATGATAACCAAGATGCCTATACGTATGGCTACTTTGGCTTATTTATATCTTCACACCCAAAAGGTGTTTTGGGATATTGGAGCATGCTCGGGAAGCGTATCCATCGATGCCAAATTAAATTATCCTCATCTTCAAGTGGTATCTTTCGAAAAGCGACCTGAATGCGAGGAAATCATACAATCCAACATCAAAAAGTACAGAGCACCGGGAATAACATTGCGAATGGGTGATTTTGCCGAACTGGATAAAACAGATTTACCGCTTCCTGATGTAGCTTTCTTAGGTGGATATGGCGGACAAATGGATGAGATACTGGATCAAACCAATAGCTTTTTAGCACTTAACGGATTGATCGGGTTTAATTCGGTAAGTACCAAAAGTGCCGATTCGTTTATAAACTGGGTGAATTCGCATTCATATACGCTGCTGACAAATACATTGCTAACCGTTGATGACCATAATCCTATACGTATTTTGGTTGCTCAAAAAATGAATTAAATGAAACACGAAAATATACATATCATAACTCACTCCAATGAAGGCGAAAAGTTAGCCCAACGTTTGGTTAAAGAAGGAATTCATGCAAATATTCATCGCAATAGTTCAAATATCGATGAGCTTTGGAAAACGGCTGATGCTTTGATTTTTATTGGAGCTTTGGGTATTTGCGTTCGCACCATTGCACCTTTGTTGGTTGATAAACACACCGATCCTGCTGTTATTAATATGGATGCCAATGGAAGTTTTGTTCAGTCGGTGGTATCGGGTCATGTGGGTGGTGCCAATCAGCTATGCTCACAAATAAGCAATATTTTGGGAGCTCAGCCCGTCATTACAACGGTTAGCGATACTTCTGGCTTATGGGCTTTAGATATGTTGCCATCTCAATACAATTGGAAGATGGAAATAACTCAGCCATTAACTCAGATTATCTCCCTTTTTGTTAATCGTAAGCCTACTGCTTTGCTGCTTCAATCGCGAGATAAAGGAACCTTGGTACTCGAAACAGAAATACCTGATTTTGTTACTGTTTTTACTGAGGAAAATGATATTAACGAGGATCAGTTTGATTTGATAATTGCGGTTACACCTTTTATTCACCAATTCTCAAAACCAGCAATTTTCTATCATCCTCAGATGATAAGTTTGGGAGTGGGATGTCAGCGCGATATTGATTCAGAACTTTTCTCAGTAGAGTTGGACAGAGTATTGGAAGAGAATAAGATATCAAAACTTTCCGTTGCCAATATTGGAACCATTGAATTAAAGGCTGATGAAAAAGCATTGAATGATTATGCGAACAGTTTAAATCAGTCATTAAAAGTTTTTTCCGACCAGCAATTAGATGCAGTTACTATTCCTAATCCTTCCGAAAAGGTGGAGAGTGTAACTGGTTCATCAAGTGTTGCCGAAGCATCGGCCATGTTGTTATCCGAAAATAATCTTTGGCTTGAAAAGGTGAAAGCAAAGGCTGGAGACAAATATTTTACCTGTGCGGTGGCCATTAATGCTGTCAATCAACGAAAAGGAATGGTTGAGATTGTGGGTGCCGGGCCCGGTGATCCGGAGCTTGTGTCAGTTCGAGGAAAACGCTTGTTGCAATCGGCCGATTTGATTTTGTATGCAGGAAGTCTGGTTCCTAAAGAATTGACATATTATGCCAAATCGGGTTGTGTGGTTAAGAGTTCTGCGGGTATGGATTTGCAAACGCAGATTGATACCATGAAACCTTTCTACTATCGTGGTTTGTTGGTGGTGCGTTTGCACACTGGCGATCCTTGTATCTATGGTGCTATTCAGGAGCAAATGGCTAAGATGGATGAGTTGAAGATGGATTATCGTATAACGCCGGGTATTTCATCGTTTCAGGCAGCTGCAGCAGCACTTAAATCTCAGTTTACCATTCCTGAAGAAATTCAGAGCATAATTTTAACGAGAGGAGAAGGGCGCACTCCAATGCCAGAGAAGGAACAACTGCATAAATTGGCTCAGTCGCAAAGTACCATGTGTATTTACCTGAGTGCTTCAATTGCAGAAAAAGTTCAGAGCGAGCTAATGGTTCATTATCCGGCAGAAACTCCCGTGGCCATTTGTTATAAATTAACCTGGAAGGATGAAAAAATATGGAGAACCACTCTTGAAAATCTGGCACAGACAGTGAATGAAAACAATCTGTCGATGACCACCATGATTGTGGTAGGCAAATCCATTGGTAACCGAAGTGGAGAATCAAAACTATATCACAAACAGTTTACTCATGCCTTTCGAAAAGGTAAGGAATAAACAAAAAGTGTTTTTAAATATTATTTATTGGTATTCAAATAGAAATATTCTTGATTTATCCCTCTAGCCGCGGGGCTTTTCATTTCTTGTCTTGATACAAGAAACGAAACAAAGAAAATCAAGGCTACATTGGAAATAAACTCTATTAATACATTCAACTTAAGTGCGGCCGGGCGATCTTCGAACAAGTTCTCAGCTTCCCGGTCTTACTAAAGTTCAATTTATTAATAATCATCTTTTCCAATGAGGCCAATTGCGAGATAGGTCTACTAATATTTAATCCATTTTTTGACTTTTGATTTTTCTCTTTTGACTTGAATTTATTTTGAAACAAAAAGCTAAAATACTCATATTCGGTGGTACCACCGAAGGGAAAAAAGCGGCATGGTTGCTCGATGCTATTGGTGAATCATATATCTATTCAACCAAAACCAACAGTAATCATACGGTAAAGGGCAAACAGGTTAATGGTGCCATGAATTCGGAAGATATCGTTCGATTTTGTACTGATTATGAGATAAAAATGGTGATTGATGCGGCCCATCCTTTTGCCACCGAATTGCATCAGAACATACTGTTGGCTACTGAATCAATGAGTATCGAAACAATCCGTTTTGAAAGAACTTTTGCTGATTTAAGTCAAAATAAAAAGGTACGATTGTTTGATTGTTTTGAAGAACTAAGTACGGCCGTTTGCGAATCTCAATTCAATAACATTCTGGCGTTGACAGGAACACAAACTATCGATAAGCTAAAAGCAGTTTGGCAACAGAAAAATTGTATCTTTCGAATTTTGCCAACGCAATTGTCTTTAGATATTGCTTTGAGGAGTGGTATCGATCAAGATAAAGTGATTCAGGGATCGCCAGAAAAAGATGTGGCAAGTTTTTGTAAGTTGATGCTACATACCAAAGCCGAATTGGTATTAACCAAAGAAAGTGGAGAATCTGGTTTCTTTAACGAAAAGCTAGAAGCTGCCAAGGAGTTGGGGGTGCCCGTTTGGGTGGTTTCCAAGCCAACTTTTGAAGGTTATACTTATACTGTCAATTCTCAAAAAGCACTACAATCTTTAATCTATCAATTACGACGATCGATACTAAAAGAAGGTACAGAATTAAAGCATGGTTATACTACCGGAAGCTGCGTTACTGCAGCAGCCAAGGGGGCTTTTTTAACCTTGTTCGATGAGCGGCCACCACAGAAAGTAACTATTCAGATACCCAAAGGAGAGATGGTTGAATTTGTTACTTATTGTACCCTGATTTCACCAACAGAAGCTGTTTGTTCTGTAATTAAAAATGCTGGAGATGATCCGGATATAACGCATGGTGAAGAAGTAGGATGCAGAATTAGTTTGCAGTCGAAAGCTGGAATTCAGATTAAAGGAGGTAAAGGAATTGGTAAAGTAACTTTACCGGGTTTGGCTGTTCCGGTTGGTGAAGCGGCCATTAATCCGGTACCCAGACAGATGCTAACTAATATTCTAAGTTATCTGAAGGGTGAGTATGAATATGATGGAGGAGTGCTTGCCGAACCGTTTGTAACCAGGGGAGAAGAACTGGCAGAAAAAACCTTCAATCCCCGAATTGGAGTAATTGGGGGCATTTCTATATTGGGTACAACCGGGCGTGTTGAGCCCTATTCGAATGAAGCTTTTGTCGCTTCTATCAAAAAGCAAATTCAGGTGGCTAAGGCACTTAATTGTACTAGTATTGTTCTAACATCAGGTCTTCGAAGCGAGAATAAAATGAAGACTATACTTCCTGAGCAACCACAACAGGCTTATATTCATTTTGGTAATCTGGTGGGCGATACTCTTGAATTGTGTGAGCAGGAAGGAATTGAAATAGCATATATTGGTTTGATGATTGGCAAAGCTATTAAGCTGGCCGAAGGGCATTTGAATACACACAGTAAAAAGGTTCAGTTCAATGCCGATTTTGCCTCTCAACTGGCTTTAAAAGCTGGCTATTCCGAACAAATAATTGAGCAGATAAAAGAATTTAAATTGGCAAATGCCATCACCGGAATTATTCCTCTTACTAATGATGAACCCTTTTATAAAGAAGTTATTGCTCTTTGTAAAAAGCACTGTAAAACCAGGTTTAAGAAAGAGATACAATTTTATTTATTGCCATAATAAACAGAATTAAGTGTGGAGATGTACTTAAAATAAAAATGCCCGTAAGCAATGGCCTACGGGCATTTTGTTTTATTTGTTTACTTATTGTCTAATAATTTTTTGAGTTGTCTTACCAGTTGTTTCGTTTATCATTACAAAATAAATTCCTTTTGAAAGATTCGATAAATCAATACTACAAGTGTTGTTGTTTGTGCTAATGGTTTTAACAACTGCACCGCTCATGTTGTAAATAGTGATGGTTTTAAAGTCATCATTCATATTAGCAATGTTTATAAAACCATTGGTTGGATTGGGTGCAATGGTTATTGCCGATGTTCTAATTGGATCTTTATCGATAGCTGTTGGTGTTGTGGCAATAAACACAGGGTTTGAATAGAACCATAAATCGTCAAAAGCTTCTTCGGCACCATCCATGCTCGATTCAAAATCAAGGATAGGATTGCCGTTTTCGTCCATTTCGTTTTCTTCATCCAGTCCTTTGTTCGATCCACGTAAACGAAGATACATATCGCCATCAACATCTAAAGTATAATCAATTTGTTTACGTCCGTTACCTAAATCAGTCCAGGCAATGCTGGTAATGCCATTACCATCTGTAATTCCACCCACTGCATCAAAGCGTGCGATAACATGAGTTGTTGCAACTTCGGCAGTATTGTAATCTTCGCTCGAAGGATCAATTTTTCCACTTACTACACCGGCGATTAGGTCGATATGATCTAATTCAGGAGCATTGTAAGCTGTATATACGTTATTGTTGAATCCTTCAGGATCATTTACAACGATGGAAACATTTATCGTTTCGTCGGTTGTATTTAGTGTTTGCCCCATTTCAGCCGATGATGCATCATCCTTAACGGTGAATAACAATTCGTCGATTAAATCGCCGGTAACTATCCACGAGTTACCTGAGCGTAAACCATTGATAATAGATTGAGCGCTGGTACGGTCTTCTACATACGTGTATGTTTTTTGGTATTCACCCGGATAAAAGTCACCGCCTTCGTTATGAAAATCAGAGCTGGCAAATAACCACCATCCTCTACCTTCTGATAGAAGAGCATCCCACAATCCACCTACTTTAGCGGCATAAATTCCAGTACCTCCATATGTGCCACCTCCATCAGCAGTAGTGCTATATCCACCTCTGTTACCTGATTTTTGATGACCCGACATGCTTTCAAAACCAAAGCATACATCAGGACCTGCATTATTCATATCGCGGAAATCAGCAACAGTGTATTTGCTTTTACGCTCGGGGTGAGCAGGTACCAGGTAACTATCGTGTTGATGATTGGATTGTAACCAGCTGATGGCTTCCAGTGTTTTTGCATGTCCCGAAGCTGAGCTTTTGGTCCAACCCATATTTGCACCTCCGGTTTGGTCTCCATCACTGTTATCAAACATAAATTCGAATTGTGATAATGCATTCACATTAGGGGTTTGGCTAAATTGTTCTCCAAGTATTGCCACACTACCATGTTCGTGTCCCGGAACGTTCATTTCGTACCCTTGAACAATTACTTTATCGCCATAGGTATTACGAGCATCTAAAATTTCAGGGAAGGAATAATCCTGAATCATTTGCCAGCGCCACATGCTATAATAAGGATCGTTACCCGTTTGGTTTCCTTTTAATACAACGCTTGCATCTTCTGTCCAATAGTAGGTATTATTTTCGTCTGATGTGCGTCCATCGCGGTTGAAAGCTCCTCCATGCTCACTGTTTGCCCACCAATCTAATCCAAATTCATTGTTTTTAGCCATTACATGATCGATGTTAAACGATCCGTCGGTAAAAGTAGTATGCTGGTGAAAATCACCTTTTAGATAACCCGATTGCGCTATTTGTTTCACAAAAACAGGATTTGAGTAAAACCATAAATCGTCAAAGGCTTCTTCGGCTCCATTAAGACTTGATTCAAAATCGAGTAAGGGATTACCATTGGCATCGGTTTCGTTAGCTTCGTTCAAGCCTTTATTGGTTCCACGTAAGCGGAAATACATATTGCTGCTAATGGCTAATTGGTATGTTATTTTTTTACGACCATTGCCTAAATCTTCCCAGGCAATACTGGTTAAACCATTTCCATCGATAACGCCACCATTAGCATCGAAACGCGCTATAACCTGAGTGGTGCTTACTTCGGGAGTATTGTAATTTTCATCAGAAGGGTTCAATTTATCACTTACAACGCCGGCAACTAAATCTATGTGATCAAGTTCAGGTGAATTATACGCTGTGTATGTGTTGAAATTGGTTCCATCAGGATCATTTACTATGATGGTAATGGTTACGTTTTGATCGAGTGTTTTTAATGTTTGGCCCATTGTGGCACCACTGCGGGCGTCGGATACAGTAAAGTTCAGTTCGTCGATTAAATCACCGGTAACAATCCAGGAATTACCAGAACGTAAACCGTTAATAATTGCTTTGGCATCCGATTTATCTTTTAAGTAAGTGTAGGTTTTTTGGTATTCTCCGGGATAAAAATCATCACCCTCACTATGAAAATCAGAACTGGCAAATAACCACCAGTTGCGACCTTCACTTAACATAGCATCCCATAAACCACCAATTTTAGCTGCGTATACACCTGTTCCGCCATAGGTTCCTCCGCCATCAGCTGTTGTTTTATATCCACCTCTGTTATCATTTTTTTGATGACCAGGCATGCTTTCAAAACCGAAACAAACATCGGGTGCTGTAGTGTTCATATCGCGAAAATCGGCAATAGAATAGAGCTTCTTTCTTTCGGGGTGAGCTGGTATCAGGTAGCTGGATTTACGATGATTGGCTTGTAACCATGTTAGAGCTTCCAAAGTCTTTTCATGCCCCGATAGAGAACTTTTAACCCAGCCTTGGGCAGCACCTCCTGTTTGATCACCATCGTTATTATCAAACATATATTCGAATTGAGCTAACGCGTTAACATTCGGATCATTGTTGAATTGCTCTCCTAAAATGGCCACACTACCATGCTCGTGTCCTGGAACATTCATTTCGTATCCCTGAATAATAGTACGATCGTTGTAAGTAGAGCGTGCATCTAAAATTTCGGGAAAAGAAAAGTCGCGTAGCATTTGCCAGCGCCACATTTTGTAATTAGGTGCTTCGCCTGTTTGATCACCCAAGATAGTTACGTTTTCATCTTCGCTCCAATAAGTAGTTGTTGTTTCGTCAGAAGTACGACCGTCACGGTTAAAGGAGCCACCATGTTCGCTATTAGCCCACCAATCAAGGCCAAAAGCATTGTTTTTTTCCATTACATGATTGATGTTAAATGATCCATCGGTAAAAGTAGTGTGTTGATGGAAGTCGCCCTTAATATAGCCTTCCTGGGCAAATGTACTTCCGGAAATAAAAACTGCAATCAGCAGAGTTAAAGTAAAGTTTTTCATGAGTTTTTTTAAGTATGAGTTTAATAATCGTCACAAAGAACCTTTTTGTATATCAACTGAAATATTCCTCTGTTTTAATTCTGTTTAATTCATTGTATAATTATCCGATAGTTTATTCAATATGATAATCTGATCTTTTATATTTATTCATATAAAAATGGTATATAATAATGTTGTAATAGCATTGCAGTATTGATAATGCTTTAATGTACTAGCAAGTAAATAAGTAATGTTTTACCCGATATTAACTTTATGCTTACACAAAATAAAATTAAGACATAATTGAGGTTTAGACTACATTAGAGTTAGTTGTACAAAAAATATAGGAAAACTGAGGAGGTAGAAATTATTTTTTGTCATGGAGCAGACAACCATTTATACTAAAATATAATTCTATTTGATAGATGATTTGTTTGATTGCAACATCATCGTTTAATTTGAATTCAACTTAACTAATAAGCTAAATAGAATGAAAAGAAAATTGCCCGTATGGTTGGGAGCTACACTAATAATAGTTCTAACAGTAATTGTATTAATACTATCTGGAATTATAGCAATGCCATTTTCAAATAAAGAACTTGGTGATGCAATTGGAGGTATGGTTGCAGCGTTGTGCTTATTTGGCTTAGTATATTGGTTTAGAGTAAAGCTGCATAAAGCAGATTTTGCCCAAGTAGGAATGACTTTTAACCTGAGAGATATTGGGATAGGCGCTATTATTGCACTGGTTATGATGAGCCTGGGTTTTCTATTATTATTCCTTTTTGATCAGATAGAAATCTCCACTGTTAACTGGAGTGCAGGAAGCTTCTTATTGGCTTTTTTAAGTTATGTATTTGTTGGTTTTTACGAAGAAATTGTATTTAGGGGATATATTCAAACATCTATAAGCGAATCGTTAAATCCTTTTTGGGGATTATTCATTAGCTCGGTATTGTTTGCTTTGTTACATGGATTAAATCCCGATTTAACTTTGGTGGCCATTTCAAATATCTTTTTAGCTGGTTTCTTTATTGGACGATTATATCAATTGTCAAAAAGCTTGTGGGCAGCCATTGGTTTTCATACTGTTTGGAACTTCACTCAAGGACCAGTATATGGATTTGCGGTAAGTGGCAATGATGGATATTCTCTACTAAAACAGCAAACATTGGGGCCTGACTATTTAACCGGTGGGATGTTCGGTTTTGAAGGATCGGCTATGTGTACTGTATTTTTTCTGGTAGTAATCGTTATTTCGTATCACAAGATGTTTAGCATTAAATAATTCATTCTTACTATTTATGAATGCTATGCATCAAAATCAATTGCTGATAAAATTACCTATACCTATGCCTTTGGTTATTATTGGCTGTGTTTTAATTGCGGTGGGTTTAATGACCGGAATTAATTCGTGGTATGTAATGATACCAATTTTATTAGCAGGTATCTTTTGTATTTCGGTTAGAGATCGTCTTTTGTTTGATTTTAAAGAGAAAACACTTTATAAATACTCCTTATTTATTTTTTTGAAGAGAGGAGAATACATTAAGCTTCATCAAGCTGAATATATTTCGATGATACCTGTAATACTATCTCAAAATTTGTATATGCGCGGGCCTACTCATACGTTAACAGATACAGCGGTGGTTACTAATCTAATATTCCCCAACCATAAGATTGTGAAATTATTTAGGATGAATTACGAAGCCAGTTTGAAATACAATAAGGTTATTTCTAATGGTCTTAATGTTAAAATTATGATTTCATCATCTGGTAATCATCAATGGATTGAACCTGAAAGTCAGAATGAAATCTCAAAAAAGGTAGTATCCTAAAGAAGTAAGTTGAAGTTAAATATCTCTATCGAAAAGTGAAGATAAATCA
This sequence comes from uncultured Carboxylicivirga sp., assembly GCF_963668385.1. Classification (GTDB taxonomy): domain Bacteria; phylum Bacteroidota; class Bacteroidia; order Bacteroidales; family Marinilabiliaceae; genus Carboxylicivirga. The sequence goes on from NZ_OY764327.1 coordinate 3,517,110, forward strand.
TAAAAAAAGCCGGCCCGTTGGCCGACTAATTAAGAAAATCTATGTTTAACTGATCAGTTACTTTTTAATAAGCGAAAGGGCAAAGCCTCCGCCCGGAGCTAACCTTGTATCAAGGGTGTCTCCTTTTTTAACGTCTTTTGTTGTGATGGTATAAAGTGCTGGATTCAGATCCCAATCTGCATTGGCGTCATCGGCATAAAGGGTACACTCGTAGGTAGCTCCTTCGTCCAGAAAATCCAGTTTTAACGATTCTTGTCTTTCATCACCATTGGTTACACCACCAATAAACCAATTATCAGAGTGTTTGTCTTTGCGTGCAATGGTACAGAATTCACCAATTTCGGCATTCAGTACTTTGGTATCGGCCCAATCAACCGGAACATCTTTTATAAATTGTAAGGCATCAACACCTTCATAGTTCTCTGGTAAATCTGCCGCCATTTGTATAGGACTGTAGAAAACAACATATAAGGCCAGTTGATGTGCCAGCGTTGTTTTTACTCTATGTTTGAACGGGTAGTTTTTACGTTCCTCATCAGTCTTCAGCTTTTTATAATCCTTGTTTACAGAATTAAGCAATTGCAAATCAAATATACCTGGAGTATAATCCATTGGTCCGGCTAAGTTGCGCGTGAAAGGTAATATGGCATCATGGTTCAAAGCATTACCATCACTCCAGGCATTAAACTCCTGACCACGCATTCCTTCACCACTCAACAGATTAGGGTAGGTGCGGTTCAGACCACTAGGTTTAATTGGTTCGTGAATATTAACAGCTATCTGATGTTTAGAAGCTAGTTCAACCGTATGATTGTAATGATTCACCATCCACTGATCGTAGTGGTAATGGTTTTCGATTTTACCAACATAGCCTGTTTTAACAGCATGGATACCATTATCCTGATAATACTGATAGGCGTCTTCCAATTGTCGTTCGTAGTTGGCTACCTGGGCTCCTGTTTCGTGGTGACCAATTATACCTACACCTTTTGAATCTGCGTATGCACTCAATTCTTCCATGTCAAAATCGGCATAGGGTTGTGTGTAATTAAAATTCACCCAACCGTTCCATCCCTTGTTCCATCCTTCAACCAGTACACCTCCAAAACCGTTTTCAGCAGCGAAGTCGATGTAGCGTTTTACGTTAGCCGTGTTGGCTCCATGGTTAGGGCTCCCTTCCATTTCCCAGGTTGATTTTTTAACATGCATCTCCCACCAGATACCAACGTATTTCATGGGTTTTATGTAGCTGATATCTTCCAGTTTATTGGGTTCGTTGAGGTTTAAAATCAACGATGATTCAATTAAATCGCCTGCTTTTTTACCTACTGTAATGGTACGCCACGGTGTACTGAAAGGTAAATTAACTTTAGCTATCTCACCTTTTTTACCGGCTGCAACCATGCCAATTTTTAAAGTTTGAGGATCGAGACATAACGATGATCCCGGATAGTTAACAATTGCTGCTTCATGAATACTCAAATAGTTACCTGCAGGAGTTTTCATGGTTACTGGTGTATTAAAGCCGGTTGAACATGCAAAATGATTGGCATGAGCTGATGTAGCAGATTGGTTACGCAACTCTTCGCTTACTTCACTCAACTTGGTTGTTTGGTAAGTATATTCGTCATTATCCCAACAAGGAGCAATCCACCAGGTTTTATTGTCGGATACCATGTTAAATTGGGTTTCTTCACTGTTGATGGTTGCCTCTCCTTCGCCATATATAGTGTAGCGAAATCCTAAACCATCATTGTATACTCTGAAAGTAACATCAATTTGTTGATCATCTTTTTGAAGACTTAAAACTCCTTGATTGTAATTATTTTCAATTTCGGAATATTGTCCCCAAACTGGTTTCCAGTTTTCATTAAAAGAGCTAATGGTTAAATCTTTAATCCTTACTCCGGAGCTTAAATCAATACCATTCATTTGTAGTCCAAGTGCGGCATCAGTAATCAATTTTTCTCCGTTAAAAATTACTGAGTAGGTTGCTTGACCTGCCTCGTTGACATTCACAAATACTTGCAGATTACCATCCGGCGAGTGAATGCTGTTATGCTTATCAGTACATGATGAGAGTACCAAAACAAGCGTAAATAGTAAATAAAAAAGTTGTTTTATCATTTTTAAAAGTTTTAGATAAAAGGTAAAAAGAAAGACGCAATAATATTTTTTTGTAATAGTTTTTACTGTTGATTTTGAATCTTCATTTATTAAAGATTGAATTTCCTCCGCTCAAGCCGCGGGGGCTTTTCATTTCTTGCCTTGATGCAAGAAACGGAAACAAAGAAAATCAAGGCAACATTGGATATGACAATTGTTTTTTTGTTGAACCTAAGTGCGGCCGGGTGATTTTCGAGCAAAGCTCTCAACTTCCCGGTCTTTCTAATGTCCAACTTCATAACACTTATCATATCCAATGAGGCCGAATTCCCTAATTTCATATTATTTTTTCAGGATTAAAAATTCGTATGGTGATAGAGTTATTGTTTCTCCTATTGTGTAGGATGCATCATTCATCAGGTTGATTCGTGTATCAGAAACAAAGACATCAGGTACTGAGAATGAAATATTGGTATTTTTTACATTAACTATAACCAGAATATTTTCTTCATCTATCGAACGTGTAAAACACATTACATTATCATCTTCGAACGTTTCAAGTGCACCTGTTTTCATAGCTTCAAATGAGTTGTATATATCCATTATTTTCTGATACGACTGATAGATATCCTGATTATTATTCCAGCCTACATTTACAAAATTGAAAAAGTTAATGGTTGATGAGTAACCTACTTCTTGTGAACTGTACATTAGCGGAACTCCCCCTAATGTGGTTGAAATAACGTAGGCAGAAAGAGCTCCCTGTTGACTATTATACTTTGTAATCGGACTGTTTTCTGAAGCACGATCGTGGTTGGTAGTAAAACGTAGTTTCTGTTTGCCTTCCGGTATCTGACCAAATTCATTTTGATGAGACGCATATAAATCAGCAGTACTTCCGTTTCCGGCATAAAGTCTTTCCAGAACATCGCAGAAATTCCATCCGTAATCTAAATCAAATCCAGCCTGAAGATTGATAGGATCTGTTCCTTCTGCCAACATTATCACAGTGCGTCCTTCCTGCATATTTTTTAACTCATAAATGGCATCGCGCCAAAAGCCAGCAGGAATCCAGTCGGCAGCATCGCAACGGAAACCATCCACATTAGCCTCGCGTACCCAGTATTTCATGGATGATATCATTTCATTACGCATTTTGTGATTGTTATAGTTGAGATCTGCTACGTCGGACCAGTTAGTACCAACCGGAGGAATAATATTTCCATCGGCATCTTGTGTATACCAATCTTTATGATTTTTTACCCACTCGCTATCCCATGAGGTATGATTTGCAACCCAGTCGAGTATAACAGCTATTTCTCTGTTGTGAGCTTGTTGAACCAGTTCTCTTAGTTCATCCAGTGTTCCGTATTCGGGTTCTGGTGCAATGTAGTTTTTAATACAATACGGTGAACCAATGGCATTTTCAATACCTTGTTCGTTTATCGGCATTAACCAAAGTACATTTACTCCAAGCGATTTTATCTCATCCAAACGATCAGTAATGGCATTGAAAGAATTATCAGAAGCAAAAACCCGTTCATTGGCTTCGTACATTACAATGTTATTAATTGATGGTACTTTGTCAAAAGGTTTGGCATAGAATTCTTCATTTTTTTGAGGTTCGTCAGGGGTAGGTGTATCGTTGCTGCTACAGGCCTCAAATAGTGACAATGTCATTAATAATCCGGCCAGAATTACTATCTTCTTCATAAAAGTATTGTTATTACACAAGTTATATTTGATTTCGAACACGCGGTAAAGTGATATTATTTAATGTGTTCGAAATAAGTTTAATGTCGGTTAATACCTAAATAATCTTTTACGTGATTTTCACCGCTCAAGCCGCGGGGGCTTTTCATTTATTGTATCAAGACAAGAAATGGAAACAAAGAAAATCAAGGCTCCATTGAGAATGACTCTTGTTTAATTGTTGAACTTAAGTGCGGCCGGGTGATTTTCGAGCGAGGCTCTCAACTTCCCGGTCTTACTAATGTTCAACTACGTAACACTCCTCATTCTCAATGAGGCCGAATAGGTATTATAGTGATTATCCAATTTGTTCTCAGTTACAATCAACTACCGTATAGGAATCAGAGGTTATCTCGAGACATACATCTTCGGTAATAGACATCGAAAGATCGAATTGACCACCATCGCCTCCGGTTCCGTTATTGAAAATGACGTTACCCACAGTTTGGCCTGCAGGAACGCTTACGCTACACCAGCCTTCGGCATCGGGAGTGACTGTTTGTCCGGGCCAAGCTCCAAACGTTTCACCAACCGGATCGCCGCCCCATGCATAAATATTGGAAGAAGCCCAGTCGCTACCTATATATTTCCAACGTATGGTAATTGGTGGTGTTGGGCAATCGGCAAGGGTGAAGGTGCCATTATCGGTGTCAAACTCATAACAGGCACTTTCAGTAGGATCAACTAAAAAATCGAATTGCTGACCTACTCCGTTATCATTCATGATAAGGTTGATAGGACGACTTGTAGGTACGGTGAAAGAATACCATCCTTCGGCATCTGCTGTTAAAACTTCACCCGGCCATCCTCCGTATGCCTCTTCTTCGCCCCAGGCATACACAGCAAATTCTGCCCAATTACCTGTTGTTTGCTTAAACCTGATGGTTAATTCTTCAGGTTGCCAGGTGGCTACCGGAGATACAACTACAGGTATTGAATTGGAAATGATTGAATCGGAACCTCCTTCATAAGAAGCTACTATGCGAAATTCAATATTTTGTGTTTCTTCAAAATTTTCATCTGCTAAACTTTTAGCAACTTTGTATAATGCGCTTGAGTAAATATCTAAGAATAGCTCATCTGTAGAATTTATTTCTACTTTATTTACGAAGTCATTGCTTAGTATTCCTGCTTCTAAAGTATAGCTTATGTCTTGTACATCAACAGGCAAACCATTATCGTATGAGATACGAGGTCGTGTCCATGTTGTTCGGAACAAAAAGTCACCATCGTCACCTTCTTCCGGAGCTTCCAATGTAAATTCATTTTCAGTTAAAGCATTCAGTACCGGGTTTGTCGTTAAGATGTCTCCACCAGCCGAGCGTTCGTATGTTTCTTCGCAGGATGACATGATGGCTGCAAGAAATACGAATCCAATTATATATTTTATTTTATTCATGATAATTACATTTTAAAGTTTACTCCTGAAGCATTATCACATAATGTCCTGTTAGGTCATTGAAGCGAACGTTATAAGTACCCAAACCAAATTCATCTAAACTGATGTTGTTGTCGTGAGTTGTTGGGTTCAATTCAGCAACACCCCACGGAGCATCGGTTGATACTTTTGGACCCCAGCGATTATCCCAACTGTTGTTGGCACGGAATTTCACACCGTACTCGATGTTATCCAACGTAATATCCAAACTCCATTGGTGAGGATCGTAGCTCGAAACTAGCATATCGGGTTCGTCAACTTCACCCCATTCCGAAAAAGCGCCGACCAAACTTATTACGGGCCATTCGTCAGCACCACTTGCATCGTAATTTTCGATGGACCATGTCATGGCATTCACATCAATACTTAATGTATAATAGCCATCTGTTTCGATAAAAAAGGAACCTAGGTCACCCACTTCCAGCACTCCGTCAGCACCTGCACAGTACATGTTATCCCAGGTACCCAAATAACTTTCGGAACAAAATTTAAAGTAAGTATTGCCTGCAATAAATCCGGTGTAGGTATAGGTATAATCATCCGAAGCATTACTATTGCGATACATCATAAACTCAGTACTGGTGTTATTCCATCCTTGCATATCACCAATAATATAAATCGGTTCAATATCTGTTGGAGGATTGTAAGTAGTAATGGTAACCGGTAAAGTATTGGCTGAATTGACAACATTGTCGGGATTATTCTCGCCGTAAGCGGCTACCACTCTCATTTCGTAATTGACAGCCTCTGCCGGTTGAATTTCAAACTCTGTTAACAGAAAGGTGTTTAAATCTGCCACAAAAATATCGGTGTACAATTGCATGGTAGATGCAAGTGTTTTGGCATTGGCAAAATTGTTTCCTTCGATATCAATCTGTAACTGATAACTAACCGGACCAGCCGGCATTGATTGATCAGAACCATCGAGATAGAAGTTGGTTTCGGTCCAGGTAGCCGTAAAAAGTAATGGGTTAGTGCCTTTCTCAGCGGTTTCAAGCACAATCATGTTGGAAGGCAGATAGTTTAACTCGCTGGCTTCTATATGGGTCAGAACCGGATTATTCTCGTCATCGCTACAGCTAAACAGCACAAACGATAAGAAAAGTAAGCTCAGATATATTATTTGTTTTTTCATTTTTCTCAAATTTTGATTTATAAATCACCAATTAATAACCCGGATTTTGTTCGACATTAGTATTAGCCACTAACTCGGCTGCCGGAATTGGGAATATCTTATAAATGTTGTTGATGTTGGCAGTACCACTGTAAACACCGTTTTTCCATGGCCATGCATAGTTGGCCGTAAACTGGTTAAAACGAATAAGGTCTGTACGGCGATGTCCTTCCCAATAAAGTTCTCTTGAGCGTTCCTGTAGTATAAAATCAAGTGTCATATCACTATCCGAAATGGTTGAAGCATTGGCTCTACCACGAATCTCGTTGATATATCCTAAAGCCGTTGTTCTGTCGCCTCCGGTTCCACCACGCAGAACAGCTTCGGCATACATCAGGTAGGCATCAGCCAAGCGATACATCGGAAAGTCGGTATCGGGGAACTGATTGTCGGAACCAAATTCGCGATTTTCAACCGGCACATTCAATGGATTGCTTCGTTTGATGTTGGTATATTTGATTACTGAGTAACCGAAGTTAAAATCGTTTAAAACGCTGGTTTCCTGAGTGCGTTTATCAGTCCAGAACATAGCTCGTGCATCATTATCTTCAAACAAGGAGCTAAGGGTTTCTTTAGCTCTGAGTCCCGACCATGATTGACCCAATCCAAAATTACTTCCAGGCTCCATATCCGATCCCCATGAGGCTGCCATCAGGTAAGTTGTTCCACCATAAGTAGTGGCTTTTTTACCATCAAAAACAATTGGAAAAATGATTTCGGGTGAAAGATCATTATCAGCACCAAACATATAACTATATTGGGTATCTAATTCATAATCTTCTGCCATTAGTTTATTCAAATAGGTAAGGCTTTCGGTGTATTTGTTTTCACCGATATACACTTCGGCGTTCAGATACATTTTAGACAATACCATCCAGATAACGCCGTTGGTTACTTTGCCATAATTTGCATCACTTCTTACCGGAAGATTGTTTTCGCAGGCAAGCAATTCACTTTCAATCCATGGAAATAGAAAGTCGCGTCCTTTTTGTTCAGGCATATAGGCACCCACACCATCTTCCTGATTTAAGAAAGGAACATTGGCAAACAAATCCATCAATAAATAATAGTTAATTGCTCTGATGGCTTTTACTTCGGTTCGGTATTCCTGAATTTCTGTTTTTAGTGCTTCATCCACATTACGTTCGTTCAGTGCCTCTTCTTCTGTTTCGCGAAGAAATTCGTTACAGAAAGCAACAGTTACCAGCAAACGGTTGTAAGTAAGCTCGCAGAATCGGTTACTTGATGTCCAGTTGCAGAAAGCTAGTCCGTTTAATCCATCATCCGACCATGCACAAACTGCTTCATCAGTGGTTAATTCCTGTAAATTCCAGTAGGAGCGAAGGAAGGTTGCTTCCCCCTGATCATCGCCTACAATGTCATCATATCCGCTAGGGCCCTGGTTACCCGATAGAGCAAAACAAGCATAAATTTTTGCAACAAATTTGTTGTATGTTTCCGGATCGTCCCATGCTTCTTCGGCGGTTGTTTCTTTTCCTCCGGGAGGAACCGTATTTAAATCGTCGGTACAGGACGATAAGTTCATTGTTAATGCTACTGCAAAGAGTATTGTTATTTTATTTATGATTTTCATTTCCGCTTCAATTAAAAGTTAACACTCACACCCAATACATAAATGACCGGACGAGGGTAGAAATTGCTGTCTACGCCGCCATATACTTCCGGATCGAGGCCTTCGTATTTTGTAAATACAAATGGATTTTGAACTGCCATTGATAATCGTGTTTGAGTATCAAAACCCAGCACTTTGTCTATCGAATATCCAAGTGTGATATTGTCGATTCTGAAGAACGATGCATCCTGCACGTAGTAATCAGACAACACTCTCTTATAGTTGAAATTGGTTTCAAAAGCTGTTGCATGTCGGTTACTTAAAAACTCGTTGGCATACACACGGGCAGGAGCCAACTCTGCATTATTAGCTGCAATGGCATTGTAGTTGTAATTGCCCAGACTACCGTGAGACGCAATGGACAAGTCCCAGTTTTTGTAGTTCAGTTTGGTGTTAAAACCAAGGTTCCAATCAGGGGTAAACTTGTGGTACAAATACAAATCTTCTTCGTTGATGGTACCGTCGTTATTTCTGTCGACATACATTCCTTCAATTGGCTTACCGGCTTCATCGTATATTTGTTCATACACATAATACATCGAGTGTGGATTACCTACGGTATGAGCAAGTAAATCGAATCCTCCGTCACCTCCAGTATTACCAAAACGGTGTATAGCTGCATCGTTATTGAAAGTAAGTGCAGTAATTTCATTTTTATTGTAGGCGAAATTAAATCCGAACTCCCACTTCCAGTTGTTTTTTACAATAGGAACCACATTTACCGAAAATTCAGTACCGATATTTTCCAGCGTACCAATATTGGCTACCACATATTCGCTGAAGTTACTACCTGCTGCCACCTTAACCTCTTGATTCAACAAGTCACGGGTTTCGCGACTATAGAAGTCGATGGTACCATTCAATCGGTTATTGAAGAAACCATAATCAAATCCAACGTTCCAGGTACGGGTGGTTTCCCATTTTAGATTGTTATTGTATGATAAAGGTTTGATAAGGGATTGCCATACTCCGTTTCGATAATAATTGGCTGCTTCACCCACACTATTTTGGTATACTCTTACAGATGGATAGGTATAACCAATATCTTGTTGTCCGGTTAGTCCCCAACCCAAACGAAGTTTCAGATTAGATAAAACACCTGAATCTTTCAGGAAATTTTCTTGGTTGATGCGCCATGCAAAGGCAGCAGCCGGGAATACTCCCCATCTGTTGTCCTCGTTAAATCTAGATGAACCATCCTGACGAACTGTAAAAGTAAGCAGGTATTTGTTATACATGTTCCAGTTCATTCGTCCGAAGAACGATACCAGGTAATATTCTTCAGCATAGGGTACATTGTCTTCGATTACTTCGCCATAGCGGTCGGGAGCAGTGCGAATAGCCATATTGCTGTTTTCCCACCAGAAGTGTTGCCACGAATAACCTGCCATCACCTCCATGTTACTTTGCATAAAGTCCATATCAGTTTTGTACTGACCATAGAAATCGAGCAAAGAATTGTTTCGAGTGTTCTTCCAATCGTTTTGGTAACCACCTGAATTAGCTTCGGCAGGTGCTGTGTGGGGTGTTGCATTATGTCCGGTTGTTTCGGAATAATCAATCCCCATATTTAGATTGAAATTAATTTTTGGAAAGAAGTGCAGTTTATAATCAGCCTGTGCATTACCAATAAACTGGTAACCATCAGAAGTGTCGTGACGCATTTCAAGTAACGAAACCGGGTTTTTAGTAGCCACACTTAAAATGTTTCCATCGCTTCCTGTCCACGACCAGTAACCTCCATATGGGCTGTTTTCGTCGTAAATAGGCTGAGTTGGATCCATTGATATGGCTGATCCAATGGCACCCTGATCGGCAAAACGGTTTTTAATATACATTCCACGTCCGTTCAGGTTTACCGATAAATGATCGTCTAACAACTTAGGTGTAACAGAGAAACTACCGGTGAAACGTTCCATATTGGATGTTCTCAGAATACCATTTTGATTGGTATAGCCAACCGATGCACGATAAGGCATCATATCTTTATAAGAACCAAACGCGCTTAAGTTGTGCTCGGTACTTATCGAGGTACGGAAAATAGCATCCTGCCAATCCGTGTTTTCGGTTCCTAGTTTTGCAACCACTTCATCTTCGTTGGATAAGCCTGCGAAAGTGTCTTGAATAAATGTTCGAAACTCGTCTCCGTTTAGTACATCAATTCCTTCTTTGCGTTGACTTACCGATACGTTACCATCGTAATTGATGCGTAGCTTACCTGATTTACCTTTTTTAGTGGTGATAAGAATAACACCGTTGGAGGCACGTGAACCGTAAATGGCGGTTGCCGATGCATCTTTTAATACTGTAAAAGTTTCGATGTCGGTTGGGTTAATGGTACTTAGCATGTTACCTACACCACCAGGGCCACCTCCCAAAGGAATTCCATCCACAACAATAAGCGGATCGTTATTGGCCGAAAGTGATGAACCACCTCTGATACGAATGGTTGCTCCTGCACTTGGCGATCCACCAGCAGTAGTTATCTGTACCCCGGGAACTTTACCAATTAGCATATCCTGCGGATTAGGCGCAGAACCACGGCTTTTTAAATCGGGTTTTAATACTGCTACCGATCCGGTTAGATCATCTTTTTTAACCGATCCGTAACCAATAATTACTACTTCATCAACCAATTCGGAAGCTGAAATCATAACAACATCAATTGTACTACGACCCGCTATAGCTATCATCTGATCATCAAAACCAATAAAGGAAAACACTAAAGTGTCGGAGACCGATACGTTACTCAACGAGAATTGCCCGTTGGGATCGGTTACCGTTCCAATGGTTTTGTTTTTAACAATAACATTAACACCTATTATGGTCTCGCCCGATTGATCTTTGACAATACCAGAGACGGAATGTGTTTCCTGGGCGAAGCCGGAAATACTAGTTAGTAATAACAGAAGTGCAAAGACTTTTGGTAACCACATATGGGTATGCAAAGTCCTTGAGCTCACATAGATTTTTTTCATAACAAAACTTTTAATTTTGAACTCGGATTATTTCAAATACAAAACTATTTGTGATCTATGTGCTTTGTTGATGTGTATGAAGGAAAATATAGACTTTTTTGAAGGGGTGAATTCTTTAAGATGTTGATAGGTAGGTGTATGTGGTTTTATTGTGGGATGAAAAATATAGATAGAGTAATATGAAATATGGGTGGTTTTAGCTTAATTATATATTATCCGGATACGAAATAGTGATTCAAAACGTAGATATGAATGGAGCAATTCTTCTTTTGTTGACAAATCAAAAATGTAGAAATATATATTCTATCATTACTGAACGATTAAATATGTAAAAAAACATAGAAACACCTATAGGATATGCAATCCTGCTGAGATTGTTATTAATAGGGTAGGCTTATTTTTTCTATAAATATTCAACTTCTCCGAAGTTGTTTTATTATCTCCGGCGGCGATAAATATTTATAGATATCGATAATATAAATGATCAATTAACCTCAGCGAGTTTGAATATATATTTAATCGGTTATTTAAAGATATTCTACGCTCCTTTTTTGAATAAGAAAACAAAGACTTTTGTGATTGAGGCCCTTGCTGCGTAACGTTGACGAACCTATGGCTTCAGGTCCAACTTCTAGTACCTCGAAGCCACCATTCTGCCATGTTCGCAACTTTGTTTTGATTGAAGAGTTGGTGTATCATTAAATTTTCAGTAGATCGACTTCAATTTCATGTTAGAGGAATAATAATACATTTGTTTGCTGCCCGATATGTCGAAAAGCAGGGGCATAAGGCTGGTGAAAAGTAACTCGTTTGAATAGCTTAAAGAAGGGGTAACCTTTTTTTGTAAATAAAACGAAAGGGGTTGAATATTATCAGCTAAGCAGTAAAACTATCTATCTTCATAATTTCATTTTCGAATTTATCCCTATCGATCTTAGCTCGGTTTTTAACTTTGGTGCGATATGTATAAACGGTATTTACCGAGTAGCGTAAAAACTGTGCAATCTTCGAACTATCGTGAACACCCAAACGGATTAATGCAAAAATGCGTAGTTCGGTATTTAAAAGCTCGTCTTTCTTTAACGAGAATTGATTTTCAGGTTCAAAGAGGGCGTTGAATTCATCTTTAAAATCAGGAAACAGTTTCAGGAAGATACGATCGAAACTCATTAAAAGCTCCTGCATCTCTTCATTAATCAGTTTTTTCGATTTGGTCATAGCTAGTAATGAATCAATCTGTCCCACTTTAATTTTGCGTTGAACCAATTGCTGAAATTGCTCAATTTTATCAATATACTGAGAGCAAAGATTGAGGAAATGACCAATGTATTCTTCCTTGATTTTATTCGATTCGAGTAAGTCGCGGTTTAATTGCTGCAGCTGATCATTGGTTGACTGAATGACCTGACGGTTTTGTCTCAGCTGTTTTACTTGTTTGAAGATATAAAATGCTGCCAGTAAAATGATAAGAGCCAAAAAGCTAATGGCTGCCAGAGCAATGGCCAGTCTTCTTTTTTCGTGATTTAACTTATCATGAAAAGCTTTTTCGATGATGGGTAACGATTTGGCAATTTCAACTCTTCGTAAGCGGGCATTGTAATAATTGGCATCGTCGAGCGATAGCTTAATAAGCTGATAGGCCCTTTCTGTATCACCTTCGTCGTATAATATTAAGGCTAGTTTATGAAACGAAGCGTTTTCGGTTATGGCACAATGAATATCAGAAATGGCCGACATAATGGCGTATTGTTTTTGCAATTGCGGATTATCGGATACACTGTAAATAAATGAAAGGGTAGAGGTAGTAATGGAATAATCCTGACTGTATGAATCCTCACTTTTTAGAAAGTTAAGGTAATGTTGTTTTGCCCGCTCAATATTACCATCGTATAATTCCAGCTGTCCGCGGTGTATCAAATCGGGTTGATTCAATTCTTCGGCTAGTGAGATGAGCGAAACCAGTAAATCGCGCGATTTATACCAGTATTCATCTGAAAAAAGATTACGACCATTAAAAAGAGTAAGATCGTGGTAATACCTTGAGCAATAGTTATAATATTTTAGTTGTTGTTCCGAAGTAAGAGAATCTGTAACAATGCTTTCAATAAATCGAAACGAATCGCCATATAACCCTGATGAGGTCATGATAAAAGATAAATCGAGGCAACTTTCGTTGTACCAAAAGGTATTATTGTGTTTTTTCGATAGATTGTAAATGGTTAAGGCATAATGGTAAGCCGAATCGTATTGAAACGTTTTGTATTCGTCGTAAAGTTGTTGGCTAAACTGATAAATATCCTCGTTGGTTTCGGTATGGTTAAGTTGTGTTTTCAGGCTATCGATAGTAAGTATTCTAGCATGAATAAAAGCCGGTTTTTGTTTGATGGCTTTATCCAATAAATGATACAACGAATCGATGGATGTATTTTGCGCATGTAGGGTAATAAGGCAACCTAAACTAAGTATCAGGAAGCAGAATTTTTTCATAGCAGATTTGTTAACGGGGGCTAATAAGCACAATTAACCCGATATGTATATTAGCTTGCGGTAAAGATAACAATGTTTGAGCATCAGCAACAATAAATGATACAGAAGTTAGTATAGTGCTTAAAAAGAGAGAGTGTTTTTTTGAAGATGTAAAAAGCCCGGATCAGGAATTCATCCGATCCGGGCTTTTTTATAATTTCTTATTTATTGCTCTAAAAGGTAATGTTACCTACCAAATGCATGTTTTTATTAAAATTCTTTTCTGTTACATCGTAAACCAATGTCATTAAATCGGTGATACAACCGGTCCATCCTGTTTGATGACTGGCTCCTAATCCTTTTCCTGTTTCGGCATTGAAATACTCATAAAACAACAGGTTATCGGCCCAGTTTGGATCGGTTCGGAATTTATCATTCCCAAGATTGTAGGGACGCTGTCCATTCTCATCTTTCAAAAACAGTTTTAAAACCCTTTTGGCAACATATTGAGCCGCATGTAACAGATGCATTTTATTACCCGAACCGGTTGGGCATTCTACTTGCAAGCTATCGCCATAATATGTATAGTAGGCAAGTAATGAATTAAGAAGTAAAATATTGGTTGGTATCCATATGGGACCCCGCCAGTTAGAGTTGCCACCAAACATATCACTGTCTGATTCGCCGGGAATATATTCAACTTTAAATTCTTCGTCGCCCCATTCGAAAACATAAGGATTGGCTTCGTGAAATTTCGACAAAGAACGAATTCCATAAGGACTTAAGAATTCTTCTTCGTCTAACATGCGATTTAATATGCAGGTTAATTTATGCTTGTTTAAAATAGAAACCATTATACTGTTTTGTTCACCTAAAATACCGGGGCGATGAATATTACGGTATATCTCAGGGAATCGATTTGCAAAATCTTCGACACGCTCTGTTATTTGAGGAAATTCTTCCAAAATACTTTGTGGTAAAATACATACCGACATCAAGGGAAGCAATCCAACCAGCGATCTTGTTTTTAAACGTAAGGTTTCTCCATCGGGGAAATGAAGCAGATCGTAAAAGAAGTTATCTTCCTCATCCCACATTTGATGCCCATTTTCGTTTTTATTATTAAGGGCACCTGCTATCCAAATGGTTTGCATAAAATACTTAAACACAAAGCTGTTGTAAATATCCTCTTCTTTCGACAGCTCAATGGCCATCCTAAACATTTGTAAGCTAAAAAAAGCCATCCATGATGTGCCGTCGGCTTGTTCTATACTTCCACCGGTAGGCAGATTATTACTCCGATCGAATACCCCAATATTATCCAATCCTAAAAAGCCACCTTCAAACAGGTTGTTGCCATCGGGATCTTTACGATTCAACCACCAGTTAAAGTTTAAGCTAAGTTTTTGAAAGCAATAGGCCAACCATTTTTTATCTCCTCTGCCTTTAACTCCTTCCCGTTCTCTCAGGTAGGTTTCCATTACCGCCCATGCATGCACAGGAGGGTTTACATCGCTAAAATTCCATTCGTAGGCTGGTATCTGACCATTAATCGACATATAGTCGGCACTTAGCATTTGCTTAAGCTGCATTTTAGTAAAATCCGGATCCAGTTCCATAAAAGGAATCATGTGAAAAGCCAGATCCCATGCGGCAAACCATGGATATTCCCATTTATCAGGCATCGATAATATATCTTGACACTTCAGTTGATACCACGAGGCATTTCTTCTGTTTTCTCGGGTTTCCATTTGCACCCAGGGTTTGATGCCGTTTGCCGAAAGCCATTTCGAAACATCAAACTCGTAATACTGTTTAGTCCATAACATGCCACACTTAGCCTGACGAAAGATGTTTTGTACATCGGCATCATCAGTATCAGGAGCTATGCTTTTATAAAAAGCATTGGCATCGTCGAGGCAATCCTGAAAAACTTCGTGCTTGTTTTCAAACGGATTTTCGCCTGAATTAAACTCTTTGGTTGATAAGCGAAAACAAAGCGATTGCTTTTCGCCACTCTCGATATCTAAAATATAATGAGCCGAAGCTTTGGTGCCAAATAAATATGGATTAATGGCTTCGGACTGGTTGTTGATTACAAAGTTGTTAATGCCGTCTTTGGTATACTCGGTGCAGTTGTTACCGTTAAATAGCTCTTTGTTATTGGTGTCGTTGTTGCAAAATAACAGCGAGGTATGAGTGTCGAAATACAAGTAATAGGTCTGATCTTCTTTGGTTTTTTGTTTATTATAATGAGCCATTATAAACTGTCGATCATCAGCATTGGTTCCTTTTAAAGTAGGACTTATCTGATCGGGTTTCTTTTCCCACGACCAGGTGTTGCGAAACCATAGCGTTGGAAGTAAATGTATCTGTGACTTTTCAGGCCCCCGGTTTGTAATACTGGCGCAAATAAAAATGTCGTCGTGTTCCACTTTTGCATATTCAATGCTAATTTCGAAGTATTCGTTTTGATCGAATATTCCTGTATCGATTAACTCAAATTCATCTTCTTGTCGGGTTCGTTTAGCATTTTCTTCAATAAGTTCACTGTATGGAAACGGATTTTGAGGATACATGTAAATGTATTTCATATAGCTGTGAGTTGGAGTATTATCCTTGTAGAAATAATATTCTTTCACATCCTCTCCATGATTACCCTGGTTATTGGTAAGACCAAACAAACGTTCTTTTAAAATAGGATCTTTGCCATTCCAAAAAGCAAAGGCCAAACATAGCTGTTGTGTATCGTCAGATATACCAGCAATGCCATCCTCCCCCCATCTGTAGGCACGCATCAGACTTTGGGCATGCGAAAAATAATTCCAGGCATCACCCTCTTCGCTATAGTCTTCGCGAACCGTTCCCCATTGTCGTTCGCTCAGGTATGGACCCCACAAATGCCAGTTCTCAACACCTTCTTTTGTCAGAGCAAGACGAATTCTCTCATTCAGTTGTTTTTTCATAGTATAATAGGCTTAGCTCAAAAGTATAAAAGATAGGCCTATTCTGCAATTGCTAATAATTATTGAATGAATTTATATTAATCTGATTATAACTGCCATTGGTTATTGTTTGATGAGCTTAGTTGTATTTGGGAAATATGCTCGGCCTTATTGATAAATATTATTTTAACAGAACCATCGGACATTAATTTAAATCGGCTGATAGAAGTGTTTTTTGGAGATTCCCATTGATGGTACGAATCTACTTCATAACCATGCAGAACGGTCCAAAAGGCACGGATTAATCCACCATGGCTCATGGCTGCAATTTTCTTTCCTTGATGATGAACCGAAATCAATTTAATAAATGCTTTTGCCCGATGGATGAGGTCTTGGGCTGTTTCGGCACCTTCAGGAAGTGTTTTCATATCCCAGTTTTTTGGAAAAGGTTTTCCTTGCCATCCGGCCAAATATCGTTCGCGAAGTAATGGCTTAGGAATGATTGCCTGATTATTATGGTACTGGGTTATGGCTTGCATGCTTTCCATCGTACGTTTCAAATCGCTAGAATAAAACAGATCGAACGATTCATCTTTTAAAACCTCACCAACAGCTTGGGCTTGTAGTTTACCAATGGAACTTAATGTGCCGGGTGTTTGGCCTTGGCAAATGCCAGCTGCATTCTCTTCGGTTTCACCATGTCGTATTAACCAAAAGTCAATCATTGAATTGTATTTTGTATTGCTCTTAGGAGCAGTTATTAATAGTTGCAGTGAAGATAGAAAACGAATGGAAATATTTTAAACATTTCATTTAATTAACTAATGGGAGGTGGGGTGTTTAAATTCGTTATTAAGTTGAGTATTGTATAGGTAAAATGTTAGTCAGCTTGAGTTTTTACTGATAATTTATAAAAGCACCTATTGACTTATTGCATCTATTTTCTATAACTTTATTAATGAAGGATGATTCAAATAATATTTAATATAAGGAAATGGCAGAAAGTTTTGAATTATCCTTTTTAATCAAACCTCATTTATAATGAAAAAATTCTCTGTAGCTACCAAGTTAATTGTTGTAGGATCATTAATAGTACTAATGTCAACCGGTATTGTTGGATTATTGTCTATTCTTCAATCATCAAAGGCTCTAAGGCAAGAAAATTATGAAAAAGTTGAAGCTCTTTCGGGGTTAAAAAAACATGAAATAGAAGAGTTTTATTTATCTCTGCTTAATAGTGTAAAAAGTCTTACCAATACCATGGATATAGGCTTATTATACAACGATCTGAAGCAATATCATGATGATATGCACACTGGAGAACAGGATAATTTTGATATTAGTACACCTGAATACAATCAAATTCATGAGCGTTTTACAAGACACATGAGTAATATTGTTGAGAGTAATCAATATTACGACTTGTTTGTTATTTGTGCTGCACATGGTCATGTAATGTACACGTATGCTAAAGAAAGCGATTTGGGTGAAAATTTAGCATACGGGCAACTTAAGAATAGTCATTTAGCTGAGGCATGGAAAGGTGCTATAGATAACAATGATGCTTATATTACCGATTTAAAACCATACGCACCAAGTAATGGTGCGCCGGCCCAATTTTTATCTTACCCTATTAATGACGAAAAAGGAACAACTTTAGCTGTATTAGTTATTCAGATACCTGATCCTTTGATTAATAATATTATGACCAATCGTCTGGGATTGGGTGAAACTGGTGAGTCATATCTGGTTGGTAAGGATCATTTAATGCGTTCTGATTCTAGATTTCATGAAAAGGCGGTGCTAAACACTGAAGTTCATTCTCAAACCATGCAAAAAGCATTATTGGGAGAAAAAGGTATTGAAACGGTGAAAGATTATAGAGGTGAGAAAGTTATTAGTGCATATGACAAAATTGATGTTAAAGGACTTGATTGGATTATGTTAACTGAAATTGATCAGGCCGAAGTATTAGCTGCAACAGTTGTTTTACGTCGTTATATAATTGTTACATCGGTTGTAATACTAATTTTATCAATACTATTTATCGGCTTTGGTTCCAGAATGATATCAAAACCAGTTAAGGATGCTGCCCGATTTGCAGAAGCCATTGCTTCAGGAGACTTAACTGCATCTATTGATTTTGATCAGGATGATGAAATTGGTCAAATGGTAAAAGCATTGACGGCTATGTCGGTTAAGCTTAAAGAAATAATATCATCGGTTATAACAGGATCTGATAATATAGCATCAGCCAGCCATCAATTAAGTGGTGCTTCACTACAAATGAGCCAAGGGGCTAGCGAACAAGCTTCCTCTGTTGAAGAGGTTTCATCCACTATGGAAGAAATGGTTTCTAACATTCAACAAAATACCGAAAATGCTACTCAAACTGAAAAAACAGCGGTTGTGGCAAAAACAGGTATCGACGAAGTAGAGCTAATATATAAGGAAGCAATTGAAGCAAATATGGCTATTTCTGAAAAGATAAATATAATTAACGACATTGCTTCACGAACTAATATACTGGCTCTTAATGCGGCTGTTGAAGCAGCTAGTTCAGGTCATCAGGGTAAAGGATTTGCTGTAGTTGCTGCTGAAGTGAAGAAACTTGCTGAGAGCAGTAAGCAAGCTGCAGAAGAAATAGTTTCTCTTGCCCAAAGAAGTTTTGAACAAGCAGAAAAAACAGGATTGAAATTACAGGAAATAATACCAGAAGTTGAACGAACATCACAACTGGTGAAGGAAATTACGGCTGCTAGCACAGAGCAAAATCATGGAGCGAATCAGGTTAATAGTGCTTTGCAACAGCTAAACACCGTAACCCAACAGAATGCTTCGGTTAGTGAAGAATTGGCAACCAGTGCCGAAGAAATGAGTAGCCAGGCAGAACAACTCAAGGATATAATAAGCTTTTTTAAAGTAGATGGAGAGGGGAATTCAATTAGTCTAATCTCAGAAAAGAAATCAAAGAAAAAGATTAGAGCAAAAAGTGCAAAGGATAAGGATATACCAGAGCAGGAATTAGAGCGATTGATTGAAGATTTCGAAAGTAATTAATTCCTTTTTTAAGAACGGGGGTAGAAAAAATATGTTCATTGACTTATTATAATAAACAAATCCCGGTATCAATAAAAGTAGGAACGTGATACCGGGATTCGTAAAAATAAAACTAAACTGTACTAAAACTAAGTTTGAGTTCGGATATTTAAATCGAGCTCAACTAATTATTTTTCTTTTTCGAAAGGCCAGCCCATAATGCCACCTTCCAATACTTTAATATTGGTGTAGCCATGAGCTTTTAATACACGAGAAGCTTCATAACCGCGTAAGGAGATTTTACAATAAGTCACAATTGGTGTGTCTTTGTCATCTGGTAGCTCTTGAATACGTTTACGCAGTTGACCAATAGGAATTAAAGTTTCTCCAGCTCCCAATCGGGTTTGTTCGTACTCGTCGGGTCCGCGGGTGTCTAGTAAATATAGGTGTTCATTCTTATCAATTTTTTCTTTTACCTCTAATGCTGATATTCCATCGAATAATCCGCGCATTTTGTTTTGCATGATATGAGCTGTTGCAATGCTGTGATCTATGGCTAATGAGAAAGGAGGAGCATAAGGTAAGTCATTATTTACCAAATCGTCTACAGTAAGTTTACCCATGATGGCAGTAGCCCATATAGCAATTTGTTTGCTCACATCACCCGGACCAATAACTTGGGCACCCAGCACACGCCCTGTTTGTTTTTCGGCAACCAGTTTGGTGATGAGTAGTTTGCCATTCATAAAGCCGGGTTTGTCCGGACTAGCATTGACAACTTTTATGTAGTCTAATCCTTCTTTTTCAGCAACAGATTCTGATAAACCGGTTATACCCACTCCGTAGTCAAATATTTTACACATACCGGTTTGAATGGTACCTTTAAATGTTGCAACATCATTTAGGATAACATTTTCGCCGGCAACCCGACCTTCAAGATTGGCAAGGTCACCGTATGGAGCCAACACTTTTTTGCCTGTTATTTTATTGGTCACCTCAATGCAATCGCCAACAGCATAAATGTCTTTATCTGATGTTTGCATATAATCATTAACCGATATTCCACCCAAATCACCAATATCCAATCCAGCTTCGCGAGCCAGATCAACACGAGGTGTTACACCAATGGCAACAACAGCTAGTTCGCAAGGAATCTCGGTACCGTTGGCTAGTTTTACAGCTTTTAGTTTGCCATTTTCGCCAATAAATTCGGCAACTCCGTTTTTTGTAATTACGTTGGCTTTGGTTTTTAAATAATTCTCAACTAGTTTAGCCATTTTCCAATCCAGGAAAGTTAGCAGTTGAGGTAATAATTCAATAAGAGTTAATTCAATTCCAGCCAAATGAAGTGCTTCAGTGGTTTCTATGCCAATTAATCCACCACCAATAACCACTGCTTTTTTAATGCTTTTATCATCGCGTATTTTGCGAAGGTAATCTGCATTTTGCATCGATTGTAACGGAGTAATTCCTTCCAGATCAATGCCCGGAATAGGAGGCATTTTAGGAGTGGTACCGGTTGCAAGAATCAGCTTGTCGTATGTATGAGTCCCTGTTTCTCCTGTTGTCAAATCCTTATACTCAATCAGCATATTTTTACGGTCAATACGGGTTACTTCCGTATTAATCTTAGCCTCAATTCCTTTTGCATTGAGATAGTATTTCGGATCGCGAACAACTCCTGTTGGTGTACAAAGTAATTTATTTCTGTCATCGAAAAAACCACCTACATAATAAGGATACCCGCAAGAAGCCATTGATAAATCAGGGGCTTTCTGGAAGATAGTAATTTCAGCAAACTCGTCTAATCGTCTTGCTCTGGCTGCGGCTTTAGGTCCGGCAGCAGATCCACCAATAATAACGATTCGTTTATTTTTCATTTGGACTCGGATTTAAGTTGATAATTAATTTACTTGTTTGAGTATATTATTTGTCAGCTCTTGAAAAGCCTTATGAACAGATGGGGTATCGGTTAGAAAGATGTTTTTTCCTTTGTCTGATGTTTCTTCAATCTCCATTACCAATGGTATTTGCCCAATCAAAGGAGCATTTAACTCATCAGCTAATTGTTGACCTCCGCCTTTGCCAAAAATAAAGTAGCGTTCATCGGGATGATTAGCAGGTGTAAACCAGGCCATGTTTTCGATGATTCCCAAAACAGGCGTTTGTACATGAGGATTTGCGAACATATATCCGGCTTTGCGGCCATCCGCAACGGCTAATTGTTGTGGTGTAATTACAATTAAAGCTTTGGCTTTTTTGATGTCCTGAGCCATGGTAATGGCAATGTCACCGGTTCCGGGAGGCATATCAATCAACAGAAAATCCAGTGCACCCCATTTGGTATCTTCCATTACTTGTTTCAGCGTTTTTGATGCCATCGGACCACGCCAAATCATGGCATCTTCCTCTTTAGTTAGTAAACCAATCGACATTATTTTAACGCCATATTTTTCAATGGGGATAATTCTTGCTTTGTCGTTTTCTTTTTCAGCAACTGGTCGTTCGTTTGTGATGTCAAACAACAAAGGAACCGATGGTCCATATACGTCTGCATCAAGCAAACCCGTTTTGTATCCTTCGCGGGCCAAACTAATAGCAAGGTTAGCTGCCATGGTTGATTTTCCAACACCTCCTTTTCCCGACGCTACCAAAATAACGTTCTTAACAGAACTTAAAAGCTCGGGTTGCTTTTGCAAAGGTGTTACCATTTTATAATCGGACATGATTTTTTATTGATGAGTTATAATTGTGTTTTTCGATAAAAGTTCGGGTTGATACTCGATCAACTTATTCCATATATTTTTTATGGCTTCAGCCGGTTCGGACGAAGGAGCATATTCAAAGATGTTTTTTTGCTCTTTCATAGCTTCCCAAAATATTTTCGAATAGGGTACTTTGCCTATTAATGGGACATTCCTACTACTTAAGCTATCTATTATCTTTTCTTCAACAGTATGATTGATGCCTGCTTTATTTAAAATAGCATAAGCAGGAATTTTAAAAGTCTCGATTAAATCCAATACCCTTAAGGCGTCGTGCTGGCCCGATAGTGTTGGTTCAATAACCAACAAAACCATATTCGATCCTGTTAAAGATGCTATCACAGGACACCCAATTCCCGGAGGTCCGTCGTTGAGTAAAATTCCCGCACTTTGTTTGGATGCCAGGTCTTTTGCTTTTTTGCGAATAAAAGTAACCAGTTTGCCAGAGTTTTCTTCGCCTGGTTCCATTTGAGCATGCACAAATGATCCGAATCGGGTTTCCGACTCGTACCACTTGTGATCATTAATCGGATAGGTTTTAATGGAAGACTGTGGGCAGGCTCGTTCGCACAAACGGCAACCTTCGCAATTGAAAGGATCAATTACGTATTGTCCGTCATGGTCTTGTTTGATTGCATTAAAACGGCACAGCGATTCGCACAAGCCACACTGAGAGCATGTATCCGTATTTATTTTAGCTGTCTGGCCACTTATGAAGTTTCCCTGCTCTTTAATGGTTGGAGTAAGAATCAGAAATAGATCGGCAGCATCAACATCGTTATCGCACATGACCGCTGGTGCAACAAGGCTTGCTAATGCCGCCGTAATGGTTGTTTTTCCTGTGCCACCTTTGCCGCTTAAAACTGTAATCTCAAGCATAATGAACCCACTTGTTTTTTAGTTTAGAAATTAATGCGGTGTATGCCTTATTAATTTCATCAGGTATGTTTTTTAATATATTACCTTGTGCATATAATGATGCATAATTAACATCAAAAGGAATTTCGGCTAATATTTCTATTCCTTCGTTCAGAAGGTAAGTATGTGTGTCGTCAAAACCTTTGTCTGCTTTATTAATAATTACTCCAAAGGGTTTATCTAACTTTCGGACTAATTCAATCATTAATTTAAGATCGTGCAGACCAAATGGAGTTGGTTCGGTAACCAATATTATATAGTTGGCTAAACTAACAGTAGAAACAACTGAGCAACTGGTTCCGGGAGGAGCATCGTACAAAACAATATCTCCGTTGATCCATTCATCTTGAACCAACTGATTGATAACCATGGTTTGCATGGCTGAACCAACTTTTAGTTTTCCTTCGATTAAAGGCGTGTTATTATTATCTCCGTATTTTATTAATTGCCCAATTGAGTGTTGCTGCTCTTCTAAAGCATTATGAGGACAAGCATAAAGACAAGCACCGCACGAATGACACAAAGCAGAATTGACTTCGGCAAAACCAGCAGGAGGAATAACCACAATGGCATTAAATTCGCAGTACTCAACGCACTTGCGACAGAATGTACATTGATCAGTATTGATAAATGGTATTGATTGAGAAACGTTCTTTCTTTCAATAGGCTTCAAATTGTCAAAGAAAAGAGACGAATTCGGTTCTTCTACATCACAATCGGCTATTTGCACATTGGGTGTAATATTCTCTTTAATAAAATGAAATAAATTGACTGTAACGGTTGTTTTTCCAGTACCTCCTTTGCCACTTGCTATAGCTATCCTTATTGGCATTTGTGTTTAATGTTAACAGGGTTGAAATGGTGGAGAGTCTGCCCCACAAACTCTCCACCGTAATACTCAGACAAAGTTAAAGACAGATTAAAGATTGAGTGCTAACCTTTATCTGATTCAAACCACTTAAATCCACGTCCTTTTCCACGACCTGAATTTCTTCCCATTCCACTTCCTGCTGAAGAAGAACGATTGTTGCTTTTGTTCGAAGACTGGCATTTGCCTTGTCTTCTTCCGGTTCCAGAACCTTGTCCTGCAGGACCGGTACCATCCATTCTTGGCATAATGTTAAATTAATGAGCTATTTGTTCGATGATAGATGATATTTTTTTAGTGTCATCATCTAGCATAACCATTTGAATTTTAAATTTATCCAACATGTCTTTTGCCTTAGGGCCAAAATCTCCCGAGATTACTCTTGTGGCGCCCAACTCAATAATTTTTTCGGCAGCTTTAACTCCAGCTCCACTGTTGGCATTTACATTTTCGTTTTCGATAAACGAAGTTGACTTATCTTCAGTATCAAAAATGCAGAAATAGGCAGCACGTCCAAAACGAAGATCGAAATTTGAATCAAGAGTATTGTTTGTTGATGTAATTGCTATTTTCATGATTTACTTGTTATGGATTGATAGTATTGACTCAATATTTTTTGATTGGCACATTGGACAACAATCATTTTTTGAAGCATCCGGAATGTTAAAACGAGCATTACATCGGTTACATACATACCAACTTTCGTCCATGTGTGCATTCCCAAAAACAGTTTTTATTTCTTTGGTTTCGACTAGTGCTTCAGCTATTTTTCGTCGAGCCGTTTCGTAAATTCTTGCAAAAGTAGCTCGTGAGATTCCCATTAGTTTCGAAGCTTCTAGTTGATTCATTAAGTCGTAATCAGCTAATTTTATGGCTTCGTATTCTTCATATAATAATTCAACAGAGCGGTTGTTGGGTCTGTGTCCGTATGGTTTGTACCCTTTAAATCCCGGCGGAGCAACTATCTTTCTTAATCTTCTTCGACGTGGCATATATGCTTCTATTTTTTTAATAAGAATATGCTCAAAAGTATAAATAATGAGAATATGCTCAAAATAAATTAGATATTTTTTTAATTCATATTTAAATTTAAGCTTTTGAAATTGTGGTTAAATGTATTTGTAAAGTGTTACTAATAATCCACGAATGTTGTATAACTTTACGTGAGTGTGTTTAATTTCAGGGTATTATTAATTAATTTTGCACCGATTTTAATATACCTTTGACCAAATCAAACTAGATGAGTATCCAAATGTTGTCTGTAAACCGGGGAAAGACAATTTTATTAGGGATTATCTTAATTCTTGCCTTTTTTCCTGAAAGCTACGCAAGAGGTAGCAAGCTTCCACCTGTTGAATTAAAAGATAGTTTAGAGAATGTGTTATCTAATGCCGGTAATGATACGGTATTAATCGACAGTGTTTATGTACTCATAAAAATCTATCGACGCCAATTAAAAGAAGAGTATAAAGATATTCTGGTTGATTATATCAACTACTCCTCTAAGATAGGGTACAGCCGTGGAGCCATGCGGATGTATGATCGATTAGGTTTAAACGAACGATATAGCGAGCGATTCGATTCAGCTGTTTTTTATCATCTTAAGTCGTTGGAACTGGCCATGCAACTCAAGGATAGTTTTCAGATGGCATATAACTATAATAATATTGGTCAGGCGTATCGGCTCCAGGATATGAATAGTTTAGCCATTAAAAATTTCCACAAAGCTTTGGAATTACAGGAGGCTAATGGAAATGAGAAAGGAGCCTCGTTTACTCAAAATACACTAGGAGCGGTTTATGTTGTGCAAAAGGAGTATGATCAGGCGATGCATTATTTCAGAGAGTCGCAAAAAATAGCTAGGCATAGAAATGATTTACGAACCCAATCTTATAATTACGGAGCTATTGGAGAGGTTTATATGTTACAAAATCAACCAGATTCAGCAATCTTATACTACAACATAGCCAAAGATATTAAACTGGAAATGGGAGATAAGAAGGGGCTTGGCGTGTCGAACCATTTAATAGGTCAGGCTTATTTTAATAAAGGCGATTATGCCAAAGCTGAATCATTTTTGAATGAAGCATTAAAATTACATCTTAAATATCATACAGAGCGATACATAGCATTGTGTTACGATTTTTTAGGAAAGATAAAGTTAAAGCAAAATCATAATACCGAAGCCATCGATTATTTACTGAAAGCAAAAGCGATATCTACTAATATACATTCATACGAAAACCTTTTGTCTATCAATAGTAGTTTAAAAGAACTGTATCAAAAACAACATCAATGGCCATTGGCAATGCAGGTGATGCTGCAAAATGAGCAAATAAACGATAGTATCTACAGCTTGAAGAAAACGCGGGAAATGCAAGCGCTCGAAATTGAATACGAGACCGAAAAACGCGAACAGCAAATAAAATTGCTTTCAGCCGAAAATGAAATAAAAGAGCAGCGAATAAAAATAGGTATTGCCATTATTGCATTGCTGATTCTTACTGTTGGTTTCTGGTTTTTTATGCAGAGGGAGAAGCAAAAAAGGATTCAACTTGAGCGAGATAAAGTTCGACAACAGTTGTTGCGATCGCAAATGAATCCTCACTTCTTATTTAATGCTTTAGGAAGTATTCAGAGTTATATGTATCAGAATGATGTTAAAACTGCTGCAAGATATATGGGTAACTTTGCTTCGTTAACGCGCTCGATATTGAATAACTCGGCAGTTGAGCAGGTATCGCTAGATGAAGAAATCAGTACGCTGAAAAATTATCTGGAACTCGAAAAAATGCGTTTGCAATCCAATTTTCAGTATAGTATTGAAGTTCCTGCGGATTTGGATGTAGAATTTATTGCTGTTCCTCCTATGTTGATTCAACCTTTTGTTGAAAATGCTATCAAACATGGTATAAAAAATTATAGTTCGGGTGGAAGAGTAAAGCTTGTATTTGAAGAAAAGGATGATCTTATCCATGTAATGATTGAAGATAATGGGGAGGGAATTAATACGACAAAAGAAAAAGGCACAAGCAATCATAAGTCCATGGCTACTACTATTTTCAAGCAGAGGATGAAAATAATCCGCGATAAGTTCCCGAATGTGCCTGAGCCTGTTATCTTCGATTTGTCAGAGAACGATAGTAAAGGTACCCATATTGATTTGTATCTACCCATACTTGAATTAAGTCCCATTTTAAATACCTGAAATTATGAGTCGCTTAAAAGCTGTAATTATTGACGATGAACCTAATATGCGTTTATTGCTTCGAGAGATGGTTGCTGATAATTTCGTGGATATTCAAATAATGGATGAAGCCGGATCTGTAGATGAAGGTGTGGCAATTATTCAGCAACATCAACCTGATATTGTATTTTTAGATATAGAAATTAAAGGTGGAACAGGATTTCATATTTTGCAAAAGGTAAAACCTTACTCTTTCAAACTTATTTTTATTACGGCATTTAATCAATTTGCCATTAAAGCCATTAAGTTTAGTGCTATTGATTATATTCTTAAGCCGGTAAACGAAACCGAGTTTGTGCAAGCTGTTAATACTGCTATCGATAGTATTCAGCAAACTTTAAGTTCGTCTCAGATGAATAATTTTATCGATCATTTTGAGAAGGAAGAGCAGCGCAAAAAAATCATACTTCGTACTTCTGATGCTATCCATTTAGTTGAAGTAAGCGACATTGTTTATTGTAAAAGCGATAATAGTTATACCTCTTTTTATTTAAAAGATCAAAAAGAAATTCTGGTATCAAAATCGATTAAAGAGTTTGCCGATTTATTGGAAGAATATAGGTTCTTTCGACCCCATCAATCATTCTTGGTTAATCTGAATTGTGTAAATAAGATTGACAAAACAGATGGAGGATTTATCATTCTTAATAACGGAAAAGAAATACCCGTATCCGGGCGTCGAAAAGCTTATGTACTGCAGATGGTAGAAGCTTTATGAACGTATATGATCATCCTTTCAAAAACAAATTCAGGTAAATTCAATACGTATTCAAGTTAGCACGTTGCCAATTCAAATTTACCCCTAAAACACATATTGATAGGTTCTACTTTTGGAGTATAAACAATTAAAAACCTATTGACATGAGAACAATTAAAATGTATTTAGTGCTAGGTGCACTATGTGTTTTGGGATTAACAGCTAAAGCTCAGGATTCGAAATTTATGTTGGGTGCCGGCCTCGATTATGCAACTGAGATTGATAATTTGGGTATCCACCTAAAGGGCTTGTATCTTATTAACGATGCGTGGGAAGCAGATGCTGGCTATACCTACTACTTCAAAAAGAATTATACCAACTGGTCATCACTTGATTTTAATGGACACTATGTTTTTACAAGTAGTGATAAAGGCGTTTTGTATGCACTGGCGGGGCTAAACGTTACTTTCTATAAAATGGAACTGGGCGATTTGATGGGAGATTATACTAGTGGATATGATGATTATTACAACGATTACTATGGTGATGAATATTCTGATTTAATAGGAGGAATGGCAAGTCTGACTTCAGATATGGAATCAAAAGGTTCGGAAGTTGGTGTTAATATTGGCTTGGGCGGCAGAATGGGTTTGAGCGATAATCTGTTTCTTTCTGGCGAAATAAAATACACTTTGGGCGGAGCCGATTACTTAAATATTGGGGCCGGATTAATGTACTGCTTCTGATTATAAATTATCGGGAAATAAGTTTCGGGATATTCTTCAGCGGATGTTCCGAAACAATTCTTGGATTTCAATTCGATTAACCCAAAAATATTCACTATGAGAAATGTAATAATCTTAGTATGCCTTATTGTGCTTTCTTTTCAGATAAAAGCACAGGTAAAGGTTGATGTTGGTAAAAAAGTTGAAAACTCGGCCAACCGAAAAGCCAATCAAAAAACAGATCAGGCTATTGATAAATCTTTCGATAAACTCGAAGAAGGTATTGGCTCATTATTTGGTAAGAAAAAGAAAAAATCTTCAAAGGGTACTACCGCTAAAGAGAATGTCGAAGTTTCAAATTCAACTTCAAACAAGGAAGAGGCAGAGAAAGAACCAAAAGTTGATAAGGTAACCATGAACCGGAGTAAATTCGATTTTGTGCCCGGTGATGAGGTTATTTTTTCTGATGCTCCCGATATGGATGAAGAGAACGGTGAATTTCCCACACGTTGGGATTTAAAAAGCGGTCAGGTTGAAATTGTTGAAGTCGATGGTGAGAAAGTAATGGCTTTCTTTGACGGTAGCCCTGAAATCGTTCCGTACCTTAAAAATGCTGAAACCGATTATCTGCCTGATGTTTTTACCATCGAATTTGATATTTATCGCCCTGCTCATGGGAATCGTTTCTTTGTTTATTTATATGATCGAAAACGTCAACGTAGTGGCGGTGATCAGGAAATAGAAATCAACATCAACACGGTTAATGTTAATGATGTTACAGGCGAATATGCCCCTGCGCGAGATCGGGATCAAGGGCGTTGGATGCATATTTCCATTGCTTATACCAAAGGCAAATTGAAAGTTTATTTGGATGATACACGACTCATTAATATTCCTCATTACGAATTCGATCCGTCAGGATTATCCATACAATGTTATTTTGCCGATGTAAATGAAAAGAAAATCTGGTATCTGAAAAATGTCAGAATTGCCAAGGGTGGTGTGAAGTATTACGATCGGGTTTTAAGCGATGGAAAGATAGTTTGTAATGGCATTCGATTTGATGTGAATAAAGCTACTCTCAAGCCCGAATCTATGGGGCAAATAAACGAGATTTATGAATTGATGGAGAAAAATACCGACCTGAAATTCTCAGTTGAGGGCCATACTGATAGTGATGGAGATGATCAGAGGAATCAATCATTATCCGAAAAACGTGCTCAGGAAGTGATGAATACTTTGATAAAGATGGGAATTGATTCTTCTCGTTTGCAAGCAAAAGGATTTGGCGAATCGGTTCCATTGAATCACAATGCTACTCCTGAAGAAAAAGCCAATAACAGGCGCGTTGAATTTGTGAAAATATAGTCTAAAAACAATAGTTATGGAAATCCTAATACCAATTATCATATTACTTGCTGTCATATTTTTTACCATTTGGGGCATTGTCAAAGGCATAAAAAGAGCAAAAGAAAACTTTAGCTATGGAATTAGTGCAGCACAAGATAAAGTGAGTGAAATTAGAATGGAGTCAGATAGGGAAACTAATGAGGATAAAAAACTGAATGCTCAACAGGAAAAAGGACTTGATAAGATATCGCAGCTTCTTGATAAACTAAATTAAAACGAAACAAAATGAATATGAATTATATAATCGGAATTGTAGTTGTGCTGGTTGTAATGATTACTATCAGTTTGTACAATCGTTTAATCCGACGTAATAACGAAGTGGAAAATGCCTTTGGAGGTGTTGATGTTCAGTTGAAGAAACGTTATGATTTAATTCCAAATTTAGTAGCTGCAGTTAAGCAATATGCAGCTCACGAAAAGGGATTACTTACCAATATAACTGCGTTACGGAGCAAAGCTATAGATAAGAATTTAAGTAATGACGAGAAAGTAGCAATTGATAATCAGATTTCATCAGCTATGAAAAGCATAATGGTCGCAGTTGAGAATTACCCAGATTTAAAGGCGAATGAAAATTTTATGAATTTGCAGCGAAACCTTACCGAAGTGGAGTCTCAGATTTCGGCAGCTCGGCGCACTTATAATGCTGTGGTAACAGATTATAACAATAGTATTCAAACATTTCCGGGCAATTTAATGGCAGCTTTTCTTCATTACACCCGAAAAGCAGTGTTTGTTATTCCTGAAGTTGAAAGAGTTAATGTGAATGTGTCAGCCATGTTTAACTAAAAGCACTTAACCAATGGAAAACCAAAATTTATTAGCTCTTTTTAATCAGGAATTAAAGCCTGAATTAGAAAATATTGAGAGTCAGCGAAAAACCATCAAGCGATTGATTGGTGTATTAATAGCTGGTTTGGTATTGGCTAAAATTATGTACGAAAGTATTCGAAACGATTATGTAGCCTGGCCTGTAGCCATTGCTTTGGCTCTTATTGGATTGGTGATGGGAGCCAAAGCTTTACTAAAATATTTCAAGTATCGTTCTGTTTTTAAAAAAGAGGTTGTAACTAAAATTGTTCATTTCATCAATCCTGATTATGTATATGATCACAAACGCCATATTAATACAGGTGATGTTATTAAGAGTAACCTGTTTGGTGATAAAATTGATCGTTGTCAGGGTGATGATTTTGTAGCCGGGATAATTGATAAAACAGATTTTCAATTCTCTGAAATACATCCTCAATATAAACGTGTTACCACTGAGGATGGCCAACGTAAAACGGAGTGGGTAACCTTGTTCAATGGCTTGTTTTTTATGGCTGACTTTAATAAGCATTTAGCTGCCGAAACGTATGTTATGCCCGATAAATCGGAAAAGAGACTAGGGAAATGGGCTCAAAAATTCCAGAAAAGTAGTCGTTTGGGAACATTAGTGAAATTGGAAGATCCGGAATTTGAACGTGAGTTTAAAGTGTTTTCATCAAGTCAGCAAGAAGCTCGCTATGTTTTAACTCCAACTATGATGCAGGCGATGGTCAAAATTCGTCAGACTTTGAAAGAAGACTTCCGCTTTTCATTTGTAGGTAACCGTGTTTATTGTGCTGTTGGGTTTAATAAAGGATTATTCGAACCTCGAATACGAAAATCGGGTGTCAACTTTCAGGATGTTGAGTTTATGCATCAGCTTTTCTCTCTTATTGAATTGATTATTCATGAAATGAATTTGAATACGCGAATCTGGACTAAAGAATAAAACCATGAAAAATATATATGTTTTTACGTTGTTAGCGTTACTGATAATCATGCCATCGTGCAATAGTCGTAACTACTTGCCACCTGTCGATCCTGAAATCCCTGTACTATTTAAGCAAGATAGTTTGTCGGATGCTTTAATTCATAATAAGCTGGAGCAGATTAACGAATTAAGTAGAAAGGCTGAAGATATCGCTCATTTGATGGAGGGAACAGGAACTCTGGATATGGATGAAATGAAAGGGTTGGATAAAATTCGGTTTATGAAAAATTTTGCTCAGGTGATGTTTATTATGAAGGATTTTGGTGAGGGAATGGAAGAGTATCAGGATTCACCATCTGTAGAATTAGCTGTTGGTGATACGTTAAATGCGGTTGATTTTTTAATGAAGGTGATGGCACTCCGTATGATTGAAATTCAACAAAAGTATCCACATTTAAAAGGTGTTTTGGCAAAAGCTTCTGATGTAGAATCTGATTCGACTCATACTGTTATGGATTTCGGTTTCTAATTATTTGAATTGTAATGTTAAACCTTAACTTATTATGTAATCCAATATGAAAAAGAAAATTTTACTATTTGTTTTTATGGTGTTAGCAGGAATAGTTTGTGTAAATGCACAACTAGTTACTGTTAAAGGTATTTCTAAAACAAGAATTGATCTAACAAGCTCAACTGTTGTAGGTCAAGTAACAATTAACCCTACCGTTTCAGGTAAAGTAATCGTACGATTTGATGGCAATTGTTTATCAGATTTTGGTGATCGAATTATATTGGCCGCTAGCAATACTACCTCTTGGGGAATAAATGATGGATGTGTTGCTGTTGAAGGTGTTAGTGATGATCTACGAAGCAGACCATTTAGCCATACTCGAGTATATAATGTAGATGCCGGGAATCATACTTTTTATGCAATAGCTCATAACTATGTTGAAACCGAAGGATCAGGAAAAGCTTCGATATACGGAAGTTTATCTGTTGAGTTTATTCCAGATGGAGCTTATTGGGTTGCATTTGATAATATTTCAGAAATGGATATCAATTTAGCTAATAGCACTGCAGTAGGACATATAACAATTAATCCGGCTACTTCAGGTAGGGTAATTGTTCATTTCGATGGACAATGTATATCTGATCCAGGTGACCGAATAATATTGGCAGCTAGTAATACGACATCATGGGGAGTTAATGATGGAAATGTAGGTGTTGAGGCAATAGATTCAGATTTAAACCAAAATTCATTTTCACATACCCGTGTATACAATGTGAGTGCGGGAAGTCAATCATTTTATGCTATTGCACAAAATTATGCTGAGACTGAAGGATCTGGGATTGCATCAATTTATGGGACCTTAACTGCTGTTTTTATTCCTGATGGTGTTTTGTCTGTGTCCTATGATCGAATTGTAGAAACGAATATTGATGTAACCAATGTTGCAACTGTGGGGCAAGTTACCATAAATCCACAGGTTGCAGGAAGAGCTTTTGTTCATTTCGATGGCATGTGTTATTCTTCTAAAGGCGATCGGATTCTACTAGCTGCAAGTAATGTGCAGGATTGGGGAGTAAATGATGGATGTGTTTCTGTTCAGGCTGTTAATCAGGATAATAATATAAATTCATTTTCGCATACGCGTGCATATGATGTTGATGCAGGAAGTAGTACTTTCTATGCGATCGCTCATAATTATGTAGATACTGAAGGAGATGGGGAAGTGTCTGTTTACGGAATGCTTACTGTTGAGTTTGTTCCAAATGCAACTAGCACTGTCATTGATGATGGCTTAATTGAATCTGTAGTGAATATTTATCCGAATCCTTGTGTTGATGGTTTTATGGTTAAAGGACTTGATAACTTTAATTGCGAAGTATATAATATGTCCGGCAAATTAATGCTTAGTTACGTTGATTTAAATTATTCATCAACAATTAAAACGGATGTTTTACCTAAAGGAACATACTTGGTTAAAATCAAATCAAAAACTAATTCTGTTGTTAAGAAGTTAGTTGTTAAATAATTAAGGCTATGAAAAAATATCGAAATATACTATCTATTATATTGTTAGGTTGCTCAGTTGTGATGAGCGCTCAGATTAATCCAGAAAAATATGCTGTAAAATCCGGACATGTCGAATATACTCTAACTGGTAATACAACTGGTACTAAAAGTATTTGGTGGGATGATTACGGAGATAAAACCTATGAAGAAATAAAAGCTGTTACCGAAGTGAAAATGTTTGGAATGAAGAGTCGAGATGAAGCACATACAATTACCGTAATGCTTGGTGATAAATTTTGGTCAGTAAATGTGATTGAGGGCACGGGGCAAAAAGGAGTCTTGGAAACACAGGAAATGGCTAAGGCCATTGCTGAGGATATGACAGAAGAAGAGGCAAAACAATTAGAGCAGCAAATAATGGATGCTTTAGGTGGCGAAAAATTAGGCAACGAAACTTTTTTAGGTCATTCCTGCGAAATATTATCTGTAATGGGAGCTAAAACCTGGATATATAAAGGTGTAGTGTTAAAGTCAGAGGCTAAACTAATGGGTATCAAAAGCAACGAAGTGGCAACTTTGTTTGATGAAGATATCAACGTTCCATCCAGTCGCTTTACACCACCTGCAGATGTCGAATATCAAGATATTTCACAAATGCAGCAAAGCTTATTTGAATAAGAATATTAATGAATAATCAGATTCTCAGCGAATGGGTTAATTGTTGTTGAGTCAGGAGGTTGCCAGAACGTTTGGTAACCTCCTATTGTTAAAAGACACTACGCGTACCTGTAAAGTTTGTTCTGAACTCCGATGGTGTGCAGTTTTGTCTTTTCTTAAAAATGCGATTAAAGTTTGAGATGTTGTTAAATCCACATTCAAAACAAATCTCACCGATACTTTTATTGCTTTCAATTAACAAACGAGTAGCGTAACCTAATCGAATTTCATTTACAAAGTCAACAAATGACTTTCCGGTACGTTGTTTAATTAATCGACTGAACGAAACCACAGTCATATTTACATGGCTGGCCGCATCCTCCAATTTTATCTTCTTACCAAAATTTTCTTTTACATAGGTATAGATGGATTCAATTCGTTCACTATTATGGAAGTCATTTTGACGAAGAAACGACATATTGGTCAATAGTTGCTGATCTCTCGATATGGCCAAATCGTATAGTAGTGATTGAAATTCTAAATAACTGTCAAAGCCTCTTTTTTGGCTTAAGCGCTGTAAGCGAGGCTCAATCATTCTAATAGTTTCCTGCGAAAAAAGAATACCACGATAGGCATTGTTAAGAAGTTCTTTAACGGGTTGAAGCAGGTTTCTTCCTAAAAGTTCATCGTTAAATAACTCCCTGGGAAACTGTATGGTTATCTCGTGTAGGGAATCTCCTCCGGTATTTCTGTAGTTCTCCCACCCATGATAAAGGTTGGGGCCAACCATTACCAATTCGGTTTCATCTATTTCTCCAATGTGATCTCCAACAACGCGCTTGCCACCCTTTGCATGACGAATATAATTTATCTCAAATTCGGGATGAAAATGAATGGGGAAGTTGAAGAATTCTCTTTCTCTATCGAATATTAAGAAACAATCATTCTCTTTCAGTGGTGTTATTTCGCGATGGATTTGACTCGACATGTTATATTGGATTTGTTACAAATATAGCAGAAGTGATAAGATAGTACAATCAATTATAACTATAAATAATACATGTATATTAAAAAAATAATCAAATATCATATGCGTAAGTATTGTAAAGTATCAGTTATATAGGTTTATATGGTTTGTTTTGTTGTTTTTGTATTGATCATGGATAATATGATTGATAAGATAGTATTTGTGTGTGATCCAAAAATACTTGTAACGATGTAGGTGTCGAACTAATTTTGCTTATGTAATTAAATAAGCTTTCTGAATCGGTTATGATGAAATGTATTTATAGATTAGGTTATACTTTAATAATTGTCGGTTTATTTTCTGCATGTAATAATCAGAAAAGTAAAGAATTATCTGGAAAAGAACAGCTGATTGACGTTTTGAATTCAGTAAAAGGAAAAGGTATTCTTTTTGGTCATCAGGATGATTTGGCCTATGGTATTAACTGGAAATACGTCGATGGTCAATCGGATGTAAAGCGCGTGGCAGGCGACTATCCGGCTTTGTTTGGTTGGGAGTTGGGAGGCTTGGAACGAGGTGATGCTGTTAATCTCGATAGTGTTCCATTTGATACAATGCGTCGCTTGGCTTTAACTGCCTATCAAAAAGGTGGAATTAACTCTTTTAGTTGGCATCCTTATTCGGTAGTTAATGGTGAAAACTCGTGGAATACTGATACAACTGTTGTTAAGTACATTATTCCTGGTGGAGATAAGCATGAGGCATTTGTACATCAATTAGATAAAATAGCTGATTTTCTTAATTCTATTAAAACCGAAAATGGTGAGAAAATACCATTTATTTTCCGTCCGTGGCATGAGATGGATGGAGGTTGGTTTTGGTGGGGCAGTAAAAGTTGTACTCCAGATGAATTTAAACAACTTTTCCAATTTACCATTGATTACCTGAGAAATGAAAAGGGTGTTGATCAAATGGTGGTAGCCTATTCGCCTGATTGCAGCTTTACTTCGCTCAATCAGTATTTAACCTGGTATCCTGGAGATGAATACATAGATGTTGTTGGTGTTGATAATTATTATGATTTACGTGTTGGAGGTGATGTGCAAGCTGCAATTAACAAGCTTCATATTGTAATTGATTATGCCAACCAGAATGGGAAAATATCTGCCTTAACAGAATCCGGAATTGAGAATGTTGCCGATTCAACCTGGTATGTGCAAAAGCTAGGTGTGGTTTTAAATGATGATAAAGTAGCTGCTAATATTAGTTATGCAATGGTTTGGAGAAATGATCCGGATGTCCATTTCTTTTTTCCTTATCCAGGGCATCCGGGTGCAAAATATGCAAAAGAGTTATTGAATCAGGATCATATTTGGTTATTGAATGATCTTGTGGCATTGGAGAAAAAATAGAGTGAGTAAATCAATAAGAAAGAATTATAAAAGGTATGAAAGAAGATATTTTTGAATCAAGACTAGAAAAAGTCAAGAAAAAGCACCGTAAGGTTATTAATAAACCTAACAAAGCTTTGTTCAGTGAGAATGGAATATATACACGATATAAATATCCGGTAATTACACGTAATCATGTGCCTTTGCATTGGCGTTTTGATTTAAACAAAGAAACCAATCCATATTTTATGGAACGCATTGGTTTTAATGCAGCTTTTAATGCTGGAGCTATCAAGTTGAACGATAAATATTTGATGGTTGTACGTACCGAAGGAAATGATCGTAAATCGTTTTTTGCAGTAGCTGAAAGTGACAACGGTATCGATGGATTTAAGTTTTGGGATAAGCCTATTACATTGCCTCAAACCAATGAGTTTGATACCAATGTTTACGATATGCGCTTAACACAACACGACGATGGTTGGATTTATGGCGTTTTCTGCACCGAACGTAAAGATCCGGATGCTCCTGATGGAGATACCAGTAGTGCTGTAGCAGCAGCTGGAATTGCTCGCACTAAAGATTTAGTAGAGTGGGAGCGTCTTCCTGATTTAATATCAACCACAGGTCAGCAACGTAATGTGGTATTATTCCCTCATTTGATTGATGGTAAATACGCATTTTACACTCGTCCACAAGATGGGTTTATCGATACCGGTAAAGGTGGAGGAATTGGTTTTGGCTTATCAGAAACCATCGAAAATGCCGAAGTGAAAGAAGAGGTTATTGTTGATGCTAAAACTTATCATACCATTTATGAAGTGAAGAATGGTTTGGGGCCTGCACCTATTAAAACCGAACATGGTTGGTTGCAATTGGCACATGGTGTTCGTAATACTGCTGCTGGTTTACGTTATACCTTGTATGTGTTTATGACGGATTTGGAAAAACCATGGATTGTAACTCATAAACCTAACGGTCATTTTATTTCTCCATTGAAAGATGAGCGTGTGGGTGATGTATCCAATGTTGTTTTTGCCAATGGATGGATTGCTGATGAAGACGGAAAAGTGTTCATCTATTATGCATCGTCCGATACTCGCATGCATGTGGCTACAACCACTATTGATCAGTTGGTTGATTATTGTTTGAATACGCCAGAAGATAAATTGCATTCGCATTTAAGTGTTGAAACTATTAATGAGTTAATCGATAAGAACAAAGATTTTATGGGTCTTTTGAATGATTAAGTACTACATTTAAGAACAAAAAATAATGGCCTCTGCTTAATGCAGGGGCTTCACCCTTTATGCTAACAAACTTTTTTTATGACTGATAAAGTTACTTTAAGAGAAAAAATTGGATATGGTTTTGGCGATGCCGCCTCATCTATGTTTTGGAAAGTGTTTTCAATATTTCTACCTATTTTTTATACCGATGTTTTTGGGATTTCAGCTGCTGCTGTTGGTACTATGCTATTAGTAACCCGAATATGGGATACCGCTAATGACCCAATAATGGGGATCATTAGTGATCGCACAAACTCAAAATGGGGGAAGTTTCGCCCTTATATGTTGTGGATTGCAGTGCCGTTTGGTTTAGCAGGAATTCTAATGTTTACTACTCCTGATTTAGGAATAACCGGTAAATTGATATATGCTTATATTACATATACTATTATGATGATGGCATATACCGCTATTAATGTTCCATATGCAAGTTTGCTTGGGGTGATGTCTCCTAAATCCGATGATCGTACTTCTTTTGCATCGTACCGTATGGTTTTTGCTTTTGCCGGAAGTATTTTGGTGGTTTTAATTTATCAGCCATTGGTTGATTTATTTAAAGGGATGGTCAGCGAACAAACCTCTTATCAATTAACAATGATAGTGGTAGGAGTTTTGGCTGTATTCTTCTTTATTCTTACATTCTCCTGGACTCGCGAACGTATTTCACCTCCAAAAGAGCAGCAGAACAATTTAAAGGAGGATTTAAAAAATCTTGGAAAAAATATTCCTTGGTTTGTTTTGCTCGGAGCTGGTGTTGCAACACTTATTTTTAACTCAGTTCGCGATGGTGTTGCTTTATATTACTTTAAATATTTTATTGGCGATGGAGCTGCTATTACTTGGAGTGCAACAACATTGAGTTTTAGTACAGCATATCTTTTCTTAGGTCAGGCCACTAATATGTTTGGAGTAATGATGGCTAAACCTGTTTCTGCACGTATTGGTAAGCGAAAAACCTTTATGTATGCGATGTTTATAGCAGCTATCTTAAGTGGAGTTTTCTATCATATCGATAAAGATAATCTGGTTATGATTTATCTTTTACAGGCATTAATTAGCTTTTGTGCAGGTATTATTTTCCCATTGTTGTGGTCGATGTATGCTGATTCTGCTGACTATTCGCAGTGGAAAACAGGGCGTAGAGCTACTGGCTTAGTCTTTTCTGCTTCAAGTATGACTCAAAAATTAGGCTGGACCATTGGTGGATCAGTTACACTTTGGCTGCTTTCTTATTATGGTTTTGAGGCTAA
Source organism: uncultured Carboxylicivirga sp. (assembly GCF_963668385.1). Classification (GTDB taxonomy): domain Bacteria; phylum Bacteroidota; class Bacteroidia; order Bacteroidales; family Marinilabiliaceae; genus Carboxylicivirga. Next base: position 3,556,583 of record NZ_OY764327.1, read on the forward strand.
TGTGGAACAATCACCAGAAACTCTGGATGGTATTAAATATATGATGAGTTATTTCCCTGGTGTTGCTGCATTAATTTCTGGATTAGTAATGGTATTCTATAGTCTGAGTGATGAAAAAATGGAAGAAATCATTTCAGATTTAGATAAACGCCGCGAAGAAGAATAAAATTTGAGTTAACGAAGAATCCAAAATATGATGAAGAAATTAATAGTTGCTTCTTTATGTGCTTTAGGAATACTTAACGCATGTCAGCAACCTCAATCAGAAACAATGGTTGTTAAACAAATAAATAAAGGCTGGACTTATCAGCAGGTAAATGGCAAATATTCGGGTAAAGCAACCGTACCCGGAACCATTCATACCGATTTGCTGAACAATAGTCAGATTGAAGATCCTTTTTATCGAACCAACGAAAAAAAGCTACAATGGATTGATAAGGAAGATTGGGTGTATCAAACGGTGATTAATCTTGATGATGAAACATTGTCGCGCGATAGAATTGTATTGCATTTTTATGGTTTAGATACTTATGCCGATGTCTATTTGAATGATTCCTTATTACTAAAAGCTTTTAATATGCATCGTCAGTGGGAAGTGGATATTAAGAAATTTGCTAAGGTAGGTGAAAACAATCTGAAAGTATATTTGCATTCGCCGGTAAAAAAAGGATTGGAGTTGTACGAAACAGCTGATTATTCATATCCGGCACCCAACGATCAATCGGAAAATGGAGAGTTAGGAGATAAGAAAATTTCTGTTTTTACACGTAAAGCGGGTTATCATTACGGATGGGACTGGGGCCCTCGATTTGTGACTTCAGGTATTTGGCGTCCCATTGAGTTGCAGGCATGGAATGATGCGCGTGTTAGATCGTTGTATATTAAGCAGCCTTCGGTAACTGCCGAAAAAGCAAAGCTGCAGGCTTTGGTTGATATCGATGCGGAATTGAAAGGTGAGGTGCAAATTGAATTGTATAATAATTCCGATCAAACTATGTTGGTGAGTCGCGAAGCTGAATTACAATTAGGAAGTAATGAGATAATGATTCCTTTTGAAATTAAAAATCCTAAACTTTGGTGGAGTAATGGTTTGGGAGATGCTCATATGTACAATTTTGAAGTACGAATTAAAAAGGGTAGTACCTTACTTGCAGGTAAGAAAGTATCAACCGGTATTCGTTCTGTTAAACTTATTCGTGAAAAAGATGAGAAAGGAGAATCTTTTTTATTTGAGTTAAACGGATTACGTGTTTTTGCAAAAGGAGCTAATTATATTCCAAATGATAATTTTTTGCCTCGTGTAAGCAAAGAAGATTATCAAAAAGTAGTTGCTGATGCTGTTGATGCTAACATGAATATGCTTCGCGTATGGGGTGGTGGTGTTTATGAAGATGATTATTTCTATGATTTATGTGATAAGAATGGTATTCTAATTTGGCAGGATTTTATGTTCGCCTGCTCTATGTATCCTGGCGATCAGGAATTCTTAGATAATGTAAAACAAGAAGCAATTGATAATGTAACACGTTTAAGAAATCACCCTTCAATCGCTTTGTGGTGTGGTAATAACGAAATAAATACTGCCTGGCATTATTATGGAAAAGGCGGATGGGGCTGGAAACAAAAATATACCAAGGAGCAGCAGGAAGAAATGCAAACAGCTTATTTAGATTTGTTTCATAAGGTTTTACCCGATGTAGTTGCTCAAAATGATTCGGATATAGCTTATTGGCCATCATCACCTCAAGCGGGTTACGAACCTAAAGAGCATGCCGGGTACAAAAGTACTTCGGGTGATATGCATTATTGGGGTGTATGGCATGGATTGCACCCATTCGAAGATTTTAAAAAGTATAAATCAAGATTTATAAGTGAGTATGGTTTTCAATCATTTCCCGATTTTGAAACTGTTCAAACTTATGCTATTCCTGAAGATTATGATATTGAGTCGGAAGTGATGGCTGCTCATCAACGAAGTGGTATTGGAAATCTTCGTATAAAGGAATATATGGGCTGGGAATATAAGGTGGTTCCTGATGATTTTGAGCAGTTTTTGTATATGAGTCATGTTTTACAGGCTCGTGCAGCTAAAATGGCTATAGAAGCACATCGTCGCGAAATGCCTTATTGTATGGGTACTTTATTTTGGCAAATAAACGATTGTTGGCCGGTAGCCAGTTGGAGCAGTACCGACTATTATCATAAGTGGAAAGCCATGCAATATGCTGTAAAAAGAGGTTATAAACCTGTTTTAGTTTCGGCAGATGTTCAAAAAGAAGGAGTGGATCTTTATTTGGTTTCTGATATTCATCAACCCGTGAAGGTTAATTTATCACTTACTGTTATGAAGTTAGACGGTGAAGTTGTTTCGTCGTTTAATAAAGAAGTAGAAATGGCTCCTAATACGTCTTCTTTGATAAAATCATTTAGTTATGATGCTTTATTGAAAGGAGCTAAAAAGGAAGATGTTGTATTGTATATGGTTGTAAAGCAAGATGAAAAAGTTTTAGCTGATAATATTTCAACCTTAGTTAAGCCAAAGTATATGCAACTTCCTAAGGCTATCATTAAAAAAGAAATTCGTAAAGAAGGCGATAAAACTTATCTTGATTTAACGACTGATAAGATGGTGTTTAGCTTGTATATTAAAGGTAAAGATCAGCAGTTTGGGTTGTCGGATAATTATTTTAATATGCTTCCCGGAGTAAAGTATTCGGTAGAAATGAAAGATGTTGATTCGATCTTGTCTGATGATATTGAATTAATGCATTTGCAAGAGGTGAATTAAAAAGAATAAAACGTTTTATTGAGGCATTATTGGTTTACTGATAATGCCTTTTTTTATGTTCTTATATTTAGATTCTATTTTACAACTATTTAATATTTACATAAAAATAAGTTAAAAATATTTAGTTTTTTGTAACAAAATTAACTCTCGGCCGTTATTGCTCTTATCTGTCAAGTATAAATAGTCTTGATAGATTCTATCCCGAATTTAGCATTAGAATCTTATTAGTTTTGTTTGTCAGCTTTTATCAGAGTTAAAGTAGTTAATATTTGTAGGCTCCTTAAGGTTTTTATTAGCAATTAATTTATCTCGTTGTTTTGGTAGTTAATTATTATTCAGACTATAGTGAGTATCTATTTTTTAGGATCTAAAGAAATTATGCTTTACGTATTAAACTCTTTGAGGTTAGATAAAAGTATTTGTAAATGATTAAATAGTATTATTATGTAGTGTTAATAATGTCTAATTTTGATTATTATAATATAATACTACATTAAGTAATTTAATCAATTATCTCAAAAATTTAACAAATCAAATTTTATGAATCACATTTTTAAAATGATGAGTCTGTTTGTACTGCTGTGTTTGCAACAGGTGATAATAGGGCAGAATCATGTTATAAAGGGTAATGTTGTAGATGAATATGGTCTGCCCTTACCCGGAGTTTCGGTGTTTTTTGAAGGAACGACTAATGGAACGATTACCGATGGAGATGGTAATTATAGTATTATTGCCAAGGATGTCGAAACTAGATTGGTTTTTTCGTTTATTGGTTTCGAAATACAAACTCTCGATATTGCGGGCAGAAGCATTATTAATATGAAGATGAAACCCGAATCTCTTGGTTTGGATGAGGTGGTAGTGGTTGGTTATGGCCAAATGAAAAAAAGTGATTTGTCGGGTTCTGTTGTTCAGGTAAAGGCTGATGATCTTACACAAGGTAATCCTTCGATGAGTATCAACCAGGCTATGCAAGGACGTGTTGCTGGTGTTCAGGTTAATCAAAATGATGGATCGCCAGGAGCTGGAGTGAGTATTACTATTCGTGGAGCTAATTCCTTTAGCACTAACTCGCAGCCGTTATTTATTGTTGATGGAATTCCATTTAATTCAGCTGCAACTCCAGCAAGTGAAGCTAATGCTGATAATAATCAAACAAGTAATCCATTAACATTAATACCACCTCAAAATATCGAGTCGGTTGAAATATTAAAAGATGCTTCAGCAACTGCCATTTATGGTTCTCGTGGAGCAAATGGAGTTGTTATTATTACTACAAAACGAGGTAAAAAGGGAAAAGATAAAGTTGAGGTTTCAACAAACTTTAGTGTATCGAAGATTGCAAATAAAATAGATGTGCTTAATGCATATGATTATGCTAATTATATCAATGAACAAACCATTAATGATGCCATTTATATGGGAGGTTCATATACTCATTTGCCTTATTCAGGTAATTGGTTCTATAATTATGATGCAAGTGGCAATATCATTCCAAGTTCTGGTAGATATGATCCTAGTCCAGAGGATTTTTTACGACCACGTACTATTTACGATGAATATGGTTACTCTCAGAAAATCAGTGATACGGATTGGCAAGATGAGATTTTTCAGGTAGGTATATCTCAGGATTATAACGTAACAGTATCGGGTGGTGATGATAATGGTTGGCACTCTTACTATGCCGGATATTCAAATCAGGATGGTATTATTTATGGTTCTGGTTTTGAGCGTTATTCATTAGGTACTAATATTGGGCGTAAAGCAAAAGATTGGCTTGAGTTGGGTATGAATATTAATGTAAGTCATTCTAAAACAAATTTTGCAAAGAGTAATACCTATAATACAAGTATTATTCGTTCGGCATTAATGTTTCCATCTACACACGATCCGGAAATGGATCCAACTAAATCAGATGAATTAAATTGGTTAGCAGCTAATCCATACATGTATGTGCGTACTGCAAAAGATGAATTGGTGGCAAATAATATTTTTACATCAAGTTATATCGAAGCCAAAATTACCGATAATCTTAAATTCAGACAGAATATTGGTATAAGTAATTCGAGCAATGCTCGTTCAACTTATTATGGCCGCCATACACAAGAAGGCAGACCTCCTGTTAATGGCTTAGCTGGTCAAAGTGATAATTGGTGGATGAATGTAGCATCAGAATCTATTCTTACCTATGATAATAAGTGGAATGAAATTCATGGATTAAACGTTGTAGGAGCATTTACTTTTGAGGAAGGAAATTTTGGAAGTAAATCTATGTCTTCATCAAATTTTCCTACTGATGCTACTGGTGACTATGATATGAGTCAGGGACTTAATCCGGGGGTGCCAGAAAGTACACGTGGTCAGCAGCGTTTAATGTCATTTTTGGGTCGTGCTAATTATGTATTAAAAGATAAATACATTTTTACAGCTTCTTTCCGTCGCGATGGTTCGAGTAAATTCGTGGAAGGTAATAAGTTTGCCAACTTTGCTTCAGGAGCCTTTGCGTGGAGAATATCGGAAGAAGAATTTATTAAAAACCTGAATGTATTTTCAAATCTGAAACTTCGTTTAAGTTATGGTCAAACAGGTAACCAAGGTATTAGTAGTTATCAAACACTACCTATGTTGGGTACTGCCAATTATCCTGTTGGTGGATCATTAGGTGGTGGTTTAGCTGAAATTTCTTGGCGCGGACCTTTAAATCCTGATTTAAAATGGGAAACCACAGATCAGTACAATGTTGGTTTAGACATGGGGTTTGTGGATAATCGTATTAGTCTGGCAGTCGATATGTATTACAAAAAAACCAACGATTTGCTACAAAATGTACTGATTCCTAGTAGTTCTGGTTTTACAGGAATGTGGACTAATTTTGGTAATGTTACAAATAAGGGGATTGAGCTATCCGGTAATTTTGCCATCCTTACTAAAGGATCTCTGAAATGGAATATGGATGCTAATATATCATTTAATAGGAATCAGATTGGTGGATTAGATGCTGATCAATTCTCGCAGGCTCTTTGGTATTCGGCTGATCAAGTATTTATTCAACGTAATGGAATGCCAATTGGTGCTATTTATGGATATGTTGAAGATGGATTTTATAATAACGAGGCGGAAGTTCGAGCTGATCCTATTTATGCCAATGCTAGCGATGCTGTGGTTAGGTCAATGGTTGGTGAAATTAAGTATCGCGATTTAGATGGTGATGGTGTTATTACCGATGCTGATCGTACAATTATAGGAGACACTAATCCTGATTATATCTTTGGTATTACCAACAATTTCTCCTATAAAAGATTTACATGTAGCTTCTTTATTCAGGGTACCGTTGGCAACGATATTTTTAATGGTAACCTAATGGATATTCAAATGGGAAATATGGGAAATATTACTCAAGATGCCTATGACAATCGTTGGACACCTGAAAATAAAGATAATGCGCAATGGCCTAAAGCTACTGGTGGTTATTCTCGAGTATGGAGACTGTCTGATCGATATGTTGAAGATGGATCATATATCCGTTTGAAAAATGTGAGTTTTGGGTATAATCTGCCCGACAATCTTATTTCAGGTATCTCAAATATTAATGTTTTTGTAAGTGCCAATAATTTGTTAACGCTAACAAAATATAGTTGGTACGATCCGGATGTGAATGCTTTTGGTGGTGATGCTTCGCGCCGTGGTGTTGATATTTATTCATATCCAAGTAGTATGACCTTTTCGATGGGATTCAAGTTATCTTTTTAATTCAGGATTATACAAATGCCATAGTATGATGGCTGTAAAACAAGAACAAAAAATGAATAGAAATATATTAAATAAGGGCTTTCTTTCTGTCAGCCTTTTAACAATAGCATTGTTGTTTTCTTCGTGCGAGGATTGGTTGAGGGAGAAAACGTATGATTTTATAAGTGAGGTAGAAGATTCTGATTCGGGTGCAGATCAGCTGGTTTTAGGAACATATAGTTATTTATTAGATGATATGTTTCGATGGAATCAATTTCCAAAAGTGCTGGACATGGATTGCGATTACGCTAGTGGGCCCGATTGGTCATTGTCTCAGATTGGAGCAGGTAACTTTCAAGGTGATCAAGGAATGGATCCGGTGTGGAAAAAGAGTTATACTTTAATTCACCGAGCTAACAATGCTATTGAATTAATTAGTAAAATGAACAATGTTACCGAAGCTCATAAACTAAATACCATTGGCGAGATGAAGTTTATTAAGGCTTGGGGGTATTTTTTATTGGTTAGGGCTTATGGAGATGTGCCAATTTACAAACAATCGGTCAATACGGGTGTAGATTTTAATCAACCTCGAAAACCAATAAAAGAAGTGTGGGATTATATTATCGAATTGCTACAAGATGCCGAAAGAGATATGTATAAAAATACCGATCCTCAATTTCAGGAAGGAAGGGCATCGGCCGGAGCAGCAGCTTCGCTGTTGGCAAAATCGTATTTAACAATCGCATCAGCTTCGATGCCATCGGGTAATATTACGGTTAAAGGGGGTATTCCTTATGAAGATAGAGGAGAGGTAAGATATTATACCAACCCTGTATCAATGGTGTTTGAAAAAGATCAGGTTGCTGGTTATGAAGAATTCGATTCTCAAGCCTTTTATAAATTGGCTCGCGATAAGGCTAAACAAGTGATGGATCAAGAGTACGGTAACTATGGATTTTTATCGTTCGATCAATTATGGGCTTTGGCATATCAAAACAAAACAGAGCATATCTGGAGTATTCAGGCACGATCTGGTGATGTTAAGTACGGATCGGGTGTTTCAATGTACTATACTGGCACCGAAGATGGATCAGGTGTGATCATCACCGGTTTATGGCACGGATGTCGCGATCACTGGTATAAGTTGTTCGAAAGAAATGATTTGCGAATTGTAGATGGAGTAATGCATCGTTGGTTGCATAATATGCACATGAGCTGGAATGGAGGAGCTTTTTATCCTAATAACGACGAATATTCGATTAGAGCACGTGGTTATTATGTCTCGGGTAATGATACTATTTATAACGATCCTGTAACTGGCAATCCTTTTCAAAAATCTCCCGAATATAACGATGGACGTAATTATGTGTGTGATCAAACCAGTGACTATTTAGCTTTTCTAACAAAATATTACGATGTATCGGATCGAACTCAGGAAAAAACCGATGCAGCATGGCCTGTGTTGCGTTATGCTGATGTTGTATTGATGTTTGCCGAAGCCGAAAATGAAGTAAGTGGAGGTGGATCTAACGAAGCTCTTAATGCTTTAAACGAAGTGCGTTTGAGAAGTCGTGCAAGTGCAAAAACCTTTACTGGCGAGGCTTCTATTGCTTCAGTTGATGCTTTCCGTTCAGCGGTTATCGAAGAGCGTGCAATGGAATTGGCCTTGGAAGGTGATCGTCGTTGGGATTTAATTCGTTGGGGTATTTATTTGCAGGTAATGAACAGTATTGGGGGTAACGATGAGGTTGGAGTGCGTAAAGTTCGTGAGCCTAAGCACTTATTATATCCTATTCCGGTTGATGAAGTACTTACTAATGGTGCTATCAACCGAAACAATCCTGGCTGGGATTAATGTTGATCACAATTTGTAATTTAAAAAAGAAATTCAATGAAAAAGAAACTATATAGTAATATGCTTTTAATCCTCATGGGATTAATTGCTTTTACGTCATGCGAAGATATTGTTACTTATAATGATGGGTATGATGATGGAACAAAGTCATACGGACCTCCTGAAATTACTAAAATTACTACTGTTGGAGATAGTTCGGTTGTGATTGATCAGGCTGACTTTGCTGATGTAATTTCAATTTATGGAGTAAATTTAAGTCAGGTTGTTTCAATTACTTTTAATGATGTTCAAGTTGATTTAGATGAGATATTTGCTCGTAATTCCCGCATCGTTTTGCCAGTTCCAAGACAAGTGCCTGATGAAATTGATAATACTTTAACTATTATTACGGAGTTAGGAAATACTTCAACTGAATTTGTTGTTGAAGTTCCCCCATTGATTGTTGATGGACTCTATAATGAGTTTGCAACTGCTGGTGATGAAGTAGAGGTGATTGGTAAAAACTTCGATTTATATGGAGTTACAGTTGATGATGCAGTAGTTGAAATTAATGGTCAAGAAATTGAAGTTTTGGATGCTACTGAAACGGGACTTAAATTCGTAATTCCTGAACAAACAGCTGATAACACAAGCATATACATCAGTAGCCCAAAGGTTGAAACCCCAATAGAAGTGCAATTTCGAAATGCTGGTTATAGAATATTATACTTCGATAGCGAAAATGGAGGAATGTGGAGTGGTTTTGAATATCTGACTGACGGTTCAAATGATGGAGATCCTTTACCATTGTATGGTGTTAGTCCGTATTCGCGTGTTTTAGGAAATTTTGAGGCTTGGAGTTGGAGCGTCCCTTTTGGCGGAGGTTTTAATTTAGATGATGAAGATATTGTTTCTAATCCAGGTGATTATTGGGTGAAATTCGAAATGCTTACCAAAAGTAATAAAGCCTTGAGTATCGGTAATTTAATTGTTGGCGAAAAATCGTGGAATCCAGCCGAAGGAGGTTTGGCTTTTAATACTTACAATAATTGGAAAACTATCACTTTTGATTTAGTTGAAGTGATTTCAGCGCCTGCAATAGGGTGGAATGGTTGGGCCTTTGTGTTTCAGCCATCAGATAATATTGATGCTGACTTCAGTTTTTGCAATATGCGAATCGTCAAAAAATAAAAAAGCAAATTAAGATGAAGAATCCTAAATATTTAAATTTCAAATCATTTATGTTGGTAATATTGGTAGTATTTACTCTTGTTGCCTGCGAAGATGATGATAATGATGTGATAAACGGTATCATTCCAACTGTTTCTGGAATTACTCCAAGTCAGAATGTATTTCCTGGTGATATTATAGCCATTGAAGGGAGCGATTTGGAACAAATTCATATTATTCGAATTGGAGAAGTGTTTTTGATAAAGGAGTCGGGGATAATTTCCAAAACCGATGAAAAACTTGAGTTTGAATTGCCAGCAGAAGCTCCGGAAGGAGAAGTTTTTGTAGTGAGTAGTGAAGAAACAATTCCGAATGTGTTGGCTGGCGAAATTACTTTGCAAAAAAGTATAATAGAAACAGTTGAACCTGAAGTGGTAGAACCTGGTACTGTTATAAGTGTTTTTGGGCAGTATCTCCACTTAGTAGCTGAAGTATGGGTAGGTAACGTTGAGTTGGTGAATATTACTATCGATGCAGATAATACTATTATTACGGCTACTTGTCCTGAGAATATCGAAACAGGTTTCTTAAAACTGATTATGGTAAATGGAATCGAAATTACTTATCCAAATCCAATTACAAAGAAAGAAGTGATATTGCCTGTTGTTGGAAGTATAACAGATGGTTATTTAAATGAATCCATTAAGATTACGGGTGATAATCTGGATCAGGTAACCGCAATTGTTTTTCAGGATGATCTGGTTGTTAATAGTATCGATTTTGTTACGCTACAACAGCGCGAAATTGAAGTAATAGTACCTGTTGATGCTAAAACAGGTTTGGTTACGGCAATTTTAAAGAGTACAGATGGTGATGTCGTAACTCCCGAATTTACTTTAGAAGAAAGAGAAAGTAATGTCGATCCCATTACGCCAGAAACAATTGTTATAATCGACTATGAAGTTCACGGAGGTCATGATGGTAGTTGGGATCCCGGTTGGAGTGGAGGTACTGAAATCGTTACTGAAGCTGAGAATACATTTTTGATTACCAATGCAGATGTTGATGGATGGATCATGAATTGTAATCATCAAAGTGATGGTGCTCCTTCTCATTTAATTGAAAATGTAGAAAATTATATACTTAAGTTAGATGTTCGTGTTCAGGAAGGTGTTACCGGAGCTGATGAAGCAGCTATGCAATTTGTACTAGGGGATGAAGGAAATGGCCCCGGATGGGTATGGTTTGGAGCAGGTTTGCTGCCTGCTTCAACAAATGGAAGCTGGGTTACAATTTCGATTGATCCTACTGATATTGGATTGAGTGGAGATGTTGATTTGCGAACCGGAACAAATGGTTTATATGGTGGTGTTGTTCCTGCTGGAGTAAGTTTTGATAATTTAAGGTTTGATCCGAAGTAAAATATAGTAAAAAAGGGCCGAATTTAATTCGGCCCTAGTTAATTTAGTAAAACTCGGCTTAGTTTTATATTTTACAATTTATTCATGTATGAGTCAATTAAATACTTGTATTCTTATGTTTCTGTCTTTACTATTTTATAACTGTTCTAATAATAGTGCTGTTAGTACCAAAGTTCCCAAAATTGTTTCTACTATTTTTGATCATGAGGTATTAGGTGTGCAAATACCTTCTTCAATACAAATTATTTATGATATGGGAGTGTGTTTCTCTTCTATTTTTAATACGGTTTTCAGGAAAATACTATACATTAATGCCTGATTGGAAAAGGAATGGTTATGAATAAATTTATTGGACTTTTATTACTTGTATTTACAATAGTAGTTTACTCATGTCAATCAGAGCATGAGCAGACTAGTTTTAAAGTAAAGGATGGTCGGTTATTTGATGCTCGTAACAATGAGTTTGTTATACGAGGAATGAATATGCCACATGCATGGTTTACCAATTCATCGTTTAAAGCATTAGATGAACTTACAAAATACAATGTTAATTGCGTAAGAATTGTTTGGGAAGTAGGGTTACAAGTAGCCGAATTAGAAAAAGTGGTTGAACATTGTGTGGATCTGCAAATGATTCCAATGATTGAATTGCATAATGCAACGGGAGACTCTACTGATACAAAACTATTAGAGATGGTTCAATACTATACCAGTGATGAAATGAAAGCATTGGTAAAAAAGTATGAAAGCTATATACTACTTAATATTGCCAATGAATGGGGAGATCATTCAATGAGTGATGAATATTGGAGGGATGCTTATAATAAGGCCGTTAGAATTATGCGTAATGCTGGTTATAAAACTACAATCGTTATTGATGCTCCAGGGTGGGGACAAAATGTAACACCCATTCTTAATTATGGTCAGCAATTATTAGATGAAGATCCAATGCATAATCTTTTGTTTTCGATCCATATGTATGGTTCATGGAACGATGAAGGCAAAATCAAAAGTACTCTTACACAAGTAAAAGAAATGAAGATACCTCTTGTAATTGGCGAGTTTGGCTATAACTTCCATGATGGGGATAATAACCTTTCTTGTACAGTCAATCATCAGGTAATTTTAAAAGAATGCGAAAAACTTCATATAGGATATATTCCGTGGTCGTGGACTGGGAATAATGATGAAAACCGATGGCTTGATATTGTTTCAAGAGATGATTGGAAATCTCTTACTAAATGGGGTAGAGAAGTTCTGATGTCGGACTATGGTATTAAAAATACAGGTAAAAAGGCTAGTGTTTTTCGTTAGCTAGTTAGACATAGATATAATAATAGTGAAGAGGTTGCTCAAATGGGTAGCCTCTTTTTTTATTATCTGTGTTATGTGAAGCTTACCATATGTAATTGAGATGTCCTTCTGATGTTGACGTGATCGAATTTATATAATTTCATATCAAACACATATTAAATTCAAATTCAATTCATATTAAATTCGATTTATATTGAATTTAATATGGATATGGTAAGAGTTAATTATAGTTTATAATTAAGATTGAAGAGAGGTTGTTACGTTACTGAAAGTATTCTGATACTTACCTAGCCATAATTGAACCTTACCCTAAAAGGTTTCTTAATCTTTGTTTCTTCTTTGAATACTTAAGCATTTCTTCTTAGTCAAATAGAATTCAAAGTACTCTATTGGTGAAAATACTTTATTGACGCCCTTTTTTTATGAATTAAGAGAAGAGGAGGTGTTTTTGTTAATCCCGACTATGGTTTTGAAGGAAAAACAATGTTAGTGTTTATAGTACATTCATAAAAGTGGCTTTTTAAGGTGAATTTTGCGGTTAATATATGTTAATCAAAGCTGTGTTTATTTACTTTTCTTAATACTATAGGGTGTAGTAATATATTCAATAGTAAAGCGTTAAAATTCAATTCTGTATTGAATGGTAGATGAGTATTGACAGTGCTTTTATGAATGTTAAATTGCAGTATTGCAGGTGTAAAACAATTTGATTGGCTTGTTGATTATTTATATGTACATATATATAAATGCGTATGCGTAACAGGCTGGTATTAAGGATAAAAATATTTTAGTCTTAAAAAAAAATAAAACTTAATGCGGTAAAGTATAAAAACTAATATAAAAATGTATAAATTTGTTAATGAATCTTAGTGTTGATTCTACAATAACTAAAACAAATCAGTTAATCTAAATTAAAATCTATGAATGTAAATCTGCGATTTTTAACTGTTATTGTTATATGGCTGATGGTTCATACTATATATGGACAAAGCAAAACAATAACCGGAACAGTTAAAGATGATACCGGGGAGCCTTTACCTGGTGTATCTATAATTATTGAAGGTACAGCTACAGGAACTATTTCTGATGTAAATGGTTATTTTAGCTTGAATGTTCCACAAGGAGATGTAAATCTTGTTTTTTCTTTTATTGGATTTAAAAAACAAACTATTAATGTTACAAAGCAAACTGAATTAAAAGTTCAATTGATATCTGATACCAAAGGGCTTGATGAAGTTGTGGTGGTTGGATATGGAACAATGAAGAAAAGTGATTTATCCGGAGCTTCTGTATCGGTTGGAGAAGATAAAATTAAAGGATCAGTAATAACAAACATTGATCAGTCGTTACAAGGACGTGCTGCAGGTGTTACTTCTGTGTCAACTTCCGGTGCTCCGGGTTCGTCATCTTCAATACGTGTACGTGGGCAGTCCACAATCAATTCAAATGCAGAACCTCTTTATGTAATTGATGGTGTTATTATTCAAGGTGGTGGAAATAGTGGCGGTGATTTTGGGTTGGGTGATGCTTTAGGTAATGGATCAACCTCAACAATTTCTCCACTCTCTACGATAAATCCGTCTGATATTGTATCAATGGAGATACTCAAGGATGCCTCTGCTACTGCCATATATGGAGCTCAGGGAGCAAACGGAGTTGTATTAATTACAACAAAACGAGGAAAAGCTGGTGATGCGAAATTCTCATATGAGGGATTGACCGCTTGGCAACGTCAGATGAATCGTTTGGATATGATGAATTTGCGTGAATTTGCAGGGTATTATAATGAATTGGCCTCAACCGGAGAATTAGGTGAAGGACAGGACTATTCAGATCCGTCGCTGTTGGGAGTTGGTACCAATTGGCAAGATGCTATTTTTCAGACTGCAATGCAGACTCAGCATCAGTTATCAGCACAAGGGGGATCGGATAAGGTAAGGTATTATGTTTCAGGTTCGCACATGGATCAGGACGGTACTATCATTGGTTCTAATTTTAAGAGATATTCTTTTAGAACTAATCTTGATGCACAGCTTAAATCTTGGTTGAAACTTGGATTGAATGCTATGTATTCCGGAACTAGTGAGCGTTTGACACTCGCAGATAGTGACGAAGGTATTGTTAACTATTCATTGACTACCCCTCCAGATATTCCAATTTATAACATAGATGGAAGTTATGCTACTGTGGTAAAAGAAGGATATACATCTGTTAATCCAATTGCAATGGCCTTGCTTGATGATATATTACTTGACCGGAATAAGCTTAATGGTAGTATCTTTGCTGAAGTATCTCCAATTGAAAATCTTACTTGGCATACCGAATTAGGTTTTGATATCAGTTATTCTAAAGCTGAAACGTATTCTCCAATGGTTAATCTTGGTACATGGACCCGACCAAGTAATGAAAGTTCTATTCAGAAGAATAACAGTACCTTTATGCAGTTTAAAAACTATTTGACATACAACGGTCGCTTTTTAGATAAGAATAGTTACACTGTTATGCTTGGTCAAGAATCATGGGAAAGTAATTATGATTATCAGCGAATTCAAAATACAGGTCTTCCTTCAGATGATGTTCATAATCCGGCACTTGGTACTGGTACGCCAACTATTGGTTATGGTTTCGGTAGTTCATCGATGGTTTCTGTGTTTGGTCGATTAAACTATAATTATAGCGATCGTTACCTGCTAACCTATACTTACCGTCGTGATGCCTCTTCAAATTTTGGTAAAGATAACCGTTGGGCAGGATTTCATGCTGCAGCCGTTTCGTGGAGATTCTCGAATGAAAACTTTTTTGCCTCACTACTCCCAATAATCAACAATGGTAAGTTGCGTTTAGGCTGGGGACAAACAGGTAACTCTAATATTGGGGGATACAAATGGGGGTCTTCCATCTCTAAGATGCCTACTGGTTTAGGTATGGGGTATCGTCCAGCTAATATTCCTAATACAGGTATTAAATGGGAAACCCAAGAGCAATGGAATGCGGGTATCGACTTGTCATTTTTCAATTCACGTATAAATCTTACAGCAGATGTATATAATAAGGTATCAGAAGATATGCTTATGCAGCTTCAGTTGCCATCGTATATGGGTACGCGAGGAAATGTTTCTTCGGCGATAGCCGCACCTTGGGGTAATTATGGTTCTATTGAAAATGAAGGGTTGGAAATAACACTAGGTGGTCGTCCTACAGTAGGGCAATTTAAGTGGGATACTGAATTTCAGATTTCGTTCAATCGTAATAAATTAGTTTCATTGGATGGTACTGCTTCGAGTCATATTGAAGGCTATGGACAATGGAGTGATGTAGTTACGTTGACAGAAGTAGGTGAATCTCTTTACAACTTTTATGGTTACCAGGTAGAAGGTGTTTATAAAGATTTGGATGATATAGAAAGCTCGCCAAAACCTGTTAAATATCCTTCAGATGGTGTGTTTAACAGGTCAAGTACCGTGTGGGTTGGCGACCTTAAGTTTAAGGATATCAGTGGACCTGATGGTAAACCCGATGGCATTATAGATGAATATGATCGAACTAACATTGGTTCACCTATGCCTAAGTTTACTTTTGGTTTTAATAATACCTTTTCTTACAAGAATGTAGACCTTACAATATTTGTTAATGGTTCGTATGGGAATAAGGTGTATAACTACTTGTCAATGAAGTTAACACATATGAATAGTGGTTGGACAAACCAGTTGTCGGATGTTAATGATCGTGCGAGGCTCGAAGCTATTGATGGAAATATAGACTATTCATCAGGTGTAGATGTGTCTGGTAATGGGCAGTTGGTATATAATTGGTACGACGATATAACCAATGTAAGGGTATCAAATTCAGATACAAATATACCTCGAGCATCAATTGCAGATCCTAATGATAATGACCGTATTAGTGATCGTTACGTTGAAGATGGATCCTATATTCGAATTAAAAATATCACTTTGGGATATACTTTCCCTAAACATTTGATTCAGAAAGTTAGACTGGAAAACCTCAGAATTTATACTAATATTCAGAATGTATACACATTCACCAAATATTCGGGTTATGATCCGGAAATTGGTGCTAGTACAGCAAGTTCCAACGTTTATGGCTTAGACAACGGTCGTTATCCATCGCCTACTGTTGTGTCTTTTGGTTTAAATCTTACATTTTAAAACTGACTCAATATGAAATACAAAAATATATTTAATGCATTAGCTGTTGTAGTATTGGGCTTTTCACTGAGCGCATGTGAAGACTTTTTGGATCGTCCTGCAGAAGATACCTACAACGTTGATAACTTCTATCAAAATGATGAACAGTTGTATCAAACAGCAAATCAATTGTATAATTCGCCATGGTATGACTTTCAGCGTGGTTTTATAAAAGTGGGCGAAGTGATGGCCGGTAATTACTATATGGGAAGTTCACCATACCTGACGTTAACGGTTAATTCTAGTGATGAGGATTTGACGAATATGTCAGCGTCGTTATGGTCGGTGAATGCTTATTGTAATACATTGTTAAAGAATGTAAATGAGAAGGCTGGACCAGAAACAACAGAACGTGCTCGTAAGGCCGTCAAAGGTGAAGCATTGACATGGAAAGCAATGACCTACTTCTTTTTAGTACGTTCATTTGGAGCCGTCCCTATTATTCATGAGAACTCAGAAATGATTGCATCTAACAACTATAATGATGTTTATAAAGCAAAAGTAGAAAATGTTTACGATTACATTATTCTTACTCTGGAACAGGCGATTGAATGGTTGCCGGAGAGTGCTGAGCCAGGTCGTATAGATAAATATTGTGCCGAAGGTTTACTTGCGAAAGTATATTTAACAAAAAGCGGTTTGGGTATGATTGGAACTCGTTACGAACCAGATTTGGAGAAAGCTGCAGAATATGCCAAAGATGTAATTGATAATAGTGGTCGATCTTTAATGTCGAATTATTCTGACATTTTTCGTATTGCTAATAATACTAATCCAGAAAGTCTTATGGCATGGAGATGGACAGCAGAAGGTGGTGTCTGGACTTCTCAAAATTCATTTCAATCAGATCTGGCAATTGTTGGGTTTGATGAATATGTTAGTTGGGGCGGTTGGGGTGGTCCTTCTGTTGATTTGATAGAGGCTTTCGACGAAGATCCAGCATCTGCCACACGTCAAAATGTAGATACTCGACGTAAGGCTACACTTATGATGTTGGGGGATGTATATGATTATTTTTGGACTGATGAAGGAGGATTTGATTATATTGACTTTTGTTATAGTGATGTTACTCATGGTGGTAAAATTGGTCCCCAAGTTTATCAGTCGCCTACCGGAGCTAATTGTGTGAAACAATTGGTTGGTGACAATGCTGATCATGTAGCAGGTGTTGGCCATAGTATGGGACGTATGGCAACAAGTTTGGCAACACACCTTCTTCGTTTGTCGGAAGTGTACCTCATTTATGCAGAGGCAAAAATAGGTAATAAGGGTACAACTTCAGATCAGAGTGCTATTGATGCTTTTTATGCAGTTCGTCATAGAGCTCGTTCTGGATATGAGATGCCCACATCCATATCCTGGGATGACGTATGGAAAGAGCGTCGTTTGGAATTAGCCTGCGAAGGTGATCGTTGGTATGATTTTGTGCGATTGAGTTATTATAATGAAACAAGAGCAATCAACGAATTGACGAACCAAAAGAGAAATGCATATACTGGTTTAGATGGTGCCTATAAAACCTGGTGGGAGGGAGGTAACCTCGATGCATCGGGTATAACATATGATACAAGTGTTGCTCCGCCAAATGTCAATTCAGATTCTTTTACATTGCCTTTCCCCGATACAGATCTTGCACTTAACAAGCATTTGTCGGAAGATCCAATAGAGGTGGATGTAACGCAGTATAAATATTATTAATGTAGTCACAAAGTAAATAATATAGCAATGAAAGTTATATCAAAATATTTAAGTCGTTGGTTAATGCTTTGTGCAGTGGTACTTTCTGTAATAGGATTGTCATCTTGCGAGGATCAACCAGACGAATATAAAATAGCAGGTGGTTCACCTGAAGTAATCTATATAAGAACACCAGAGCGAGCTGACTCTTTGGTAACGTCAGCATTATTAGGTACGCGACTTGTGTTGGTTGGTAACAATTTACGCAGTGTTACAGAGTTGTATTTTAATGATGTTGAAGCAGTTTTATCAACTAGTTTTATTACTGATAATACATTGTTTGTTTCTGTTCCAAAAACTTTGCCTACAGTATTATCAAATACTATATCAATGGTGAATTCAGCAAAAGATACAATTAGGATTCCTTTCGTTTCTGAGGTGCCTGCACCTGTATTGTCATCTATGGCTTGCGAACGAGTTAAACCAGGAGAGATTGCCACTGTTGTAGGTGACTATCTGCTTTCTTACGAAAGTTCACCTATGATAATCACCATGCCTGATGGGCAGACGGTAACTGAATTTGAAAAGTTATCAAAAACCAGTGTTTCTTTTGTCGTTCCGGAAGGTTGTACTGAAAGTGGACCCATATCCATAACATCAGCATATGGTACTACTGCATCTACTAAATTCCAATTTAACGATGAGCGTGGTATTATGTTTGAATTTGATGGATTAACTGGTCTCACCAATCATGGTTGGCATGCGCGTGATATTCTTAGTGATGAAACTAGTATTACGGGTAATTTTGTTCAGTTTGGTAATGGTTCTGCAATAATGAGTGAAGATGGTGGCTGGGATGACTCCAACTTCTCATTTGAATATTGGTGTGGTGATTGGAATGACCCGCAAGAATTCTTGGGAACAGATAAAAGACTTACTGACCTTGTAGACTTTTCAGACTGGCAAAATATGGCTCTCAAATTCGAACTTTACATTCCTTCTGGTTCATCATGGTCTGCAGGTGCCATGCAGCTTATTTTTGCTGGTACCGATCTTGTGACGCTTGGTGGTGGTGGAGGTTATCCTCCTGCTAACAATACTTTCTTTCAGGGCAATTCCTTACCACGTGGAATCTATCGTCCATGGGAATCAACAGGATCATTTAATACAGATGATCAGTGGATTACTGTTACTGTTCCGTTCTCTGATTTTATTTATGGAATGGATGGAAGCATGGCTACAGGCTCTCTTAATGCAGATAGTTTTGCGAGCTTCACCCTTTTTATTGTTAGTGGTGGTATAACAGGTGTTGAATGTACGCCGATATTTAAAGTGGACAACATTCGTGCTGTACCATATAAGTAAGATCTTTAAAAAAAAATCACATGAAAAGATTAAATATAACCTTGGCACTGATAATGTGTCTGCTGGTGGCGGTGAGCAGCGTTTTTATCTCTTGCGACAAAAGCGATGATCTCGACACAAATCAAATTAAAGGTGGTGTTTCGCTTAATGTTGCTCAACTACAGGTAACTCGTGGTGGATATATGCAGTTTAAGGGAAGTGGCTTGGATCAGATCGAAACTATTGTATTTCCAACAGATGTTGCTGTATCAGACATTGAGGTAGTAGATGAATATACCATTCGATGTATTGTTCCTGAAGAAGCTATTGAAGGTAAAGTTAATTTATTATATGAGGATAAATCAATTGAAACAGGTATCATAGCCTTTACAGAGCCAATTACTTTTGAAAGTTTTACTCCTGCAGCCGTTACTGCGGGTGATGAGTTGACTATTAAAGGGACTTATCTCAATTACATAGATCAAGTGATGTTTGCAAATGGTGAAGCAGTGGATGTTTCGCCTACGCGTTACGAGATAAAAGTACCAGTACCTGTTGATGCATCTACTGGTAAGGTGTACTTAGTAATGAAAGTTATGGATGGTGAGGATGAGATAACTAATATGTTACCATCTAATGAAGAGTTGGTTGTAGCTGAACCAGCAGACATTGAGTTACCAACTTCAGCTGTTAAAGCTGGTAGTACAATCAGTATTACAGGATCACTACTTCGCCTTGTGGAGTTTGTTCGATTCCAAAATGCAGATGATGTAAATGTGGCTCAGGATGATCCAACTAAAGATATTACATCTCTTAGTGCAACAGTTCCTGTAGATGCAACTTCCGGTGCAGTAACATTAGTATTGCTTTCGGGTATTGAAGTTGCAGCTGGAGATATTAGTCTTGTTGAACCTACAGCTACCATAGAAGATTTGAAACCTTCTTATGGAGTAGACGAAACAGTGGTTATTACTGGTACCGATCTTGATTTATTTACCACGGCATCATTTACAGGTGATGAAGCAACAGAGGTTGTACTTACTGAAGGTAAATTAAATATGAAGGTAACAGCAGCTGCTCAGAGCGGCCCCATTACATTAACTACCGCAAATGGAACTGTAGTGTCGGTTGAAGGTTTTGAAACTACCAAACCCGAGGCAACATTCCCCACTAGTGCTACTCCTCTTGACGAACTTAATATTGAGTCGACTCTGAGTAATCGCGTTAAAACAGTAATGTTTGGTGATCTTGAAGCAGAAGCTACAGATAATGGAACTGGTTTCACGGTTATCGTACCATTAGAAGCTGAAACTGGCAGTGTGATTTTAGTAATGGATAATGAAGAAACAGTTGTTGTTGGTGATATTACCATTAATGCTTATACATTCTGTGCTGTATCAGAATTTGCTTCAGAAACCACAACTATAGGAGATTTACTTAGATGTACCGTTGTGAATGGATCCAATTTAACCGATGTTAAACTGAATGATGTTAGTACTGGATTTATTTTAAATGGTAATACTTTATTTGTTAATGTGGGTTATAGTGTTGGTAGTCAAAAAATGACACTGGTTTCTAATGATGGTACTGAAGTCAACTATGATGTTGAAGTTGTTGGTGCTGGTTTGGTTGAAACAATATTATATGATATTCCACTTGAAGTTGTTGGTTGGGGTGGTGCTACTCTACCTTATGTGGTTGATGTACCATTGCCTGCAAATGCTAAGATTCGTATTAGAGTTGCTCAAGCGAATTCTGAGTTGCAAGTTATGGATGGATATTGGGGAATGGGACCCAATTGGGCCATTACAGATGATGCTAAGAAGAATGTAATAAAATTCTCACCTGAAGAATTGAGTGCTGGTTATGTTGATGTTGACTTTTCTGTTTTCCACGACGAAAATGATAGTCCGTGGTGGGATGGTAAAATCATGTTTAATGCAGATGGAGTGATTGTATCTTCAATTTCAATGATAATTGATTACTCAGCACCTACAGCTATTTGGACTGGTTTATTTGATTTAGGAAGTTGGCAAGGAAATCAAGACTTGGCATGGGGAGGCTATGATTGGTCTACTGTAAAAGCTGGTCAAACCTTGTATTTCTCGTTTACAATGAATGCTGGTAATACATGGGGATGTCTATCATTACGTCATGGTGATGGTTGGGGGAATTTACCAACTGAAGGCTCTGGTCAGATTGATTTTGGCGCTTCAGATACACAAGGAACCTATGTGTTAACGCAAGCTGATATTGATGACCTTGTGGCAAATGGTGGTTTGGTTTTTACAGGGGCAAACTTGACTGTGACTCAGGTAGCGATTAAATAGTACGCTGGGAATAAACTTTAAGAGCATATATAGTAGGATAAGCTTTAAAGTATGTGACATGACTATTTGTTAAATTGATAGTTAATATTTGAAGATAGCCTTTTCTTAATGAAAAGGCTATCTATTAATTAAAATAACATGATGAGATTGAGGATAGGTTTATTAGGATATATTTTAATATTGATTTCCTGTAGTAAAAGTGAAGGTAACGGAGTTGTTGATACCGATCCACCCGGATATGAAAGTTGTAGTTTTCAAGGAGCGACCGAGGTTAACAAAGGTGAAGCAACTATAGAAATTATCTACGATCAGAACATTGTATTGGTAAAACCTCATGGAATTACCTTGAATGAGGTTTTGATTACTGATGTGAAAGCTAATTATAAGAAGTTAATAGTAGATGTAAATCTTGATGTAGATACCGAATACGCATTAAAGATTCCCAAAGGTGTTATTAAAGGGCCTGATGGCAGTACAGCAGATGAAGTTGTTATTTCATTTAAAACAAAAGAGATTGCATCAGAAATCATTGATGAACATGTGGTTTGTGCTAATCCATCTCCACAAGTTGTTAATGTTTATAATTTCTTATTAGAAAATTATGGAGAAAGATGTTTGTCATCAACTCATGCCAATGTGTCGTGGAATATAAATGAAGCGGAGTGGGTAAAACTGCATACAGATAAGTATCCGGCAATAACAACTGTTGATTATATACATTTACCTGCCTCACCTGCTAATTGGATTGATTATAATGAGATAGGCTGGATAGAAGATTGGTGGAATAATAATGGATTGTTGTGTGCCAACTGGCATTGGATTGTCCCTCAATACGAAGGAGATACCGATATAAATAATTACACTTATAAACCAGAGGAAACAACTTTTAGAGCATCAAATATATTAGTAGAGGGAACCTGGGAGAATGAAGTAGCCATGGCTGATTTGGCTGAATTGGCAGATTATTTAAAGTTATTACAAGAAAAAAATATACCTGTCATTTGGCGTCCATTTCATGAGGCTGCTGGTAATATTTATGAATATACTGGTGGTACGGCATGGTTCTGGTGGGGTGATGATGGTGCTGATACTTATAAGGCGCTGTGGATTTATATGTTCGACTATTTCGAATCCAGAGGATTAAATAATTTAATTTGGGTTTGGACAACTCAAACAAAAGATAATGATTTCTATCCTGGTGATGAGTATGTGGATATAATTGGACGTGATATTTATAACAATAGTAATCCGTCAAATATTGCTTCTCAGTATAATACAATTCAAAATACCTATCCGAATAAAATGGTAACATTAAGTGAAATGGGAGCAGTATCACCTGTTTCTGAACAGTGGAATTCGGGTGCCAGATGGTCTTATTTTATGCCATGGTATGATTACGAGCGTACCAATGATGTTAATGGTGATGCGTTTAAAGATACAAAGCATGTACATGCTAATGCCCAATGGTGGATTGATGCTATGAGTCAAACATATGTAATTACCCGTGATCAAATGCCTAGTTTAAAATAACAATAAAATACAATAATAATGATGCCATCTGCTGAATAAAGTAGATGGCATTATTTTTATTGTATACATGATAAAAAACTATTTGAGATTGACTAAATTCTACTTGTGATGGGATAAATCTCAAAGTAGTTTTGTGTACATAACTTGTTATGTATATTTTAAACTCTGGAATGTAATTGTATTAACTTGTTATATAAGGTTATAAATCAGTAAAAATGAAACGAAATCTACGCGTATTTGCAGGCCTTTTGTCTGCATTATTTTCGACAACAATGTTAGCAAATGTATCTGTACCTGCTGTTTTTGCCAATCATATGGTTCTACAGCAACAAAGCAATGTTAAATTATGGGGATGGGGTAAGCCTCAAGAAAAAGTAACAGTAACGGTAGGATGGAATACCGATACTCTAAAAGCTGAAGTTGACAATCAGGGGCATTGGTTAGTCGAACTGCAAACACCTAAAGCGGGTGGCCCATACGAGATAAAAATGCAGGGATACAATACGGTTATATTACATGATATAATGATTGGTGAAGTTTGGTTACTTTCTGGACAATCAAATATGGAATGGACAACCCGTGGAGGTATCGTTGGTAAAGAAGAAGCTGTTAAACAGGCTGATTTACCTAATGTGCGTTTGTTTACTGTTAAACCACGTACAGCTTTGAATCCAACTCACGATGTTAGTGGTGAATGGAATGTGTGTACTCCTGAAACCATGCTTGATTTTAGTTCTATTGGTTATTTCTTTGGTAAAAAATTACAAGAAAACCTTGATGTGCCTATTGGTTTAATTTGTTCAAGTTGGGGGGGGACTCCAATTGAAGTTTGGATGTCGGAAGATGTAATTAATTCTGATCCTCAATTATTAAAATCAGCACAATCACTCGATCCGGTTCCATGGGGGCCTGTAGAACCGGGTAGGGCTTATAATGCGATGATTGCTCCGATGATTCCATTTAATTTTGCTGGTGTGCTTTGGTATCAGGGAGAGGCAAATACAGCCAATCCATTGACTTATACCGAAATGCTTCAAACATTAATAAAATCTTGGCGTAAGGATTTTGATAAAGATTTACCGTTCTACTTTGCTCAAATAGCACCTTGGAAAGATTATGGTGGAACAACAGGTGTTGAAATCAGGAATGCCCAGCGAAGAGCTTTAAGTCTTGAAAATACAGGCATGGTTGTCACAAGTGATATTGGTGATACCTTGGATATTCATCCTAAAAATAAAAAAGATGTTGGTTTGCGTTTTGCTAATATGGCTTTAAATAAAACTTATGGTAAGACCGACCTACCTATCTACGGACCATTATTTTCATCTTACAAAGTAAAAGGAGGTAAGGTAACTGTTTTGTTCGATTATGCTGATGGTTTAAAAGTAGAGGGAGATGCTTTATCGGAGTTCGAAATAAAAGATGAAGAAGGAAACTGGCATTCAACAAAAGCAAAAGTTAGAAAAAATACCATTGTACTAAGTAGTAAAGTAAAAGCCCCCCAAGCAGTTCGTTTTGCATGGAGTAATGCTGCTACACCCGGTTTATTTAATCAGGATGGTTTGCCGGCTTCATGTTTTAATACCGATTTAGCTAAATAAATATAAGTAACGGTTCTTAATAATTATAGATGACAATTAAGAACCGTTTCTCATGTAATAAATACAGGGTTTAATCTGAAAAAATTATTGTTAAACTCATGCACTAATCACAAGCCGTTAATAAGAATAGAATGAAAACAGACGAAATAGCAAAACTGATTAATGAACAAGATCAGGAGTTAAAAGAGATATTAAAGTTTTGGGCTGATAAATCAATTGATAAGGTCAATGGAGGTTTTATTGGTGAAACAAACCGTGAGGGTGTACAGGTTGCTGATGCTGATAAAGGTGCTGTTTTAAATGCACGTTTGTTATGGACTTATTCTGCCGCATATAACTATTGTAAAGATGCCAAATACCTCGAAATAGCGGACAGAGCCTATGATTATATGATAAAATATTTCAAAGATCCTGAGTTTGGAGGATATTATTGGGCACTTGATAATAACGGACAAGTGTCTAACCGTCGTAAACAGGCATATGCACAAGGCTTTGCAATTTATGGTTTGTCGGAATACTACCGGGCATCAGGTAAGAAAGAAAGTTTAGATGAAGCAATTAATATCTATCATCTGATTGAAAAGCATTTCAAAGATGAAGAATTTGGTGGATACATCGAAGCGTTGGATAATAATTGGTCGCCAATGGAAGACATGCGTCTGAGTGCAAAGGATGCTAATGAGCCAAAATCGATGAATACGCATTTGCATATCATCGAACCATATACAAATCTTTATCGTGTGTGGCCCGATGCTGGTTTGAGAACAAAAATACAGCATTTGTTAGAAATGTTTCGAGATCATATTATTAATCAGGAAACAGCACATTTTCATTTGTTTTTTGATATGGATTGGACTGTAAAGTCTGAGATTGTATCTTATGGACATGATATTGAAGGGGCTTGGTTACTAACTGAAGCTGCTCATGAAATAAAGGATGACGAGTTATTGGCTCAAATGAAAGAAATCGGCAAACGAATGGTCGATATAACTATCAAAGAAGGAATGGATAGTGATGGAAGCGTCTTTTACGAAAAAGAAGATGGGCATTTGGATACAGATAAACATTGGTGGCCTCAGGCTGAAGCAATGGTAGGTTTGATGGATGTATATCAAAATACCGGCGATGAGGCATACTTAGTAGCCATGACTAAAGTTTGGTATTTCATAAAAAACAAAGTGAAGGATAGTGAATGTGGCGAATGGTTTGGTAAGGTTCACCAGGATGGAGAGCCAGATACTGAAGAATGTAAAATCGGTTTCTGGAAGTGTCCGTACCATAATTCACGTGCTTTAATTGAAGTTATCAATCGTTTGAAGGTTTTAGCTTAATAAAGCAATTGTTTTTTTAGGATAGTGATGAATGGTATTATTTTTGTTGTTAAATAAATTTAAATAGAGGAATTATGAGGGTAATCAACATTTTTATGTTAATTCTTTTTCAGTCGCTTATATGTATAGCTTGTACAGAAGGTGAGAATGTGTCCAAACCTGCACCTGTGTTTAAATCGAGTTTTCCAGAAGATAATGCAAAGGATGTCGAGCTTTCAACCGAAATTATTGTTCAATTTAACGAGGTGGTAAAGCTTTCATCTGAACATGAAATTACAATAAATAATCAAGTAGCAGATGTTGAGGAGTCATATACAAAGCTTATTATAAAAGCTAAATTAGAAAATAATTCCACCTATAATATTAGTATTCCTGCAGGAGCTGTTAAAAATACTTCTGGTATTGAATTAAACGAGGATATTGAATTTAGTTTTTCTACAAAAGAAGAAACAGTACATGTAAAAGACCCGAATTTTCATATTTATATTTGTTTTGGTCAGTCTAATATGGAAGGACAAGGGACAATTGAAGCTCAGGATAAAACGGTTGATGAACGTTTTCAGGTAATGCAGGCCCTAGATTGTTCCGAACTTGGTAACAAAGGAGAATGGCGGGTTGCTGTTCCTCCTCTTTGTCAATGTTCATCCGGATTATCGCCAGCCGATTATTTTGGCCGAACACTGATTGATAATCTTACTGATGATGTTAAGGTGGGTGTAATAAATGTAGCTATTGGTGGTTGTGATATTCGATTGTTTGATAAAGATATTTATCAGGATTATACTAATACATATACCGAAAGCTGGTTTCAAGATAAAATAAAAGCTTATGATGGTAATCCATATCAGTATTTGATTCAACTGGCCAAGCTGGCTCAACAAGATGGTGTTATTAAAGGGATATTATTGCATCAGGGCGAAACCAATACGGGTGACGATCAATGGCCTTTGTACGTTAAAAAAATATATGAAGATATGCTTAATGATTTATCTATCAGTGCAGATGAAGTGCCATTGTTAGCTGGTGAAGTATTTGCAGGAGAAGATAATTGTTGCAGTAGTATGAATGAGATTATTAACACACTACCTAAATATGTGCCAACAGCTCATATTGTTTCGTCTGAAGAATGCACAGGACAGGATAATGCTCACTTTGATTCAGCCGGATATCGAAAACTAGGGAAAAGATATGCCGAAATAATGCTTTCATTATTAGGTATTGAGTAACGTTTGTGTTATAGGATTAATACTTTAATCATGAAGATAATCTATATATGGGCATTAATTTTAATGCAATTTGTTTTTTGTACTGCATGTTCAAAAGAAGAGGGAAGTGTTTCCAAACCGGCTCCTGAATTTAAGTCAAGTGTTCCGGAAAATAATGCTGACAATGTGGAGTTATCGACTGAAGTTATTATAACTTTTGATGAAGTGGTAACACTTACGTCTAATCATGGAATTACTCTAAATGGTGAACCTGCCAATGTAGAAGTTTCTTTCACTAAATTAATTATTACAGCTGTATTAGAGAATGCAACTACCTATTCAATAATTATTCCTCAAGGAGCTGTGGTAAACACATTTGATGTGCCATTAGCTAATGAAGTAAAGATTTCTTTCACAACCAAGGATGCTCCTGTTATTGATAATAGTGCGCTGGAATTTGTAGCTAAGATGGGTGTAGGTTGGAATTTAGGAAATACCCTGGATGCCAAAGGTACTGATGAAACGGTTTGGGGTAATCCTTATACTACTAAAGAGATGATTGATGCCATAAAAGCAAAAGGTTTTCAAACACTGCGGGTGCCGGTTACATGGCAATACCATATGGGCGATGCGCCTGATTTTAAGATTGAAGAAGCATGGTTGGATAGGGTAGAAGAAGTTGTGAATTATGGTTTGGATAATGGGATGTACGTTATTGTAAATATTCATCACGACGAAGAATGGATAGTTCCTACTAATGCCAAAGCTGATGTAGTGAAAGATCAATTAGGAAAAGTTTGGGCTCAGATTGCAACCCGATTTAAGGCGTATGATAATCATTTAGTATTTGAAACATTAAATGAACCGCGTTTGATAGGTTCTGCAAATGAGTGGACGGGTGGTACAGCTGAAGGGCGAGCATGTTTAAATCAGTTTCATAAAGTTGCTGTTGATGCCATTCGAAATACGGGCGACAGGAATACCGATCGTTATATTATGATTTCAACTTACGCAGCTTCTTCAATTGATGTTGCTATTAATGATTTAGAATTACCATCATCGCCAAATTTGATTGTATCTATTCATAACTACTATCCTTACGAGTTGTGCCTCGGTGAGAATGGAAAGGATTGGGGGACTGAAGCTGATAAACTTGCGTTGGATAATGAATTTGATCGCATTTACAATAAGTTTATTACGAATGGTACTGCTGTTGTGATGGGAGAATGGGGTAATCTAAATCACGATAATTTGCAAGATAGAATAAGGCACGCCCAATACTATTCCGAAGGCTGTATTAAACGAGGCATTTGTCCTATTTGGTGGGATAATGGCAATAGTAATGAATTTGGAATTTTTGATCGTAGAAATATACAATGGACTAATCCAGATATAGCTAACGCAATTGTTCAGTCAGTAACTGAATAAAATTATATGGATTTTATTGAAGACAGTTTATAAAAGAGATAAAAACAGAATCTCTAATTAAATCTAAAATTAATCAGAATGAAGAAGCAAATAACTTTTGTAATGTTATTGATTTTGAGTGTTTCAATCAATGCTCAAAAAGCAGAAAACCTTGCCTTAACACCACCAATGGGTTGGAATAGCTGGAATACTTTCGGAACCGATATTAATGAAAAGTTGGTGAAAGATATTGCCGATGCTTTTGTTGATTTAGGTCTAAAAGATGCCGGATACGATTATTTAGTATTGGATGATGGTTGGATGGCAATGGAACGCGACGAGAACTATAATCTGGTTCCCGATCCAAAGAAATTTCCAAACGGAATGAAAGAAGTTGTTGACTATGTGCATAGCAAGGGATTAAAATTTGGTATTTACAATTGTGCCGGAAATAAAACATGTGCCGGTTATCCTGGAAGCCGTGGTTTTGAGTATCAGGATGCAAAGTTATATGCCGAGTGGGGTGTTGACTTCTTAAAATACGATTGGTGTAATACCGAAAATCTGAATGCCAAAGGTGCTTATCAAACAATGCGTGATGCTTTACATGCAACTGGTCGTCCTATTCTTTTTAGTATCTGTGAATGGGGTGATAACGATCCATGGAAATGGGGTGAAGAAATGGGCCATATGTGGCGTGTTACCGGCGATATTATTAATTGCTGGGACTGTAAAGTTAGCCATGGCACATGGTCTTCGTTAGGTGTGTGGCCTATTATTAAATTACGTAAAGATATTCGTAAATATTCTGGCCCAGGTCATTGGAATGATTTCGATATGATGGAAGTAGGTAATGGTATGCCAGCTGGTCAGGATCGTGTACATTTCGCTATGTGGGTAATGCTTTCGTCTCCTCTAATTATGGGTAACGATTTGCGTTCGGCTTCAAAAGAAACTATCGAAATTCTAACAAACAAGGAAGTTATTGCTATTAATAAAGATAAATTAGGTATTCAGGCTTATTGTCATTCTGATGAAGGTAAAACAGAGATATGGGCTAAACCAATGGCTGATGGCGAATGGGCTTTTGCCATAGTTAATATGAGTGAAGAGCCTGTTGAAATAAATCACGATTGGGCATGGCATCCTGTTAAAGATGACTTGTCAGGAAGAGAATTATCCGTTGATCACATTGAGTATACTATCAGAGATCTATATAACCATAAAGATTTAGGTAGTACTAAAAAGAACTTGAAAGCGACGATTCCTGGTCATGATGTATTGATGATCAGAATGACTCCCAAGAAATAGTTTATTATACAGCCTATGTCCCATATTGGGCATAGGCTTTTTCTAAATCCCAGACCTATGAAAATCACTTTCCTTACTTTACTTCTTATTATTTCTATTGCGTCCTGTGCGCAAAAAACTAGCATCAAAGTAAATTCTTTAGGTTTTCGACCCAATGATGCAAAATATGCGAGTGTAACTCAATCTGCAAATTCGACATTTACAATTGTTGATAATCAAACTCAAAAAACGGTATTAGAAGGTGAAATAAATCAGCCTGTATATCAAAAAGATATTAATGAGAAAGTAGCTCGCATCGATTTTTCAAAATTAAACCAAGTCGGAAAATATTATATAAAAGTGGGAGATGTTACATCTTCTGTTTTTCAAATCGATAAGGAAGTGTATCAATCGGCATTATACACTTCAATGCGAGCATTTTATTTATGGAGATGTGGAGAGGCTGTAGAAGGTGAACACGATGGGCATACCTTTAAACATGTTGCCTGTCATACCCAAGATGGATATATTGCTTATGGAGAAGAAAAGGAACAAAAGAAAGATGGTGTTGGAGGATGGCACGATGCCGGCGATTATGGAAAATACACCGTGAATGCTGGGGTTACAGTAGGAGCCTTATTTCTCGCATGGGAGCACTACCATGATAAATTGTCGAAACTCGATTTACAATTACCTTCAGATAAAAGTAACACTGTTTATCCAGATTTTTTGAAGGAAATAAAATATGAGATTGATTGGTTGTTTAAGATGCAATACAACGATGGGTCAGGTCGAGTATCTCATAAATTAACCCGAAAATATTTCTCAGGTTTTATTATGCCTGAAGAAGATAAGGAAAAACGATATTTTACAACCTGGAGTTCTGCTGCTACTGCCGATTTTGTTGCCATGATGGCGATGGCATCACGTAATTTTAAACAGTATGACGAAGAATATGCCGATAGCTGTTTGGCTGCAGCAAAAATAAGTTACCAATGTTTATTGGAACATCCCGAGCACGTTAAATTCGAACAAGGTGAGTTTTCAACAGGTGGATATCAAACCGATGATGCTGACGATCGTTTGTGGGCTGCATCAGAGATGTGGCTGGCTACTGGAGAAAAGCAATATCTCGAAGATTTTGAACAACGTTTATCTGCAATCGACAACCCTGTTGAACTCAATTGGGATTGGGGCAATGTTGGTAATTTGGGTGTTTTTGGATATGTGTTGCATCCCGATAGAGATCAAAACAAGGAACTATATAAAAGAGTAAAAGAGGCTGTTATTTCTGTCGCTGATTCTATTGTGCAAAGTACGCAACAAGATGTTTATGGACGGCCAATGGATAAATATTTTTGGGGATGCAATGGAACAGTCGCTCGACAATCCATTAATTTAAGCGTGGCTAATTTACTCAAACCCGATCAGAAATACACAGATGCAACTGTAAGTATTGTAGGTCATATTTTTGGTTGTAATTATTATGGTAGATCGTATGTTATCGGCTTAGGAATTAATCCACCTATGAATCCTCATTCGCGACGAAGTGCTGCTGATTCAATTGACGCTCCCTGGCCGGGTTATATTGTTGGAGGTGGACATACCGCAACCGATTGGGTAGATGAAGTGGCTAGTTATAGTCATAATGAAATAGCCATAAATTGGCAGGCAGGACTTGTTTATTTGCTTTCTTCAGTTTATTGAACTCTACATTAGGTAAGATAGATATGTAAAATTCTTTCTGATAGTGCTATTTTATGTAAGGTACGGCAGAATATGTAAGTGTAAGTGTGAAAAAATGTTTAAAGATATATGGGTTGTTGTAAGGTGTAGTAATATAGGTAATTAATAGTATTTTAGTGTGGTTGAATGTTAACTAATTATACATTTGAAATTAACAAATGAACAGTTAGAGTTATCATTCGAGTATTTATTATTAACAAAAATTCACAAAAACGGATTCTTCTGTATTTACATTTGGCTTGATAATTAAAAACCGAGTTTTAATTAAATCTGAATCTATCATGATTACAAAAGCCAAAAATCTGATTCGGGTTTTTGCTATTCCTAAATATGGTTTAGCATTAGCTGGAATTGCTTTAATGATGCTATCGTCAACGATAGCTTATGGGCAGGAATCACGAACCATAACTGGTAAGGTGATATCTGCAACCGATAATACTCCTATTCCGGGAACAAACGTGTTTGTAAAAGGAAGTACTAGAGGAGTAATTACAGACTACGATGGAAATTACTCCGTTGAAGTTTCAGAAAATGAGGTATTAGTTTTCTCATTTATTGGATTTCAAACCCAGGAAATTCAAATTGTAAATCAAACTATTTTAAATGTAACTCTTACTGAAGAGGTATCTCAGTTCGATGAAGTTGTTGTTGTTGGATATGGTGTTCAGCAAAAGAAATTGGTAACAGGTGCAACAGCACAGGTTAAAGGTGATGCTATTCAACAGCAAAATACCACCAATCCGTTGCAAGCAATGCAAGGGCAAACTGCAGGGGTTAATATTTCTTCTACTTCAGGTCAGCCAGGAGCAGATATGAAAGTAACGATTCGTGGTATTGGTACTGTTGGTAATTCTCAACCTCTTTATATTATTGATGGGGTACAAGGGGATATCACAACATTAAATGCTTCTGATATCGAAAGTATTGATGTGTTGAAAGATGCGGCATCGGCTGCTATTTACGGTTCACAAGCAGCAAATGGTGTAATCTTGGTAACTACTAAGCAAGGAAAAGCTGGTAAGGCACAAATTACATTTGATGCTTATTATGGAGTTCAAAATGTAACTCGTACTACAGATATGTTGAATCGCGATGAGTACATTACTATAATGCAGGAGCAAGCCTTAAATTCAGGCTCTGGATTATATGATCAAAGTGTATTTGAAGGAGCCGCGAATACCGATTGGGTAAATCAAATGTTTTATGACAATGCAATAACCCAAAATTATTCGTTAGGAGTTACTGGTGGTTCTGATGCCACTGTTTATTCTATGTCTTTTGGATATACTGGTCAAGAAGGTATTGTTGGAGGTCCTGATGTTTCGAATTACGATAGGTATACATTTCGTGTCAACTCTGAGCACAAACTTTATAAAGATGTATTGAAGGTTGGACAGCATATGAATTTTAATTACTTGTTAAGTAATGGTATTCAGGTTGGTAATCAATATAGTAATAGTTTAAGAGGTGCATTCGGAACGTCTCCATTATCACCTGTTTTTAGTGATAATAATATATACGATAGTCCTTATAACGATACATCAAATTCGCCATGGTTTAAGGGTGATGGTAACCCTTACGGCTCAATGATGACTAATAATAAAAATGCAAACGATCAGCAAAAAATGTTAGCTGATGTTTATGCTGAATTGGAGCCAATAAAGAACTTAAAAATCAAAACTTTATTAGGCTTTAATTATTATGCCTCAGAATATCGAAGTTATTCTCCTTTATATCAGTTTTCGATGTATGCCTACAATAATGATCATACAACAGTTAATCAAAGTATGAGTAAAGGGCATACAACTACATGGACTAATACCGCTAGTTATAGCTTTGATATAAATGCAGTTCATAAGTTTGATGCTATGGTTGGTACTGAATCGATTCAATATCAGGGTACTTCAGTTGGAGCCTCAAATTGGGATTTATTAAGTCAGTTTGATGAATGGGATTACGCATATATCGATAATACCACAGGGCAAGCTGAGTTGGATATTGATGAAGAGACAGGTGAAGTCAAAGGAGTAATTGAGAAGAGATCAGTTAGTGGTGGTCCTTCAGTGAAGACTCGTCGTGCATCTTACTTCGGACGTATAGGATATAACTACAAAGAAAAGTACATGTTTAATGCTACTTTAAGGGTTGACGGATCATCTAAATTCGCAAAAGGTAATCGTTGGGGGTATTTCCCTTCAGCATCTGCTGGTTGGGTAATCACAAATGAAGATTTTGCGCAATCTATTAGCTGGTTAAGCTTTTTGAAATTAAGAGCCAGTTGGGGGCAGGTTGGTAATCAGTCAATCGATGATTTTCAATTTACATCTCCAGTAAGTACATCAACCAATGTATCAAATAGTAATCCTGCAGGTAACTATATTTTTGGTACCGCTCAAGTAAATACTCCTGGAGCTTATCCTTTACGTCTTTCTAATCCTGATGTAAAGTGGGAAACATCAGAACAAACTAACGTTGGTATTGATGCATATTTTGTTGATAGTCGTTTAGGTGTTAATGCTGATTTCTATGTAAAAACTACGAAGGATTGGTTAGTAACAGCACCTATCTTAGCTACAGCCGGTGCTAATGCCCCAATTATTAATGGAGGTGATGTTAAGAACACTGGTTTAGAATTGGCTCTTAGCTGGTCTGATAATATTGGTGATTTACGTTACAACATCGGAGTTAACGGCGCATATAATAAAAATGAAGTAGGTAGCATTCCTACGGATGATGGAATAATCCACGGTGATATTAATATGTTGTATGATAATTCTGAAGAATTTTATCGTGCACAAAATGGGTATTCAATTGGTTATTTCTGGGGATATGAGACAGCAGGAATTTTCCAAAGTGAAGCAGATATTCAGGCTTGGAGAGATGCTGGTAATGGAATACTTCAGGAAAATGTTAAACCAGGTGATGTTAAATATATAGATCAAGATGGTGACGGTGTTATTGATGCCAATGATAAAACTGATTTGGGCAACGGTATGCCTGATATTACTTACGGTTTCAATATTAATTTAGCTTATAAAGGATTTGATTTTACGATGGTTGCCAACGGAATGATGGGAAATAAAATTGTTCAATCATATCGTAATCATACCAATAAACAAGCTAACTATACAACCGAAATTTTGGACCGCTGGACAGGTGAGGGAACATCAAATACAATTCCTCGCGTAACAGAAACTAATATTAACTGGCAATTCTCTGATTTATACGTACAAGATGGAGATTTCTTAAGAATTAGTAACATTTCTTTAGGATATGATTTTAGTAAATTAACTAAAAATCCATTGTTTAGTCAGTTACGCTTATATGCATCTGTACAAAATGCTTTCACTTTTACCAAGTACAATGGTATGGATCCAGAAATTGGATATGGAACTCAAGGCTGGGTATCTGGTGTTGATTTAGGCTATTATCCTCGTCCTCGTACTTATTTAATGGGGGTAAATCTTAAATTTTAATGTTCAAAACACATAAAGTTATGAATAAGATTAAATTATATATATTGGCAATAGCAACATTTAGTTTGAGCCTATTCTCTTGTACTGATTCTTTTCTTGATGTGGATCAGGAAACATCAATAGGAGATGATAATTTTTATAAAACCATCGATGATTTTGAAATGGCCTTAATTGGTTGTTACGATGGTTATCAACGAACCGGTTCTGATGGTACAACGGCCTTCCCAATTACATCAGAGGTATTATCTGATAATTGTTTTGGAGGTACCGGTAATACTGATGGAAGAGCGTATCAGTTATTAGATCGTTTTGATAAAGGACAGTCTCCATCTGACAACGATGTTTTTAACTCTACCTGGGCAACTTACTATACTGGTATTTTCCGATGTAATACCTTGTTAAAAAAACTTGACGAGGTAAGTTTTGAGGGAGAAGAAGAAACAATCGCACGTATTGCTGGTGAAACACATTTTTTAAGAGGCTTATTATATTTCGAATTGGTAAGACTATTTAATAAAGTTCCATTATTAACAGAACCAACTACTGATAATGTACCTCAGGCTGATCCTGCAGATGTTTATAAATTAATTGCTGAAGATTTAAAATTTGCTGCTGAAAATATCAATTATCCTGCCTGGAGTGCCAGTTGGGCTTCTGCTAATGATGGAAGAGCAACTCAATGGGCAGCTAAAGCTATGCTTGGTAGAGTTTTCTTGTTTTATACAGGTTATTATGGTAAATCTGATTTAGAAGGTGTTGTTGACAAGGCCTACGTATTGAAAGGTTTAGAAGATGTTTACGATGAAGGTGGTTTTAGTTTAGTTGAGGATTATAAAAATCTATGGGAAGCTGCTTGTTCAACTCCAATTGAAGAAAGTAATACGCTTGAAAATACTTGGGTTGGAAAAGGTAATCAAGAAGCTATTTTCTCTCAAAAATTCAACTATACATCCGATTATAATGGAAACAGTGATGGTAATCGTTGGTTAATTATGTTAGGTATGCGTAATACAAATTGGTCGCCATACGGAAAAGGATGGGGAGCATGTACTGTTAATCCAAAGTTATTTACTGCATTTGAATCTGGAGATACAAGAAGATCTGCCTCTATTATAGATCTTGCAAGCGAGGGAATCGAATCTGTTTTTGATTTTAAAGATCAACGTGAATATACAGGTTACTCAAACAAGAAATATACCCCAATGTGCTATCCTGACGGAACTACAACCGTGGAAGGATTAGGAGAAGGTGATTTTCAAATATCACAATATCAAGATTATATTGTAATGCGTCTTTCTGATGTTATGCTAATGGCTGCAGAATTAGGAAGTGATAGAGCTGAAACTTTTCTAACAGAGGTAAGACATCGAGCTGGTCTTGATCCTGTTAGTGTTACACCGGAGAACATAATGGCAGAACGTCGTTTTGAATTTGCCTTTGAAGGAATCCGCTATTGGGATTTATTACGTCAGGGTGTTGAGGTGGCAGCATCAACCATTGCTGAAACAAATGTGCCTGTATTAAGTGGAAATGCTGAGGATTATGTTAGTATTGATAAGGCTGATATTATTGCAACTAAAGGATTTATGCAGATTCCAAATACTCAGATAACACTTTCTGATGGAGTTTTAGTACAAAACGATGGTTGGAAATAATCAAAAAAAACAGGAAACAATGAAAAGATTACAAAATATATTAGTTGTTCTAACTCTTTCCATATTCGTGTATGTTGGATGTACTCCTGAAAAGTATGAATTAGGGAGTATTGATGTTACATCAGATGAGTTAGTTGAAGGTATTGCTTATAAAATTGAGCATGACACTGATAATCCGAATATTGTTTATTTAACAAGTTTGATGGATTCGAAGTATCAGCCTCTATGGAATCATCCTCAAGGTAGAAGTCAGAAATCGACTGTTACATTAAAAATGCCATTTGCTGGTAGTTATGATGTTCAATTTGGAGTTCAGACACGTGGAGGATATGTATACGGAGATACAGTACAGTTTACTGTTGATGATATGTACCCTGGTTTTATTGAAGATGAATTATGGACGTTTGTTTCAGGAGGAATTGATAAAAGTAAAACATGGTATTTGGATTTAGATTCAGAAGAAACATCACGATTCTTTATGGGGCCAATGTGGTTTTTTACATCTACATATGAATGGGATAATTTGCATAATCTTGCCGGAGGTAATTATATTGACTCAGATGATTGGAAAGCAGAAAATGCTATTGTACCTAATATGACTAATGGAGAAGCTACTTGGTACTGGACGGCAGATTGGGCTGGTAATCAATGGATGTGTGCCGCTGCAGATTTTGGTACAATGACATTTGATCTTAAAGGAGGTGCTCATGTGGTTGTAGATCAGTCAGCTTATTCTTCAGACATTGCAGGTGGAAAAGTGCAGAATGGTACTTATATGTTAGATTCAGAAAAGCATACTATTTCATTTACTGATGCCTATCCTTTGCATGTTATTGAAAGAACAGAGTCTGTTACTACTTCAACCGAGTTTCGAATTCTTTATGCTGATTCAGCAAAAATGCAAATAATGACTGTTCCTGGTGGCGAATGTTTTAACTATATATCAGAAGAGTATAGAGATAATTGGAAGCCTGACGAAGATGATGGTAATGGAGGAGATGAAGGTGATGGTGGATACGATGGTAGTGATGTTGTTTTAGGTGATGCAACTGATATTCCTTTTGATAATACTAAATTGGTATTTGGAGATTTAGAAGATAAAGGAAATTTAAGGCTTGAACTATACAATGAATACGGTTCAACTGTTAGTGATCCTCCATTTGCAAAAGAAAATTTAGTGACTAATCAAAGAGTAGAAGTAACATTTACATTAAGCGGAATAACTTTTATTGATGGTGCTGCTGCTAGTTATAAAACGATGTTCTCTTGGGCTGATGCTGATTGGAATCCTCAGTATTGGGGAGATGGAACACGAGAAAAAGTTGCCAATATTACAGGTGATGGAACTTATACTATATTTTATGATCCTGAATCACTTGCAGAAGGAGCAACTGTGTTTGTTATTGATATAGAAGGTATGGCCGCTGAAATTGTTGATTTAAGTGCTGTAACCGCTACTGTTGATAAGTTGACTGTTTATAATAATTAAAGTTAATCATTCCCTCTTCTCATTTTTGAGAGGAGGGTAATTTTATTTGAATGAAAAGGATATATAATAACGTGTTCTTATTGATTTTACTTGTAGTTTCATTAAACGCATGCTCTGATAATGAAGAAAAAGTAGATCCTGAGTTGGTTGTTTCAATAAGTGAATTAAGTTTTGATAAACAACAAGAATCAGAGATTTTCCATGTTAAATGTAATGTTAATTGGACTGCAGAATCATCGGCTGATTGGTGTTCGATATCGCCATCTGAGGGGGGTGTTGGAACTTCGTCTATTGATGTAATAGTAGATGCAAATGATTTATATGAAGAACGAAATGCCCAAATAACCATTAAAGCAGGAGATATCATTAAAAATGTTTCTGTTACTCAAACTAAAAACTATTCTCTAGTTTTAGATCAAACACTGTATTCTTTAACACAAGAAGAGCAAGATCTAACAATTACATTTACACGATCAGAGGATGTTCAAATCATGATCAATGATCCTTGGATTTCGCAAAAAGAATTAAAAAGTGTCATTAATGATTCAAAGGAATTTGTGGTACAAGCTAATTCTGGAATGGTATCCAGAAAAGGTACGATTACCTTTACATTAAATGATATTACAGAAATTGTAACAATAACACAAGAAGGTGTAGGCGGAGGATCTGTTCCTGCTGATATGACAGGTGTAGAAAGTAATGCCATTGAGTTAGGAGCAAAAATTATAGCTGGATGGAATGTGGGTAATTCATTAGAGGTACCTGGAGGAGAAACAGGTTGGGGAAATCCAAAAGTTACTAAAGATGTGATTGATGCTGTTAAAGCTGCAGGCTTTAATGCTGTGCGTATTCCTTGTGCATGGGATGGTTACATCGTTGACCGCGAAACATATGAAATTAGTAGCACATGGTTGGCTCGTGTAAAAGAGGTGGTTGATTATTGTATTGATAATGATATGTATGCTATTATTAATACCCACTGGGATGGTGGATGGTTAGAAAATAACCCTACCTATGACAAGCAAAATGAAGTAAATGAACAATTGTATGCTATTTGGCAACAAGTAGGTATTTATTTCCGCGATTATGATGAACATTTATTATTTGCCGGAACAAATGAAGTTCATATTGAAAATGTTTATACAAAACCTACCAATGAAAATATTGAAGTTCAACAGTCATTTAATCAAACTTTTGTGGATGCTGTTAGATCAACTGGGGGTAAAAATGCCTATCGAAATTTAATAGTTCAAACCTATAATACCAATATTGGTTGGGGAGTAGAACTACATAATATGCCAACAGACGAAGCAAATGGCCGTTTGTTTGTTGAAGTACATTACTACGATCCTTATGAATTTACGTTAAGTACTGGTAATGGTCATAAAATATTATGGGGTGAAGGATATGACAATTCATATTGGGGACAGGAAGATTATGTAGAAAGTACTTTTGCCTCTATGAAAACTACTTTTTATGATAAAGGAATTCCCATTATTCTTGGAGAATATGGTGCCATGTATCGTTCTAGTTTATCGGGCGATGATTTAGCGCTTCATAATGAGTCTCGTAATTATTTCCTAGAAACTGTTACTGCAGAAGCAAAAGCTAATGGTTTTGTGCCTTTTATCTGGGATAATGGAGGTGATGATTTTGGATTATTTAACCGGTATACTGCCGAACAAATTCATCCGGATGCAATACAAGCGATTATTGATGGAGCTTCTAATTAATAGTAATTGACTAGATTAATCTAATATATACATGATGAATAGACTATTTGTGTTTTTGGCGCTTGCCATCTTGATGATGGCTTGTGGTCAGAGTTGGAAAGAAGATTCGGGGGGAATTACGGTTTATCCAACCAACCCAACCGACGGTGGAGCAAAAGTGATACATGTTCAACCGGTTAGTGATCAAACTTTTGAAGTTAGAGCTAGTGCAGCTAGTGAATTATCAGAAAAT
Organism: uncultured Carboxylicivirga sp.; assembly: GCF_963668385.1. GTDB lineage: Bacteria > Bacteroidota > Bacteroidia > Bacteroidales > Marinilabiliaceae > Carboxylicivirga. Next base: position 3,597,096 of record NZ_OY764327.1, read on the forward strand.
GAGAGTTTGATAAAAGTTCCTTCTGAAGGAGTAAAGTTTAGTTCTGCCGAAGAAAATGGCTTAGTGGTTATTAAAACAGCTAAAGCAACCGCCAAGGTGAATGCAACTACGGGCGAAGTATCGTTTTTTGATGAAAACGGAAACTTGATTATGAAAGAAGATGCTGGTAAACGTATTTTCAAAAAAATCAATGTGGAAGGTACCGATGGTTACGAAATGTCTCAGGTGTTTGATTCACCAAAAGATGAAGCTTTATATGGTTTAGGGCAGCATCAGGCTGATGAAATGAACTATAAAGGTAAAAACGAAGAGCTTTTCCAGTATAACACTAAAGTATCTATTCCTTTTGTAGTATCTACAAAAAATTATGGTGTTCTTTGGGATAATTATTCGTTGACCCGCTTTGGAGATCCTCGTCCTTACAGCAATATCAATACATTAAAATTGTATGATAAAGACGGCAAAGAAGGTGGTTTAACCGCTACTTATATCGATGATTTAAAGCAAGGTCATGAGTTTTTAGTACGTACCGAATCAACTATTGATTACGAGAATTTAACTACTATCAAGAAGTTTCCAGAAGGTTTTAATTTTCAGCATGCTAAAATAACATGGGAAGGTTCTATCGAAGGTGACGAAAATGGTATTTATAACTTCTTATGCTACTATGCTGGTTACACCAAACTGTGGGTTGATGGCGAATTACAATTCGATAAATGGCGTACTGCATGGAATCCATCTGTTGCTAAGTTTCATGTAGCCATGGAAAAAGGTGTTAAAAAACACATTAAATTAGAATGGTTACCAGATGGAGGTGTATCATATATTGGTTTAAAAACTTTGTCACCACGTAGCGAAGAAGCTAAAAACGATCTTTCATTCTTCTCAGAAATGGGACAAGAGATCCGTTACTATATGATGACTGGTTCTTCAATGGATGATGTGATCAGCCAATACAGAACAGTTACAGGTAAAGCACAGGTAATGCCGAAATGGTCGATGGGATTCTGGCAAAGTCGTGAGCGTTATAAAACGCAGGATGAGCTTTTGGATGTATTAGCCGAATTCAGAAAACGTCATATTCCATTGGATAATATTGTGGTTGACTGGTCGTACTGGCCACAAACTGCATGGGGTAGTCACGATTTTGATAAGGATCGTTTCCCTGATGCTAAGGCTATGAACGATCAGATTCATGAACAAAATGCTCATGTTATGATATCTGTTTGGCCTAAGTTTTATCACAACACAGAGCATTACAAACAATTCGACGAAAAAGGATGGATGTATACCCGTGCTGTTAAAGATAGTGTTCGCGACTGGATTGGTCAGGGATACATTGGTTCATTTTATGATGCCTATTCAGAAGGTGCTCGTAAATTATTCTGGGATCAGATTCATGATAAATTATACACCAAAGGATTTGATGCATGGTGGATGGATGCCTCGGAACCAGATATTTTATCTAATGCCAGTATCGAGTATCGTAAAGAGTTGATGACACCAACCGCATTAGGTCCTTCAACTGAATATTTCAATGCCTATGCTTTAATGAATGCCAAAGGTATTTACGAAGGTCAACGCCAGGTTGATAACGATAAAAGGGTATTCATCTTAACGCGTTCGGGTTTTGCCGGATTACAACGATACGGTGCTGTTACCTGGAGTGGTGACATTGGTACTGTATGGGAAGATATGAAAGCTCAGATCTCAGCAGGTATCAACTTTGCAATGTCTGGTCTTCCTTATTGGACAATGGATGTTGGTGGGTTCTGCGTTGAAAAACGTTACGAAGTAGCCAAAGAAGGTAGCGAAGATATGGAAGAGTGGAGAGAGTTAAACACTCGCTGGTATCAGTTTGGTGCTTTTGTTCCTTTGTTCCGTGTGCATGGTCAGTATCCTTTCCGCGAGGTTTGGAATATTGCACCCGAAAAACATCAGGCTTATAAATCGATGTTGTACTACAATAAATTGCGCTATCGTTTAATGCCATATATCTATACTTTGGCTGGTATGACTCACTTCGATGATTATACTATGATGCGTGGCTTAGCAATGGACTTTACTGACGATAAAAACGTTTACAATATTGGTGATCAGTATATGTTTGGACCATCATTAATGGTTTGTCCGGTATATGAATACAAAGCTCGTTCGCGCGAGGTTTATTTACCAAAAACAGCCGGATGGTACGATGCCTATACCGGTAGGTGGTTAGATGCAGGAGTGAAAATGACTGCGGATGCACCATACGAAAAAATGCCTATGTACGTTAAAGCCGGTTCAATTCTTCCAATGGGGCCTGAAATTGAGTACACGACTCAAAAGCCTGCTGATAAAATTACTTTAGTGGTTTATACTGGTGCAGATGCTTCATTTGAGTTATACGAAGATGAAGGAACCAATTATAACTATGAAAAAGGTAAATACGCAGTGATTCCTTTCTCGTATAGCGAGGCTGATAAAACTCTTACTATTGGTGCCCGAAAAGGTGAATTTGAGGGTATGTTAAAAGATCGTCAGTTCAATGTTGTATTTGTATCGAAAGATAACGCAATGGGAATTGACGCAGCTCAAACAGCTACAGGACAAGTAGAAAATTATAACGGTGAAGCATTAACCATTAAAATGCAATAACAAATAACCGGGAATATTTAAATCCCGGCAATCGAAAGGTTGTCGGGATTTTTACTTGAATAAAATGTGTATTTCATGAAAGTTTCAATTTGTATGACCTCAAAAAATATTGAATTTGATTTGTAGTTGTATTTTAGTAAGACCGAGAAGCTGAGAACTTGTTCGAAGATCACTCGGCCGCACTTATAATACTACAATAATCAATTTTCATAGTTTTTGTAGTCTTGACTTTCTTTGTTTCGTTTCTTGTGTCAAGACAAGAAATGAAAAGCCTCCGCGGCTTGAGCGGTATAGAAGTAAAAAATAGTCTAGTAGGTCAATAATCTGATTCCTTTCCATTATGATCTACTATGAGTATTTGTTAAATTGCGAAGCAACACAACGGACAACGGATGTGAATCGGTTTCCGCGAGTGCAGAACCTTAAAAATATTGCTAAATACTATTAAATGAAACAAACTTTTTTGATTGTAATGTTGGCTTTGGTCGGTCAACTCATTACGGCTCAACAAAACCAACAGGATGTTGAGAAAAAAATAGATGAAATTATCAAACAGTTGACTTTAAAAGAAAAAGTCAATATGTGTCATGCACAATCTAAATTCAGTTCTCCGGGTGTTCCTCGATTGGGTATTCCTGAGATATGGATGTCGGACGGACCTCATGGTGTTCGTGGCGAAATTAACTGGGACAACTGGGGGTACGCCGGATGGACCAACGATTCAATCACTGCCTTTCCGGCTTTAACATGTTTGGCATCCACCTTTAATCCTGATTTATCACATCAATATGGCGAGGCAGTTGGTGAAGAAGCTCGCTTCCGTAGAAAAGATATTTTGCTGGGACCTGGAGTTAATATTTATCGCACACCATTAAACGGTCGTAACTTCGAGTACATGGGCGAAGATCCTTATTTAGCTTCAATCATGGTGGTACCTTATATTAAAGGGGTACAGGAAAATGGAGTTTCTGCTTGTGTTAAACATTATGCTTTAAACAACCAGGAAGAATGGCGTGGCCATATCAACGTAAATGTGGATGACAGAACCTTACACGAAATTTATTTACCTGCCTTTAAAGCTGCAGTAGAAAAAGGCCATGTTTGGTCGGTAATGGGTGCTTATAACCAGTACAATGGACAGCACACCAGTCATCATGAAATATTAGTGAATAAAATATTAAAAGGCGATTGGGGATTCGATGGTGTTTTGGTAACCGACTGGGGCAGTGCGCATGATACGAAAGAAGCTGCTTATAACGGATTGGATATCGAAATGGGAACCTGGACGGATGGTTTAACTTCATCGGCCACTTTTGCTTACGATAATTACTATCTGGCCGATCCTTTTTACAAAATGCTTAAAAGTGGTGAGATTGATGAATCGGTTGTGGATGATAAAGTTCGTCGTATCCTTCGTTTAATGTTCCGAACTAATATGAATATGGAACGTGGGTTGGGCCGAATCAATAATAAAGAGCACCACGATGTGGCTCGTAAAGTAGCTACCGAAGGTATTGTGTTGATGAAGAATGAAAACAATTTCTTCCCAATTGATCCCGAAAAAGAGCTATCTATTGCGGTTATTGGAGAGAATGCTACAAAAATGATGACCATTGGTGGCGGTTCTTCTGAGTTGAAAGCCCAATACGAAATAAGTCCGCTGGAAGGAATTAAGCAACGATTTACCAAAGCAACCATTGTGCATTCGATGGGATATTCATCAGGCCCTTCTGCTTATGGACGAGTAATTCCTCCTCATTTAGATCAGGATAGTTTACATGCAGCAGCTGTTGAAACAGCTAAAAAAGCAGATATCGTAATATTCGTTGGTGGTTTAAATAAAAACCATCATCAGGATTGTGAAGGTGGAGACCGTTTGTCTTTTGAATTACCATTTAATCAGGATGCGCTATTGAAAGATATCATTGCTGTTAATCCTAATGTGGGTATGGTAATGATAAGTGGAAATGCTGTAGCCATGCCTTGGTTGAAAGACGTTAAAGCGATGATTCAAGCGTGGTACTTAGGCAGCGATGCCGGTTATGCCATTGCAGATGTACTTAGTGGAGATGTTAATCCATCGGGTAAGTTGCCATTCTCATTCCCTGCTAAGCTCAAAGATAATCCGGCTCATTACTATGGCGAGTTATCTTATCCAGGCGATAGTATTGATCAATATTACAAAGAAGGAATTTTGGTTGGATATCGTTGGCACGATACTAAGAAAATCAAACCATTATTTGCTTTTGGTCATGGCTTATCATATACCACTTTTGAATTAAGCAATATTAAAACAGATAAAACAACTTACGCAGCTGGCCAAACAATGACAGTTAGCTGCGATGTTGCTAATACAGGTTTGGTTGATGGTGCTGAAGTTGTGCAGGTTTATGTGGGTAAAACTAAATCGAAAGTGGATAGAGCCTTAAAAGAATTAAAAGGTTTTGATAAAATTAAGGTAGCTGCCAATGGCAAACAATCAGTTAATATTTCGATAAATATTGATGATTTAGCTTATTATTGCACCGAGAAAGGTGACTGGGAGCTAGAGAAAGGTCAGTATGTTGTTTATGTTGGTACAGCATCAGATCTGATTAAGAAGAAAGTCAAAATTTCTGTTGAATAAGTGTGTAGGTCTTTACTAACCCATTAGAGGTTGGTAAAGACCTACATTAAATAATGAATGAATGAAACTAACGATACGTATCCTATTTTCTTTAATCCTGTTCTTAACGTTTATACCCTCCATTGTAACAGGAACATCGCAATATTCTTTTCTTCGACTTAGTTCACGCGATGGAATGATAAATAATCAGGTTACGTATTTATTCGAAGACTCTAAAGGTTTTATATGGATAGGAACCACTTCAGGTCTGAGTCGTTTTGACGGAACCCATTTTGTAAATTTCACCCATCAGCGGAACGATTCTACTACCATACGCGACAATTATATAACCAGTATTCAGGAAGATAAAGAAGGGATTTTGTGGTTCGAAACACGCTGGGAATTATCAGTATACAATCCTTTAACCAACCAATTCAACAATAACATAAGAGATTACTTACGACCCAAAGGAATAATAGAACAAATAGCCCGCGTATACATCGATCAGAATAAGCAAACCTGGTACCGCTCTTCAACACGAGGAAGATATTTTTTGCTTGATAGCGTGGCTCATCAGCTATACGATCCATTTCAGGAAAGCCGGATTAAAAACAGCAACCAACAGCAGATAGTACATAAAGATGGTCATTACTATGTTTTGTACGAGAATGCTGCTATTGAAGTATATGACGATCAGAATTACCGATTGGTTGATTTAGTGGACGATTTAGAGTCTGTTTATTCGGTAAGTGAAAATGCACCCGTGCTTTTTGTCGATAGAGATGGAGACATGTATGTGTTTGGCGATAATAAAGGTATTTATAACTTTAAAATTGCTCAACGAAAATGGGATCATTTAACCGTAGATCATCCAAACATAAAGTTATCGAGTGATATCATCCGTAATATGGCCGAAGATGATAAAGGCTTGATTTGGATAGGGACCGATCATGGAGGTATTGATGTGTTTAATAAATACTCGCATGAGGTGGAAAAATTGACGCATCAAAAAGACAATCCCAACAGTATTTCGCAAAATACTATTACTGCCCTCTTCCTTGATAGTAATAATCTGATGTGGGTAGGTACCTTCAAAAATGGGATTTGTTATTATCATGAGAGTATTCATAAATTTATGCACTATCACAGCTCAAGTAATCCCGAACATAACTTGCCATTTAACGATGTAAATTGTTTTGCAGAAGATAGTAAAGGTAATTTGTGGATTGGTACCAATGGTGGTGGTCTTGTTTATTTCGATCGTAAAAAGAATAGTTATAAGTCCTATAAACACATTCCGGATGATAAGAACAGCATCAGTAATAATGTGGTAGTAGGTTTATATATTGATGATGATGGGGTAGTGTGGGCCGGCACATATACTGGTGGTTTAAACCGTTTTGATGGTAAACAATTTACTCAATTTAAAATAGAAACTGGAAATCCCAATTCGCTTACCAGTAATAATATTTGGGATATGGTTGAAGATGACCAGCATCGCTTATGGATTGCGACTTTGGGAGGTGGAGTTAACTTATATGATAAAAAAACAAAACGTTTCCAAAAGGTTCCGAATAAAGGGAATGTTACCTTGCCCTCTTCATTTGTTAGTCGTGTATGTAAGATGAACTCAGGGAATCTGATTTTTAGTACAGCACTTGGGGTAGTGTTTTACGATATAAAAGAACAGCGTTATAGATATCATCCAACCCAAAAAAGAGATACACCCATACCTATCAGTAATAATAATGTTAACGATGTTTTTGAAGATAGCAGGGGATGGATTTGGATAGCTACCCGTGAAGGTCTAACAATGTTTGATCCATATAACAATTACATTAAAACATTTGACAGAACTGATGGATTGCCTGCCGAGATATTTAACTGCATTCAGGAGGATGAATTTCAAACTATTTGGGTTAGTAAATCATCCGGAATATCACAGATTATTCCCAAAACCATTTCGCCTGCCAGTGAGTATGAATTTTCGATAACAAACTATACAGAAGATGACGGTTTACAAGGTCAGGAGTTTAATGTTAATGCTAGCTTTCGCACTTCTCGAGGTGAATTGATTTTTGGAGGACCTAATGGTTTTAATCTGTTTCAACCTAAAAACATAAAATATAATAAAGTAGCACCAAAAGTTGTTTTTACCGATTTACAGGTATTTAATAAATCGGTGGGAGTAGGAGAAAAGGTGAATGGAAGGGTAATATTAGATCAGTCTATTACTGCCACCAATCATATTACGTTTAAGTATTCGATGAATGTATTTTCCATCGAATTTGCTGCACTGAGTTACTTTAATCCGCGTAAAATCAAATATAAATACATGCTTCAGGGATTTGACCAGGACTGGAACGAAACTTCTAATTCAAACGCGACTTATACTAACCTTAATAGGGGCGATTATGTATTGAAGGTAATAGCATGTAACAATGATGGTTTCTGGAATGAAATACCCTCGGAGTTAAAAATAACAGTGTTGCCTCCATTTTACGCATCTAATTTTGCCTTTGCTTTTTATTTTATTCTGATTGCTGCAATGCTTATTTATGTGCGTTATTCGATGCTTAAAAAAGAGCGAATAAAGTTGCAGATGGAGAATGATCGTATTTTGGCGCGCAAACATCACGAGATGGACGAAATGAAGCTTCGTTTTTTAACCAATGTAAGTCACGAATTTCGTACGCCGCTTACCCTTATTTTAACGCCTTTGGATAAGCTTTTGAAGATGGATAAAGATCCTTCTGAACGAAACTTATTGGAAACCATTAACCGTAATACTCACGAGCTTCTTAATCTGGTTAATCAGCTCTTGGATTTCCGCAAATTGGATTTACACGGTTTGCGTTTTAATCCTTCTTATGGTGATATTGTTCGCTTTTTAAGTGGAGTGTGTAATCATTTTACCGATTCGTTTCAAAAGGCAGATATAGAATTCTCGTTTTCATCATCTATAAACCAGTTTTTCTTCCGTTTCGATCATGAGAAGCTGAATAAGGTAATGATGAATTTACTATCAAACGCCCTTAAGTTTAGCTCAAAAGGTGGACAGGTTTGGGTGAATATTGATCTGATTCAGACTGAAGGAAACGGACAGGAGCAAATTGTGATTAGTGTAAAAGATAATGGTGTAGGTGTGGCAGAAGAAGATCATGAGAAGATTTTTGAACGGTTTTATCAATCGAGTAACAGTAGTGCTCTTGGATTTTCGGGAAGCGGTATTGGTCTGAATTTGGCCAAAGAAATGGTTGAACTTCATAACGGTTCGATTAGTGTTAAATCACGACCCAATGAAGGAGCCGAGTTTATTGTTCGTTTGCCAATCCCTGCTGAAAAAGTAGTGGAAGAAGCTGTTGTTAAAGTCAGGGGTGAGGAGCCAGGTAAAGGTATAGAAGCGAAAATTAAAGGGAAAAAAGCCAAGGAAAAGCCTGTTGTTTTATTGATTGAGGATAATGTGGATTTCAGATTGTTCATGCATGAAACATTGGAAGAGACTTATGAAGTACATGAAGCAGGTGATGGAGTAGAAGGATATGAAGAAGCTATTAAAGTGGTTCCTGACATGATTATTAGTGATGTAATGATGCCGCGTATGGATGGTTTGGAACTGTGTCGGAAATTGAAGAATGATGCCCGTACTTCGCATATCCCCTTGATATTGTTAACTGCGCGTACTGCTGATGAAGATAAAATTAAAGGTTTGGAGATTGGAGCCGACGATTATATTACCAAGCCTTTTAATATGGATTTGCTTTTACTTCGTATTCAAAATCTGGTTGAGAAGCAGCATAAAGCACAAAAGCAGTTTCAGAAAAATGTAGATATTAATCCATCTGCAATAGAAATAACTTCGTTGGACGAGAAACTCATTAAAAAGGCTATTAGCTGTGTTGAAAAGAATATCTCAGAATCGAAGTTTTCGGTTGAGGATTTAAGTAAGGAGTTAGGAATGAGTCGTGTCTATTTGTACAAAAAGCTAATGGCCATTACAGGTAAAAGCCCGGTTGAATTTATTCGAATTATCCGCCTGAAAAGGGGGGCTCAGCTACTGGAGAAAAGCCAATTGACGGTGGCTGAAATAGCTTATGAGGTTGGTTTTAACAGCCCCCGCTATTTCAGTAAGTATTTTAAAGAAGAGTATGGTATGTTGCCAACTGCTTATATCAAAGAAAAGGCCAACCGTTAAGATGTTTCCCATTATTCTTGTTGGAAAAATGTATTACAACTCTTGTAAAATAAATTCAATTTCCTTCTGAAAAGTAGGATAGGATGGAAGACCTCGTTGAACTTGCTTTGTTGTATCATTACCAACACCTTGGTACATTTGTTTCAATTCTCTTGTCCTTTTTTTGGCTGCATCAATAAATTTTTGTTGAATTAAAACTTTGGTATACTGAAAAATCAATCCAGGAACAGCTACCGCATACATATAACCGGGTTGTACATTTGTACGGTAAATATTCTGGAAGGCTTGTTCTGCCATTTCTAAGTTGTCACTAAATGCCGAAGCCATTGCAAGATTGTACCAATCATGTCGGTAGTTGCCTAATTGGCATGCTGCCTGAAGAAAAATGATGCTATCGTCGTATTTTTTTCGTTTGTAAAATGATAATCCACATATGCGATTGGCTTTAAATGCAATTTCTTTATTTCGCGAGTGTACTAATGGCTGTGCTAGTTTAATTGCCAATTGGTATTTTCCATGAGTTGAGGCATAATCAGCCTTATTTAAGCGACGATTTTTAAATAAAATTAAATGCATATTGAATTATCAATTTTGGTACAGCTCAAAATTAAGTTCTTTCAATCAAATAATCAGATTTTAATAAAATAAAAGACGTGTACCATCTTTGATTCGGGAATTAAAAATGGAAAATCAAATATTGTTACGGTGAATCTCTATAAAAACGTATTTTGCATTTTGTAAATAAGATACTAATCTTAATCTTGCATAAGAAAAAAGATAATGGCTATGAATAAAACGAATCCTCAATTCACAAGATATGAAGACAACAATAATGTTTGGTTGTCTAAAAATAACAATCAAGAATTTTTATTTACTGATTACGGCATAACGCCAACTGTGCTCGACAGCGAAGCTGAGGTAGGCAAAGCTATGTTAAACGAATTATATCTAACTGCGGCATCGAAAGAAGGTGATATTAATATTGCCCTTTTAGGAGGAAGAGGTGCTCAGGAGCTACATCGTTTATTGGGAGAAATTGCCAAGTCGTCGGAGCAGGATGAACTACTTGGCCGTTTGAATGTATTTACTCAGGATGCCCTAGCTCCAATGGGCATGAATAATGGTTTTAGTTTTGTTCGTGACTTCGAGCGCATTTTGGGAGAAGCCTTTTTTAAGAAGATTAAAAGCTTTACTCCAATGCGAACAGATACATCCGATTTGGAGGCTGCATTTATGGAATACCTTACCAAATTGGAGGAATTAGGAGGATTAGATATCTTTTTTATAGGTCATGGACCAGAAGAAAATCAAGCCTCTCATTTAGCCTATATAAAGCCTTTTTCCGGTGCTCAGTATCATAATGTAGCAGGAATCATTCCCATATCAAGCAGTATTTTAGAGCATCACATAAGTAAGTTTAAAGCGGGTGGAAGTGTTGTGGATGAACGGGATGAAACGGAGTGCAGATCTGCTGAGTATATTCTGACCTTAGGACCTGCTGCCATTTTACAAGCAAAAAAAGTAGTGCAGTCGGTGGTTGATGCAAAAACAGCTCCTGCTAAAATTCAAACTTACGCAAACGTGTTAAACACTAGTTTAAGTTCTGATAAAGAGGAATTAAAGAATCAATTAAATGCTAATCCGGGTTTGTGGATTAGGTTACATCCTAATACCAAGTCTTTTGTATTGCCCGATTTAGGATTGTAAGAAAGATCTTTCGATATCTATCGTGTTAGTGGAAGTTGTTACGATATGTATTTAAAATGTCTTCACGATTTTGAAAAAAAGAAAGGCTGCCTGAAAGTAAATCAAGCAGCCTTGCAATTGTTAGTAGGTGTTCAATTAGGTGTTTTATTAATTATATCCTGGATTTTGATCCCATTTAACATCTGTATTGCGTTGTATTTCGCTTAATGGTATAGGTAATAACATAATTCGAGGATCAAGACCACTGATGGTTCCTTTTATTGAAACATCGGTGTTCAATTTGGCTCTTTCGATTAAAGTACCCGTACGCATAAGAGTAACCCTGCGGTTTTCTTCAGCAAAAAGCTCGCGGGCTCTTTCGTCCAGAATAAAATCCATTGTAATGTCCGAAGAACTTACCTGGCCTAAAGCACTGTTGCCTGTTTCGATACGAGCATTTTTAAAGGCTCTGTCGCGAAGTATATTAATATCATCAGCAGCGCCACCAGGATCGTTGTTTTTGAAACGGGCTTCAGCTCTTAACAAGTAAGTTTCGCCAAGGCGCATCATTGGAAAATCTTTGATACATGTCCAACCCCAAGTATCGTCGGGGTCAAACGAATCCCATTTGCGGGTATATGGGAACATGGCTTCCAAAGTGTCAGCTCTTGCAATTACTACCTGGTCTCCAGTTTTTACTTCACGTACTTCAACAGCATCTGGTGAATCAGCAGAAACACGATAACCTTCAGCATCAATTCCTATGGTAGCGCTCCAATCGGCTGCATTGTAATGGAAAGTTCGGGTAATATTATATTCTGAATTACGCATATCACCCTCTTGGTATAATTGATATTTCACCCAGTTACTTGGGCGCATACGACCGTTTCCACGTCCTCCATAAGGACTGATAATACCTTCATCAGGATCATTTACTTCGTATGCCATACCAGGCACATTGTGATAAGCAGGTACCCAAACTCTACGTTGTTGAGGAGCATTGGTAAATCCACCACTTACATTTTTAGTATATTCCAATTCAAATGTCCAGATGGCTTCTTGGTTACCTTGAGAACGACGTTGATTGCCATACATAAACATATCATGGAAATAGTCACCCTCTTTTGCCGCCGCAATTCCATAACGATCTTCAATCAGATTAAATTTACCACTCTTGATAATGGTTGTTAATACTTCATCGGCTAAGGCTGGTTGATCTGTTCTTAGGTAAACCTCACCCAGGCATTGCATGGCCATGTGTTTATTTGCTCTGCTTTCCGAAACAGCTTCGTCAATAGTCGGCAGTTTATCTGCAGCATAAATCAAGTCTGCAATAATTTGAGCATTTACTTCTTCAACCGGAGTGCGTACAAAATCAGTTTTAGCTGATGAAGTTGGTTCTGTTAAAAGAGGTACATCTCCATAAAGTGTAGCTAGTAGGTTATAGGCATATGCCCTGAAAAAGCGTGCTTCACCGATCTTTGCAGGATCACCATCTTCCCCAATTGCTTTGAGTGTATTATTGGCATTGTTGATAATTTGATAGCACTGACTCCACATATAACTCACTGCTCCATTTTCAGCATTTAGGTCTTCGTATTTAAAGAAAGGTATTTCAACTCCTTCGATTCCTCCAGGTGAACAAACATCAGTTCCCACTTGCCACACACAATTCCATCCCTGACGATTAGACCATGTCCATAACTGACCAAAACGGTAGTGTAAACCTTTTAGTAATGCTTCAACTCCGGCATCATCTGTTAAGGTTTCAGGTGCATACGATGAGTAGGGTGTTTCGTCCAAAAAATCATCGCTACATGAGATGGCTATAAAAATAAAAGCCATCGCTATTATCATTGTGAATTTTCTTGTCTTCATAGCTTATTTTTATAATGTCAGGTTGATTCCACATACAATTGTTCTTACACTTGGGTAGTTTATTTCCCAATTACCCGATCCACGACCGTCGCTTCGTTCTTCCGGGTCCCATCCAATCCAGTCGGTGAAAGTATACAGGTTACGACCACTTACGTACATACTTAGTGCATCTACACCAATCTTATTGGTAATACGTTTTGAGAAATCGTAATTAAGGGTAACGTCTTTAATGCGTGTGTAGTTGTTTTTAACCGGGAATCCATAGCCATGAGGATTAGAGTTTTTGTTTAATGATCGCCACTCGTTACTTTTATTCTCAGGGGTCCAGTAACCTACTTCGGCAAAACTATTACGTCGTTCCAACTCATCCGAAGCCATTCCGACATGAGGATTGTTGCGCATAGCTCCTTGTAGTGTTTGAATAAAGATATTCAGTGTCCAGTTTTTGTAAGTGAAAGTATTGGTTAAACCTCCTGTCCATTTAGGTGCAGTTTGACCTAATATTTGGCGGTCGTTGTCGTCGATAATACCATCAGGTACTCCATCAGGGCCACTAATATCTGCTAATTTAACATCACCAGCTTTAGCTACAGGATCCCAGTTTAAATGAGCTCCACTGGCAATTTCATCTTCTTGCCAGATACCCACTTTTTGAAAGTCGCGGATTACACCAATGGGTTCACCAATAAACCAGCCACTACCCAGATCATCCTGACCATCTCCGTACAATTCTACAAATTCGTTTCTATTGGCAGAAAACACCAATGAACTGTTCCATCTGAAATTGGATGAATTAATGTTAACTGTGTTAAGTGTAAGTTCAATACCATGGCTTTTTGTTTCTCCAATGTTTGCAGTTACATCTCCAAAACCGGATGCAGAAGGTAAATTACGTTTTAATAATAAATCGGTATTATTAGCGCGGTATATTTCTAAGGAACCATTGATACGATTTCGAAAGAAGCCAAAGTCTAAACCAACGTTTAAACTTTTTTTACTCTCCCAGCTTAAGTTTGAGTTACCCAGTTGGTTGGCAATCATTGCAATGTTGGTATCTCCACCCATGGCAATCTGTACATCAGTCATGGTTGTGAAAGTTTTATATACCGGTACTGCTTCATTACCGGAAGTACCGTAAGATAGACGGAGTTTTAAATTATTAATCGCTTCTATACCTTTCATGAAGTTTTCGTGGTGAAGATTCCATCCAACGGCTACTGAAGGGAAGGTTCCGTATTTTACATTTTGTGAGAAAACGGAAGAACCATCGCGACGTACGGTAAAGGTAACCAGGTAGCGACTATCGAAAGAATAATTAACACGTCCCATTTGTGAAACGGCAGCATATCGATCGGCATATGAACTTACCGCTGAGGTTGCTCCAGCCTGCATGCGATTCCATTCTAACTCATCATTAACAAAGTTTTGAGCACGAGACCAGCTTTCGTTATAATTACGTTCTTGCGCCGAATATACAGCAGTTAAATCTATGTGGTTTTTTCCAAAGTCTTTTGCGTACCCCAGGATATTTTCGACTGTATAAGCCTGTGTTTCGTAATGCCAAAGTTGAGCAGTTCCTAATAGATCGTTAACCGATTTACCAGTGTAAGTGCTAGTACGGCGTGGAATATATGAAAACCCTGCATTTAGTTTGTATGTTAAACCAGTTAAAGGTTTCCACATTTTACCAAAGTCAAGATCGGCGTAACCGTTAATGTTTACATTATACTGACGACGTTCAGGATTGGTTGTGGTAGGTAGTAGAGGATTTGACCATAAGGTTTCACCAAACATAGGGTAAATGGTATACGTTCCGTCTTCTTCATACATTCTTCCATAAGGACTCATTGCCTCGGCATTTAATAGGTTGGCACGACCACCATCGCGGTTATGAGATACGATGGAAGAGTTGGTTCCCACTTTTAAATAATCGGTAACATTAGCCTCCAGGTTGGTACGTAAAGAGTAACGTTTGTAGTTGTATCCTTTTACAACCCCTTTTTGATCTAAGATATCTCCAGAAATATAGTAGGTTAAGCCTTCGTTGGCACCAGATATACTTATGTTGTGATTTTGTTGTATACCTGTTTGCGAAACTGCATCGATCCAATCAATGGTATGGCCGTTTTCGTAGTTTTCAACTTCGTATTCATATTTCACATCATCATCATACATTGGCGAGCCGTTAATACGTTGGCCTTCTTTGTATCGTGCACGTAATTCGTCCGGAGAAACCATATCGGGTATGTGAGCAAAATGCTCAACTCCATAATATCCAGAGTAGCGAATAACTGGTTTACCCGTTTTACCTTTTTTAGTAGTAATTAATATAACTCCATTGGCACCGTTCATACCATAGATGGCAACAGCCGAAGCATCTTTCAATATTTCAATAGACTGGATGTCGTTTGGGTTGATGTCGTTGATTGAACCTCCCATTTTTGTAATAGGTATACCATCAACCACCACATAAGGACTGTTTGATGCAGTAATCGAACCACCACCACGTATGGTAATATTAGGAGCTTCACCCGGTATAGAAGAGGTTTGACTAATAGAAACACCCGATACCGAACCTTGCACGGCCTGCATCACATTACTTACCGGAATTTTACTTAAGCGCTCGCTCGAAACAGAAGTAACCGAACCTGTAATATCTGATTTCTTTTGAGTACCATATCCAACTACAATCACTTCGTCCATCCCAAATGAACTGTCTTCCATGGTAATGTTGATTTGGGATTGGCCACCTACCTCAATTTCGCTTGTTTCCATTCCAATAAAAGAATAAATAAGTGTTGCTGTAGATGGAACATTATTCAATGAATATAATCCATTAATGTCGGTAATGGTACCAACTGTTGTTCCTTTAATAATGATAGAGACTCCAGGAAGAGGTTCTCCTTTGTTATCCTTCACTTCTCCCGATACGGTAATTTTATCTTGCTGTGTAGTCATAACGTTTGCTGGAGCAAGGATAATCTTTTTATCAACTACCTGGTGTTCGGTATTAGTACCGGCAAAGACTTCATCCAACACATTATCAATAGTTGAGTTGGTAGTAGAAATATTTACTTTTCGGTCAATATCAACCAGTTTTCGGTTGTATAGAAAATAGAATTCACTTTGTTCTTCAATATTGGTTAATACATCCTCAACAGAAGTATTCACAAGAGCAAGGGTAACTCTCGTTTTTTGAGAGTAAGAAGATGTTGCAAACAATTGCATTGCACCAACCATCAGAAAAAATATGGTTAATCGCATAATTCTGAGTGTTTTGGTTATGGCATAACTATCCCATGCACATAACTCATGGATTTTTTTCATAAATTTGTGTGATTTAATGATTAATAAAAAAAACATCTGATTTTCAGGGATTCGTTGGCGCGTATCCCTGTTTTTTTAGATTACGGAGGCTTTCGATTCTTTTTCATATTTAATAATTTAGATTTAGCTTATAGATTTTAATTAGTTCCGATGGTTATTAAATAACAATACCTTTTGTTTTGCCCACGTTCCATCTTCATTTTTTGAGCGAGGTATTATTTTATAATCCATAGGAGATGTTAGTTTCAATAGTTTTAATACTTCATTCAACGAGTCGTTAATAAACGTTCCGGTGAAAGAGTAAGACCAAATTTCATTGTCGGTTACTTCAATATCAACATTATACCATCTGCCCAGCTTATTTAAAGCTTCGTGCATTGATTCGCCTCTGAAAACCAGCATGCCTTCTTTCCATGCAATATATGAATCGGCATTAACCATCGATTTTTTCACAGTATTATCCTCAATTAGCACTTTTTCATTGGGTTTGAGAATTATTGCTTTTTGATGGTTGGCTGGTAAACAGCTAATCTTACCTTGCGCTAAAACTATTTCGCTTACAGCGTCGTTGGGATAAGCTTTAATGTTAAAGATGGTTCCTAAAACGGTTATGTCTGATTGCGTTGAATGAACTGAAAAGGGCCTGTTTTGATCATGAAAAACCTCAAAGTAAACTTCACCCGAGATATTAACTTTTCTATTCTTTTTATTGAAAGGCATTGGGTATTCGATATACGAATCACTATTAAGCATCCCTGTAGTACCATCTGGTAGGGTAAATGCCATTTTAGTACCACTTGGGCATAATACTTTTACCAATGAATCTCCTTCATTAATGTCTGATAATTCGTTATATGCCAGATAGCTTAATGCACCCAATAATAAAGGAATAAATAATGTAGCAGCGACGGTAGAATAACCTTTAAATAATCTCTTTGTGATTGATGGTTTTTTCTCGGCTTCGTTAGTTCTAATGGTATGATAAACTCTATTTAATATATGATTCAAAGGTTTCTCATCACCTGCTGTTTTGATCAAGTTATTCCAATCATCTTTAACAAAGTTTTTTACTTTGGTGGAGTCTCCATTTTCGGCAAGCCACGATTGTACCACCTTATCTTCAGCCGAAGATGTTTGGTCGTTCGTATATTTATCAAGGATATTTTTATTTTTTGACTCGATCATGAATTGTATTTATTGGCTTGTCCTTAGGTATGATCCATCAGAAATGAAAATCTCATCCTAAAATGTTAAAAAAATTAAATATTTTTTTACTCCAAATAGAAGGTGTGGGGTAATGTGTAATATATCAATGAGATATAAAAAGGGCAATAAAAAGCAAAAATGCTAACGATTCCTTATTTATTCTCTCTTTTATATACTTGATGATTTCAGAGATATTGTTGTCGATAGTACCGGGAGATAAATTTAACTCTTCAGCTATTTCTTTGGTTGACTTACCTTCCATTCGGCTTTTAAGAAATATCTCTCTTTTGCGTTCCGGAAGTTGGTTGATTAATTCATCAATATATTCAAGTACTGACGCATATTCTATTTGTTCCGAAAGGTCATAGGTTTGATTACAAACAATTTCAGATAGATAGGTTTGATGGTAAGCTTGTTTTCTAAAATATTTGAGGATATCGTTGTAGGCAACTGTAAATAAAAATGATTTTAAGGAGGCTTCTTTTCTAATGGATTTTCTTTTCTCCCAAACTTTAACAAAAACGTTGTGAACCAATTCTTCAGCTTCACTTTCCGACTTTAGATAGCGTAATGCAAAAGCATATAGGCGATTGGCATATTTATGAAAGATAGAATCAAATGCTATTGAATTATCATTCTGTAATTGATCAATTAAATCAATATCATTTCGATCTGTATACATTAAAATTTGGATTTAGTTGGATAGTAGCAATGTAGTAAAATAACAAAAGAAAACAAAAATTAACAATTGAAATTGTGGAAGCTATTTTGCTGATTTATGTACAAAACATATAAGTGAAAATTAGACTGATTAAAGTATGTATGAATATGAATTAAACGCCCACCTGAAGGGTGCAAATGGGCGTTTAATTATTTTTTGTTTTACCAAACAGGACTTATTACATACGAATATGAGTATGATTTATCCAATAAACGGTATTGATTGTGAGGAAGTGCTCCCCAACTGGTGTCGCCACCAACTCCTCGCTGAGCAAGGTCGATTGATAGATAAACGTTCGAAAATTCAGGTACATCAACTGTATGACGCTGATTTTTTTCTGTACCCGGGTCAATATCCGACGGACTAAATGGTAATGCACTAACGCTTAATGGTGCTAAGCCGGTTACTTTAATTCCTACACCATTATTGTTGGTTAGTGTTAACCAGCGAACATCTGTTTTATTTCCATTTTCCTGTGGTCGGATATATGCAAAATACTGATCTTCTACCGATGAATTATACAATCCTACAAACGACGAATTATTTCTGTCAGAGTAGTTTTCCCAAGGACCACGTCCGTAGTAGCAAAGATTGTTAAACGATTGATGTAAGCTCATCATCATACCAAAACGTGGCATTTCAGCTACTTTTTCGGCTTTTAAATTGTACGATACATCAACTTTAACAGCAGGGCCATTAAAAGTATAGGTTAATGTATAGTCAGCATCAATTCCATTAAGAGCTATCTGAGCTTTTAACACAGCTGTTTTGCCTTTTTGTTTAGTAAGCGAAACCAAACTTGCTTTGGCTCCGGCTTCGCGCCAAACAGCACTGTTATTTTGCATGTGATTACCAAAGTCGTTATCGATAGGTGCACGCCAGAAATTAGGAGCAAGTGCACTGCTGATCAACTCTTCACCATCAATAGTATAACTGTTGATTAATCCGGTTGTTTTACTAATGGTTGTTTTAATTTTAC
This sequence comes from uncultured Carboxylicivirga sp., assembly GCF_963668385.1. Lineage (GTDB taxonomy): Bacteria > Bacteroidota > Bacteroidia > Bacteroidales > Marinilabiliaceae > Carboxylicivirga. Next base: position 3,616,330 of record NZ_OY764327.1, read on the forward strand.
CACTTGTTACTATAAAATTATCAGTTGTTTCGTTAACCAATACTTTATCATTATAAGTTGCTATTGATGGAGTATATTCGCTATCCAATAATTTAAATTGCTCACTGGCAACTTCAAATCCGGCTGGAATAAACGGAGTATCTTTTGTTGTATAAGCATATACATTTAAGAAATACTCATCGCTGCTTTCATAATTGATAGAAGGTAAATCAATTGTAACAATTTTATAATCTAATGCCGGAACATCAGCAGTAAAATCACCTGTAGCAATTACGTTACCATTTTTAACTAATTTCCACTCAAACTGATAATCGGCTAATGATGTAAACGAAAATTCGTTCGTTATTTTAATGCGTCCGTTACGAAGATCGGCCTTATCAAATAATATGTTTTGATAGATCTTTTTCACTTCGTTTAAGCCCGGGTGAGGAGTTCTGTCGGGATTTACCACTCCGTTTAAACAGAAGTTTTCATCGTTGGTGTATTTATCACCTCCCATATCACCACCGTAGGCCCAAAATTCTTCTCCTTTATCATCTTTGGTTACTATACCTTGATCAACCCAGTCCCAAATGAAACCACCTTGCATATGAGGTTTTGATCGAATCAGATCCCAGTATTCTTTAAAATTACCATTACTGTTACCCATGGCATGCGAATATTCGCACATGATAAACGGACGTCCCGGATTTTTTTCATTGGCATATTCGTGCATGTATTTCATGCTTGGATACATTGGGCAAACAATATCGGTATTGCTTTCTTGTGCTGCTTGCTCAAATTGCACAGGACGAGTATTGTCACGTTCTTTCATCCATTTATAAGCATCAAAAAATACTTGTCCGTTACCACACTCATTACCCATACTCCAGATAATTACCGAAGGATGGTTTTTATCGCGCTCAACCAAACGGTGGATTCGATCCATATGGGCAGCATGCCATTGTGGAAGATAAGCCGGGTGGATATTCTTATCAAACGGAGCTTGTTGTGTTGCTCCCATATCGTGTGTTTCGATGTTACATTCATCAACCAGGTATAAACCATATTGGTCGCAAAGCTCAATCCACAAAGTACTATGAGGATAGTGGCTGGTACGAACCGCATTGATGTTATGTTGTTTCATCACTTCGATATCTTTGATCATTGTAGCACGATCTACATGGTGTCCCATAGTCTGATGATGTTCATGAAGATTAACCCCTTTCACTAAAACATATTTACCATTAACCAAAAGCTGACTATCCTTGATTTCAACAGTGCGGAAACCAACATTGGTTGATGTCGCTTCGATGGTTTGTCCTTTGGTATTTTTTAGTTCAACCACTAACTTATAAAGGTTGGGAGTTTCTGCACTCCATTGTAGTGGCTTTACTATTGTTTTCGAAAACTTAACCTGAGAAGTTGAATTTTTATCACTACTAATGTCTTTGGTATCAGTATAAATTACGTTTTTGGCATCATCTAAAAGCGAAATAGTTATTTTGTTTTTAGTTCCTTTTTTAGCCAGATTTTTAACATCAACAGTTACGTCAAATATGCCGTTTTTGTAGTTGCTGTCTAATCCACCTTTCGCAAAAATATCCTGAATACGAGTTTGTTCAGTAGAGTAAAGGCTAATACCTCGGTCGAAACCTGATAAACGCCAGAAGTCCTGATCTTCGATATATGATCCGTCACTCCAACGATACACTTCAATAGCAATCATATTTTCTCCTTTCTGAAGATAAGGAGTGATGTTAAACTCAGCCGGACTTTTGGTGACTTGGCTGTATCCAACTTTTTCGCCATTTATCCAAATATACATGGCAGAAGTACCTGCCTGGAAGTGAAGAAATACTTCACGACCTTTCCAGTTTTCGGGAATATTGAATGTACGACGATACGAACCAACCGGATTGTGTTTGTGATCGATGTACGGAGGATTCTTAGGGAATGGATATTTGATATTGGTATAGATTGGTGTACCATATCCTTGTAGCTCCCAATTACCCGGAACCTGAATGTTATCCCATTTACTCACATCATAATCGGGTTTATAAAAATCAACAGGTCTTTCATCTGGTTTATAAACCCAGTTAAACTTCCATTCACCATCTAACGTCATGTAAAATGGCGAAGCTTGTGGATTTGCTTTCACAGCCTGCTTAAAGCTGGCATATGGAAAAGCTGTTGCTCGGGGTGCTTCTTTGTTTATGCCAAATACCTCTGGGTTTTCCCAGTCATTTTCCTGAGCCCTTGAGGGCTTTCCAATGGCCATGGCCAGAAGTGCTAATAGAACGAATTTCTTCATTTAATAAATGTAATTGATTTAAACTTATTAGTTTATAGGGTATGGGTTGAAAAAGGAGATTGATTTACTAAAAGTAAATGTAAGAAGCTTTTATGGCTTGAAATAAAAATTATTTAAAAAACCATGTTAATTTTTCTAATGAATAGAGAAATCAACATGGTTTAAAAGTTGTGAATTATCGGTAATTAATATGAGAAATTAATCACATATCAATTTATGATTTAGCTAATTATTAAGTCTTATCTTTTTGTGAATCAATTGTAAAATCTAATTGAGCGCAATAAAGAAAGACTCTTGTTTATTTGGTTCGTGAAGGTATGCGGAATACGGTAAACGAATAAGCCGGCATACTATAAACCATTTCAGGTTTTACTGTTTTAACTACATCTGATGGAACTGCTTTTCGATCATCAGGTTTACCAGTTAAAATGGTAAATCTGGTTTCAATATCATTGCTGATGAAAGGACTCAAATCGATATTGGTTGTGACATCTATTGGTAGCAGATTGGCAATTTTAACAATGCAATCGCCCGTTTTGCTGTCTTTTACCATTGATACGCCTACCCGTTTCTTTACTTTTGTATTTGCATCCGAAAGCTTTATTTGATCCGGAATGTAGGTGTCTCCACTGTTTTGACCAAAGAGTTTTTGCACATAGTAATCAACCGTTGGATGAATATCGGTATTGTTGAAATAAATCAAATCGGGGTTCCATTGTGTGTGACCATGCTTAGCCAAAAGCGGAGCAAAAGAAGTCATTTCAACTACATCGGCATTTCGTTCAACAGCTGTGAGATATAAAGCCTCAGAAAGAGCTGTTTCGATATTCATATGGCGGTTGGGCAGGTGAGAGGCATATTCTCCCAAGTAAACCTTTGGTTTTGATCGATCGTAACGGTCGTAATAATCCTGGTTATTAATAAACCATCCCGGAGGCAAATAATAATGTTCGTCAACCATTGGAACTTCAAGCTTAGTTGCTAAATCCCAACCTTCAACATAATCAGTTCCATAATAGAATGGACCAACAGTACCAATAACAATGATATCAGGATATTTTTCTTTGATAGCATTGTAAATCATGGTGAAACGTTCTTCGAAAATGTCAGTTATCAAATCTTCGTTTCCAACGCCAATGTATTTTAGATTGAAAGGTTTAGGATGACCCGCTTCTGCCCTTAATTTACCCCATTTGGTATTTTTATCGCCATTAGCCCATTCAATCAAATCCAGTACATCTTGCACATATGCATCCATTTCGCACATTGGGATTCCACCTTGCTGACCATGGCCACAATCTCCGGAGTTTTGACAAGGAACACCTGCTGCTACAACCGGAAGTGGTTCGGCATTGATATCCTCACAGTATTGGAAATACTCGAAATATCCTAAACCAGCGGTTTGATGATAGCCCCAAAGGTTACGGTTAGGGGTTCGTGCCTCCAACGGACCGATGGTGTTTTTCCAATGATAGATATTGCCAATTCCATCGCCATGAGCAACACAACCACCAGGGAATCGAACGAATTTTGGATGAATATCAGCTATTGTTTGAGCTAAATCGTTGCGTAATCCATTTTTTCGACCTTTAAAAGTGTTTTTAGGAAACAACGAAATCATATCCAAAGCCAGTTTACCTTGCTGCATGGGGATGATATGTAAATGAGCATCTGCAACAGTTTTGGTTGCTTTGATTACTGCTTTTTTATTACTCCAGCTTGAGTTGTAATTTTTGATTTGAGTTTCGCCAATTACTTCACCATCCTTGGTAACCAATTGCACTTTAATACTGTGCTTTACCTTATCAAGTGCTTTACCAAATACAGATAAATTGTATTGCTCACCTTCTTTTATTGCTATGCCATCAAATCCTTCGTTAATAAGTGCGTCGTCGGTATTTGTTACATTTAAAACAGCGAAATGCTTGTTGTTGGTGTGGATTGGCGCAATGGTATCGATGCTTAGAGAAATACCATTCCCACTTACACTCCAGGCTTTATCATGCGTCCAGCTTTCATCTCTGCCTAATTTGTCGTGCAGGTTATATTCAAAATCTCTGTTCTGAATCAACTCAGCATAAATACCACCATCGGCTGCATAATTAATATCCTCGAAGAAAACACCAATTAGCTTGTCACTGATTGCCTTGCTTTTTTCAGGATTGAATGAAATATCAACGCTCAAATCTTTCAGGTGGCTAAAACGTGATGCATCATCCACCATTTTTTCAGCGTTTTCCTGATCCCGGAATTTCATCCATTCTTGTTGAATAATCAGATTTTGAATGGTTGCCCAATCAGTTTTGTTAATAACACCTGATTGTTTTTCACCATCAACCAATACTGTAATTCGATTATCAACTCTTAGATCAGAACTAATTTCAGTAGCTTCAGAAAAGGTTTTAAAATCGGTTGTTTCTGATGCGTATGCAACACCTTTACTCATCCAGGTAATCAGGTAGGTATTCTTTTGGGTATCGAAATGAATTTCAGGATTTTCAATGGGACCTTCGTCCAGTATGTAAGGATACGATTGACGTCCCCAATTAAATAAATCATCTGACGATGCGATGGCAAATTGCTCCACCTCTTCATTCAACGACCAGATACAGTGCCATTGCTGGTTATTATCTAAAAATAAATAGGGGTTTAGCATTCGCTTCTGAGATCCCCAACGACCAAAATCGCTGGCTAAAAAACGAAATTCGGGCCCAATAGAATGCCAATTTTCTTTATCTACACTCCATGCAATATGAAGTCCATTATGATTATTATTTTTAGTTGTAGCATAACTAAAAACATAAGCAGAATCTGGCTCGTTAGCGTACATTCGACTCGTTATTGATATGCTGAAAATCAGCAAAATCAATAGGAATAATTTTTTCATGATTGTATAAGGATTTAAATATTAATCAAATTGAATTGTTTTAACTTCTTTGTTTTGGAAGTGTAAAATAATAGTATTTTTCTGATTGATAAACTCAATTGATTTGATCGGATTTAAATCTTTTGTTTTCCACTTTTGTCCCGACTCTTTCCAAAGCATTAACGAAATACTGTATTCTGGAGTGTTATTGGCTTTGTAAAAATGACTGGCATTAATTACTGCGCTCTTATCACTCTCGGGATGTAATCCTGTAGTATTTACAACTTCAACTTTATCCCAGCCCGCAATAGGTACAAAAGCTTGCTGGTATTTACCATTATCAATAATGGTAGCTTCGTATTTTCCTGCTTTTTGAGTTGATAATGTAATTTCAGAATCAAACTGAGGAAGTGCGTAATGTCCAATGCGCATTTCAACATCTTTATTGGTAATGTTACGATCTACTCTAAGAATTCCATTGGGCAATGGAATATCAACCAAATTCATTTTAATCTCATTATCGGTTTCTAAAACGGCATTGCGATAGTATGCTCCATCTTCAAATTTTTGAAATGTATAAAGTCTGAAAACTTCCCACTGCTTGTTTGCATTCAAAAAGGCATAGTTCATGGCGACTTCGCCGTTTTCGCCATCGGCTTGCCAAGGGAAGATACTGCTATACGAAAGGCGGTTATAGTTTTCGGTTGAGCGGAATTTTTGCCAATCGTCTTTTACTTTTTCATGACACCAGGCTCTTATTTCAGAAGCTCCCGATTGTGGGTAATCCGTAATTAGTAATTCAGGCGAACTTGCATAGTAGTTGTAAACTTTGTTATTATCATATTCATTCCACACTCCGTTGTTTTCTTTGGCAGTCCAAAATGGGTTATCGGCAGGTAGCAATAATGATAAAAATGCTTTCCCCATCCAAAAAACACTTCCCCGGCAACTATAATTCTGTACTGCTGGTTCAAAAGGACCGTAGAAACCTAAGGTTGGTACATTGTTTTTTAAAAAATCGGGATGTTGTAAAAACTGAAGCATGGTAGTTGACGAAATCATTCTTAACCAGCCCAGGTTAACATTGTCATTGCCATATTTACCCATAAATGGGAACGGAGCAATGGAGCCCATTCGGTAAGAGATTGATCTACCATACATTAACATTTTACCTTCTTTCGAAAACATGTATGGATAGCTGTTGTATAAATCTTTAAAGTTAGCAAGAAACTTATCGGCATACTCCGGATAGTGTTTATTACCAAATACCTCAGACCAAACTACTCCGTATAATTGAAATGCCCACATACTGTAGTAATCATACGCCGGACTATCGTTATACCAACCATCGCTTCGATAATGAGTTAATGAGCGTGTAAGGTATTTTTCCAATAATTCGTCGTTTACATCGTATCCTTGATCTTTAAAGAAGCTTAATACAAAAATATTAAAGAATTTCCAGTTGGAGTCAACCGTTGGCCCATCACCATAGCTTAGCATCGATGCTGCTAAAGCATCTTTATCTTCCTGGCTTAGTGGTTGCCAAATAACTTCGGGAACTACAAATAATGAAATGGCAAGAGCGCCGTATTCAACCAGGTTTTGACTTGGGCCACCATCTTTAGGTCGATGAACAATATAAGAAGGGCTTTCGGGATTAATTAATTGCCTGATTTGGTAACGATAGTACTCGCCAACGTTGATATTGTTAATTGTTAAGTCGGGGTTTTCCTTTAAAAGTGGAGCTGCAATAAACAATGTACGACATAATCCTTCCAGCTTTTCAGTTGGCACCTGTCTTTCGTCGTGCGGATAACTTTTACCCGGTTGTTTTGGAAATTTCATTGGGTCGTCCAAATCATCAATATAAGTAAAGGCTCCTTTTAACAAGTATAAGGCAGCATCTATCCAATGCTGCCTTGTCATACCCGTTGTTGGGCTTATAGTATAATCTGGATTTTTTAATTCAAAAGTGTTCTGTTCTTCACTTGCCTGACTTTGCGAAAAAGCCGAAAAGCCAACAAATGAGAATACAATTGCTGTAGCTAATTTTTTAAAATTCATTATTTCAAGATTATTCTGAGCGATTTTATTTTATAGGTTCGATACCATGTAAGGTTGGTTTAACCTGAATGATGTTTCCTTCTTCATCGAATTGAAGTTTATCAATACAAGTTTCGCGGTGGAACCCTGCCGGACGTCCCATGGTAATTCCTTTTGGAAGCGTAAAACGATGGTAAACCAAATACCAATCATCAGTACCCGGGATTTGAATAGCCGAATTATGGCCGGTTCCGTAGATGCCTTGTTCAGGATCTTTTTCAATTACGATATTGTTTTCTGGTATTGTTAGTTTTCCAAGTGGTGACTTTGCTGTTGCATATCGTACACGGTAGTTTGGACTGCGTGTATCATCTTCGCTCCACATAAAATAATAGGTGCCATTTCGATAAATAACATATGCACCTTCGCGAAAGGTACGATCGGGAGTCATTATTTTAAGCGTTTTTTCTTTGTATGATACCATATCATTATTTAATTCGGCCCCGGCTAAGTATCCATTACCCCAATAAATATAGCTTTTACCTGTTTTAGGATCGGTAAAAACATCAGGATCGATAACCTGTCCGTGATTAATACCTTTAGGATGCTGACCAATAAATGGCTTACCCGAATCAATAAATGGCCCGGTTGGATTATCGGCAACGGCTACTCCAATCTTTTGAGCTGCGGTAAAGTAATAGAAGTATTTATACTCACCGTTAATTTTCTTTTCGACAATACAAGGTGCCCATGCATTGCGATTAGCCCAACTTACATCTTTATCTAAATCGATGATTACGTTTTCTTCTTTCCAGTTAACCAAATCATCCGACGAAAAAACTTTAAAGTATGTGCCTGACCATCCCCAAAAACCATCACTGGTTGGATAGATGTAGTATTTACCTGTTTTTTCGGAGTATAAAATTTCAGGATCGGCATAGTAACCTTCGATTACCGGGTTATGGTCTTCGCTTGCGGTAACCGTATATTGAGTCGAACCTTTTCCGGTAATGGTAAGAGTATAGGTTACTGAACCTTTTGTGAAATCCTGTGGCCCCGCTGGTGTAAAACTAAAACCTGAGAAACACTTAAATTCAGGATCAAAGGCTGTTAAATCGGTTCCTGTTTTTACAGGTAGATGAATTGTTTTTTTATCTCCCTGTAAATTAACATTGATATGTTTTAATTGATTAGAGGTTGGTTCAATTATAGGATCAGATAAGCTTCCCCATTTGCCAATCAGAGCTTCCATCTCTGATTGAGTGATGGAGATAATAGTACCATGGCGAGGATGAAAATTCATGGTTACCTCATGGTCGATTATTTCAAAGTGTTTTAAATCAGTTGTTTTTGTAAATTGGTATTTGCCGATGTTATATACATCATACATTAGAATCCATTCGTTGGTGTTGTTTAATTTAAATACACATGATCCTTCAACATTCTGAGTCTCTTTATCAACACGCTCGCTTCCTTGTTGTACATAACCTTCGGTTAACTTATCAGAAATTGCTAATTTAATACCCGGCTTTCCATCTTCCGATTTAAAGAAGAAATAAAATTTACCATCTTTTTCAACTATATCACCATCAATACAAGCATTGTTGGTAGGGCTGAAATAAAGTTGTTTGGGGGCTTCTTCAAAGCCTGTAAAATCTTTGTTGGCATATGCATAGTAAATAATATCAGGATCGTTGTTGGTGCGCATCGAGAAATAAACCATGTATTTATCGGCTTTTTTATCGTATATGGTTTGTGGAGCCCAAACTCTGTTAACCTGTCCGTATTGTTCGGGGTATAATTCAGGAATGTTAAGTACGGTAGATTGCCAGTTAATTAAATCGGTTGATTTTAATAATGTCATGGCTTTATTATTCCATCCCATATTTGGAACGTACAAATCGGTAACCACCATATAAAATGTATTTCCATCTTCGCATCGTAAAATGTGCGGATCTCTAACTCCACCAGACGAGCTGATGACTTTGGAGTCGATAATAGGTTGGTTATTATTGAGTGCTCTAAAATTATAACCATCTTCACTAATGGCGTAATGAATTTGTTCTTCGCCCGGACCATTGCCGGTAAAATAAGCAAATAAATATCCTTTGTATTCTTCTTTTTTAGAACAAGAAGTTAAAGAACCTGTTAGAATCAAAATGCTTAGGAAAAACCATAAATGTGGATTTGTCGCTTTTTTAATCATCATATAAATGTGTTTTAAATAATGCTGTGTTAAATTAGTCTGTTTGGGAGAAGGAATATCATAGTTATTCAAAGATATTACTCAGATAATTTTAGAACTGTAAGAAATATGGAAAATACTGATACAAATTATGCATTAGTACAAAAGAAAGTAGAATTGTAATAGTTGAAAATTACGACTGTAAGTGCTATGTATGCCATGTTTTTAATTAAGATGTAAGTTAATTATTCGAATAATTTATACTTTAATCGAAAAAATAAAAGGCGGGTTTGTAAACTCAATAAATCATTATATTTGTTCGGTAAATCCTAATTAAAGCAATAATTAAATGACAAAACAACAGGTTTTAGTAGTATTAAAAACAAAATATTTTGTTTTACCTGTAGTTATTTTATTCGTTGTTATAATTGTTATTGGGTTGTATTATAGTCGTATTTCAGATGAAATTATCTTACCTGATGATTCTTCATATCGTATTACCGGATATACCGATGCCGTTGATGGAGGTAATACCGAAATAATTGAAGAGGGTATAAAAGATTCTGCATTTTATTATCGGTTTCAGTTAAAAAAAGGATTTGTAAGTCCGTATGCTGGTTTTAGTATTTATCCGCTTCGTGATAAATATATTGATGCAACTCAATTTAACCGGATTCAATTTTGTTTAAAAGCAAAAGGATTGGATAGACTTGGAATTGGTGTTTATACGGTGTCGAATTACTCAGAAGTTGTAGCTGATAACGAAAGCTTATACCATTCTTATCTTGATGTTTCAGATGAAAAAGTCATCTATTCTATTTCGATAGATGAATTGAAACATCCCGAGTGGTGGGAGGATTTATACCAGATAAACGAAATAAATAAGAAGAAGCCCGATTTAAGTAAAATACTGCACATTAATATTGGCTCGGCTTATTCGCCGGATTTAAATGAGCCGAAGGATTTGATTCTGTATTCGATAATATTTAGTCGTAATAATAATCAGTTGTTCTTATGGCTGGGTAGTAGTTATTGCCTGTTTGTGCTAGTGTTGTTTATGTTTTCGTATTTTAAAATTTTTGCAAAGAAGAAAGTGGAAGAAATTACGGTTTCGTATAAACCGGTTGAATTCGAAAAATCGAATAGCAATACAGAACAGAAATGTGTTGATTTTATCAATACTAATTTTCAGAATAGTGAACTTAGTTTGGAATTAGTTGCCAATGAAACTGGCGTATCGCAACGAAGAATTACTAATGTGATAAATGAGCAGTTTCGCTGCAACTTTAAAACCTATATAAATCGCATTAGAATAAACGAAGCTCATCGATTATTAAGCCAAACTGATCTTAATATGGGGGAAATTGCTTACAAAGTAGGCTTCAATAATCAAAGTCATTTTAACCGTGTTTTTAAAGCTGAGACTGCAATGAGTCCTTCAGAATATCGTGATAATCAGTCTTGACGGTTTTTGTAAAAGCTTTTTCAGTTTTTGTAAAAGCAAAATAATTAGAATAAATTAACATTGTTATCAAATAAAAATCCTAAAATTAGATAACAATGAAAAATCCATCCTCGAAACAAAAGCAAAATTTTGGATTTGCTTTTCGTTCGATATTCCTATTAGTACTTTTTATTGCTGTATTCGGTTGCGAAAAAGATGAAGAACAAATTACTCTTACCGTTTTTCCGGCTGAATTAGAATTTAAGGCAGAAGGGGGAACGGCTCAGTTTAAAATTGAAACCAATGCTCCATCGTGGCAGATCATCAATCCAAGCCCTGACATAATTTCTCTTTCAAACGATAAAGGGGTTGCAGGTACTGCAATTATTGATGTTAGCATCACTCAAAAAACGCTGGAGCCAATAAATGTTACTCTAAACGTTAATGCAGAAGGAATCGATGCTGCTAATATTGTGATAAAACAGGAAGCATCTGATTATTTATACGATCTTAATGTTGATGAAGATGAATTGGAATTTGTTCAAGACGATCGATCTACTAAAATCCTACTAACTTCTACTGCTCCTGAATGGACTATAAACAATACATTTGATTGGATTCATTTTAATCATACTAGCGGTGGTATTGGAGACACAGAACTTTTTATTGAAGCAGATGAAATAACCGATGGACAAGAAAGAACCGCAACGGTTGAAATAGTTGCAGAGTCGGCAAAAACAATTCTACTAACTATCAACCAGAAGCCTGGTTTGTACCCAAACTATAATACTACACCATTAGCTGCAGATATGACAGGAATGGAAAGTAATGCGGTTGAGTTGGCATTTAAAATTAAAATTGGATGGAACATTGGTAATACACTGGAGGCTATTGGAGGAGAAACGGCGTGGGGTAATCCAATGGTTACAGAGGAATTAATTCAATTGGTGAAAGCAAATGGTTTTAATGCTATCCGAATTCCTTGTTCGTGGGATAAATACCTGGCGAATGCCGCGACTGCTGAGATCAAAGCTTCATGGCTCGATAGGGTGAAGGAGGTAGTACAATATTGTGCCGATAATGAAATGTATGCTATACTAAATATTCATTGGGATGGCGGATGGTTAGAAAACAACTGTACGCCTGATAAACAAATGGAAGTAAATGCCAAGCAAAAAGCCTTTTGGGAGCAGATAGCCACTCATTTGAGAGATTTTGATGAGCACCTTATTTTTGCAGGAGCCAACGAACCCAACGTTGAATCTCAGGAACAGATGGATGTACTAATGAGCTACCATCAAACCTTTGTGGATGCTGTAAGATCAACAGGAGGTAAAAATGCCTATCGCGTATTGGTGGTGCAAGGGCCCTCAACAGATATTGAAAAAACACAGAATCTGATGTCGGCTATGCCTGATGATGAGGTTGCGGACAGAATGATGGCGGAGGTACATTACTATACTCCTTATCAGTTTTGCCTGATGACCGAAGATGCAAACTGGGGGAAGATGTTTTACTATTGGGGAAATGGCTATCATTCATCAACCGATACCGAACGCAATGCAAACTGGGGTGAGGAAGAGGATATGGATAATTTATTTGCTTCTATGAAGACTCAGTTTGTAGATAAAGGAATCCCTGTGATATTGGGCGAGTTTGCCGTCATTAAACGAACCTTTCTTACAGGAGATGATCTTCAGCTTCATCTCGATTCAAGAGCTTATTTTCTTAAATGCGTAGCCCAAAAAGCGAAGGCAAACGGAATACTTCCCTTTTATTGGGATGCAGGTAATATGGGAGAGAATGCTTCGGCTCTTTTCAACCGTGACAATAACACAGTGTTTGATCAGCAGGCCTTGGATGCTTTAATGGAAGGTATTAATAATTAATGCGAATCAATAGTTCAAATTATATTATAGCAAATTTCAACCCACTTTCGGGATTGTATCATTAGTCAAATAGTCACCCCGCGCTCCACACGAGGCTATTATTGTTAATGTCCTTCGGACATTTTCAAATCCTGAAGGGATTTAATATGAATAGCCACGGGTGGAACCCGTGGAATATGAACGTATTATAAAGGAATCCAAAAGTGGGTTCAACTTTGATTCGCATAATTAAAGTCTGTTTATAAGTTCGTTAGTTGCTCTATAAGCCTTGATATCGAACTATCTATTCCAGACATTTATGGATTGTTATTAATTAGAATTCTCAATCAAAAATATAAAACATGAAAAAATCCTTAATACCCTTCATCCTGTTTTTATTAGCTGGTTTGATGGCTCAAGCTCAAACCAATCACCGGACTATTTCTGTTGATGTGGCTCAGGAGCATGGTAAAATGAATACCATGTTTAAAGAGTGTATTGGTGCCGGACGTGCTAACGAAGGCTTGCGCGCCGACTGGCAGCAACAACTGAAAACTGTTAAAAAAGAGTGCGATTTTAAATATATCCGTTTTCATGGCTTACTCACCGATGACATGGGTATTTATAAAGAAGATCTTGAAGGTAATCCGCAATACAACTTTATGTATGTCGATGCTTTGTTTGATTTTTTGTTGAGCATTGATATCACACCCTTTGTTGAATTAGGATTTATGCCAAAGGATCTTGCCAGTGGTGAAGAAACCATATTTTGGTGGGAAGGAAATGTTACTCCTCCTAAAGATTACGATAAGTGGGGCGATTTGATTAAAAATCTGGTTCAACACTTCACCGATCGTTATGGCGAAGACGAAGTGAAAAACTGGTATTTCGAAGTGTGGAACGAACCAAATTTGGTGCCTGCCTTTTGGACCGGCTCACAAAAAGAATATTTTAAACTATATAAATATGCTGCCGAAGCGGTAAAAAGTGTATGTGCCGATTATCCGGTGGGTGGTCCGGCCACTGCCGGAGCTGCCTGGGAATCGGAAATGATTGAATTCTGTAAGAAAAAGAATGTGCCGCTCGATTTTATTAGTACCCACTCGTATGGTGTTGATGTTGGATTCCTTGATGAGTTTGGAAACAATGGCACCCGATTGAGTAAAAACGAGATGGCTGTTAGTCAGGATGTGATTCAATCTCGCAAAGAGATATCTGAATCTTCAATGCCCGATTTGGAGCTGCATTATACAGAGTGGAGCTCATCGTATACTCCTTCCGATCCTTTGCACGACAGCTATCACGAAGCCGCTTTTATCCTCAATAAAATTAAGCAAATAGGTGATGCTGCCACTTCCATGTCGTATTGGGTATTCACCGATATCTTTGAAGAAGCAGGCCCTCGCTTCACACCTTTTCATGGAGGTTTTGGTTTGATGAACACCCAAGGTATTAAAAAGCCTGCTTATCATGCTTATGCTTTGATGAATCAACTGGGCGAGGCAGAATTGGAAAACACAGATAAGGCTTCGTGGGCCTGTAAAAATGACGAAGGCAGCGTTCAGTTACTGTTATGGGATTACACTCATACTTTACCTGATTCAATCAACAATCAGGACTATTACAACAACGATTTACCTGCAAAAGATAAGGGAGTTGTTGATGTTAAGGTAAAAGGTTTAACCACAGGAATCTATAGCTTAAAAATACATAAAGTGGGTTACAGATGCACCGATGCTTATACAGCTTATAGCGATTTGGGTAGCCCGGATCAGTTAAGTAAAAAGCAGGTTGATCTTTTAAAGGAGATGACTAACGAATCACTGGTATCCACTGAGATTATTAAAATAGGAACTAATGGTACATATACTTCAGAATTGAAGATGAGGGAAAACGATGTGTACTTTATCGATATAGAAAAATTGTAAAAAAGATAGAATGATAAAAGTAAGTTGGTTTACACTTTTCATTCTCTTTGTTTTTGTCGGATGTAAAACAGAAACGGCAAGAACTTACGAGAATCCGATTATAAGAGGAATGAATCCCGACCCAAGCATATGCAGGGTAGGAGATGATTTTTACCTGGTAACGTCAACATTCGAATACTTTCCGGGTATTCCCATCTATCACAGTAAAGATCTGGTAAATTGGAAACAGATTGGTCATGTATTGCATCGACCGGAAAATTGTCTGGCAGAAGGAGCTTATTCTTCCGGAGGTAATTATGCTCCGGCTATTCGTTATAATAATGGCACTTTCTATGTGACTTGTACTAATTATGGTGGTAAAGGATCTCAGGGTGCTTATTATGTAACAGCAAAAGATCCTGCAGGTCCTTGGTCCGATCCAATTTGGGTTGGAAACTGGAATGTAGATCCTTCCATCATGTTCGCCAATGACAGCATGTACTGGATTAGTCCTGATAATAAGGGGAGTTTTATGGTTGGTACCATCAAGCCCGAAACAGGAGAAACCATTACACCTTTGCGTTTGGTGGCCTCGGGCTTAGGTGGTTCATCGCCAGAAGGGCCGCATATGTATAAAATAAACGATTATTATTACCTGATGTCGGCTGAGGGAGGAACGGGTTACGAGCATCGTGAGGTTATTCAACGAAGCAAATCTCCTTATGGTCCATTTGATCCTAGTCCTTATGGACCTGTTATCACCAATATGAATCATCCCGAGAGTCCTTTTCAGGCAATTGGTCATGCCGATTTGGTTCAATTGCCTGACGATAGTTGGTGGTTGGTTTGTTTGGGAATTCGTCCGCAAGGAGGGAAGTTTCAACACTTAGGACGTGAAACGTTTTTAGCCCCTGTTACCTGGACGGAAGATGGTTGGCCAATAGCCGGCACCAATGGTATGATGGATACCACTTATCCTGTACCTAATTTACCTGAACATAAATGGGCAGCAGTTCCGGTTCGTGATAATTTCGACATGGCAACATTAGGATTTGACTGGACTTTTATTCGCCAACCCTATGATCAGGATTGGTCGTTGACTCAGCGAAAAGGTTATTTGCGCCTGAACGGATCAGCTATCACATTAAAAGAGATGGATTCGCCAGCTTTTGTTGGTCGTCGTCAATCAGCTTTAAATATTGCTGCATCCACTAAAATGAGTTTCTCACCAACTGCCGATAATGAAGAGGCCGGTTTAGTTATCAGGGCTAACGATGCCAATCATTATGCTTTGGTGGTGACACAAAATGAAGGAAAGCGAGTAGTCAAGTTTCGTAAGTTTTTGAAGGAGAAAGTGGAAGATGAAATTTTTACAGCTATTCCGGATGGAGATGTCATACTACGAATCACTGCCACTCCCTTGGAATATCAATTTTGGGTACAGGCCAAAGGTGTTGAAACAAGTTTAATTGCATCTTCCCCAACCAAAGAGCTTTCGACCGAAAAAGTGGGTGGTTTTATTGGCGTTTTTATTGGTATGTATGCATCGGGTAACGGCCAAGCTAATACTAATCCTGCTGATTTTGATTGGTTCGATTTTGAGATCAATCCACAGGTACCATATGTTTGGAACAATAAAGATTGATTCAATAAAGAAACTCGCTTTGAGAATTATTTGCTAAAAGCTTAAATTTAAAAATATAAAAGGTAGAAGATGAGATCACTGATTTTTTTTGCCTGAAAACTAACAATATAATATAAACTTTAATTAATGAATAAACTTTTTTTTAGCATTCTTTTAGTTGTAGGTTTTATCTCAACTAACTGTACGATGCAACAAGAACAACAACAGCAAAAGGAGCAGGTAAACAATGAGGAAACTTTTATGAATCCTGTGTTTGCCGGTGATTATCCCGACCCAAGTATTTTAGTTGATGGTGAAGATTATTATATGGTTCATTCATCATTTGAATATTACCCCGGCTTGTTAATCTGGCATTCCACCGATCTATTAAACTGGACACCGGTTGTTAGCACGCTTCATAAGTATGTAGGCTCTGTGTGGGCTCCTGACTTAGTGAAGTACGATGATAAATATTACATCTATTTTCCGGCTTCTAATACCAACTATGTGATATGGGCTGATCAGATTGAAGGCCCCTGGAGCGATCCAATTCAGTTGGATATTACCATGATTGATCCGGGACATGTGGTAGATGAAAATGGCAACCGTTATTTGTATTTCAGTAGCGGTAGTTATGTACCCTTGTCTCCTGATGGACTTTCTATCGACGGACCGGTAGTTCATAGTTATGATGGTTGGGAAATTCCACGCGAATGGTCTATTGAGTGTTTCTGTATGGAAGGGCCTAAATTGTGTAAAAGAGGTGAGTATTATTATCTGACAGTTGCCGAGGGTGGTACAGCAGGACCTGCAACTGGTCATATGGTTATATCAGCCCGTTCGAAATCACCACTCGGCCCTTGGGAGAATTCGCCTTATAATCCAATAGTACGTGCTAAAAGTAATAAAGACAGATGGTGGTCTTTGGGGCATGCTACACCTTTTGAAGATGCCTATGGCGATTGGTGGATGATTCTTCACGGATACGAAAAGGATTATTATAATATGGGGCGTCAAACCATGTTGGCACCTCTTGAATGGACTGAAGACGGATGGTTTAAACTACCTGATGGATATACAGTAGAAACTCCAACAAAGAAGCCTAAAGGTAAGAAAACAGGTGAAGATTTTACTTTATCGGATGATTTCTCGGGTAAAACATTAAATCCATCATGGAGATTCTTTAAAGAAGATAATCCTGACAGATTTGAAATCAAAGACAACAGCATTATAATCAAAGGAAAAAGTGATAACGTTGCTGCATGCTCGCCAATGTTATGTGTTCCTGAAGATCATTCATATACAACCGATGTGGAGATGGAAATAAAAGGAGATGCTGTTGGTGGAATGGTATTATTCTATAACGAAAGAGCATTCTCTGGTATTTTAGCTGATAAAGAAAATGTATTGGCTAACCTGCGTGGATGGCAGTTTGCTACAGAACCTAATGTGTTGGATCGTCATGTTTATCTGAGATTAAAAAACATTGAAAATACTGTAGATATGTATTATAGCCTGGATGGCAAAGAATGGAAAAAGATAGAGAATTCATTTGAAGCATCGGCATATCATCACAATGTATTAAGTGGATTTATGAGTTTACGCATCGGACTTTGTTCAATGGGTGATGGTGAAGTTGTCTTCAAGAATTTTAAGTATACACCTATTAAAGATTAAGGATTGTATTAATTATAATCCACTTATTGAGAGCTAACCGGATGATGTTTGCTATATTCAGAAGGAGAAACTCCAAAGTGATTTTTAAAACATTTGCTGAAATAAAAAGGGTTGTTATTACCAACGCGGTATGAGACTTCAGATACATTTAAATCTGTTGTTAGAAGTAATTCGGCAGCCCTTTTTAATCGAATAACCCGTAAGTATTCATTGGGAGTATAATTGGTCAATGATTTTACTTTTTTATAAAACAGAGTTCGTCCCATATTCATATGTTCATAGAAGTCTTCTATCGAAAATTCGGGATTGTCAATATTCTGCTCAATAATAGAATTTATTTGCTTAATAAATCTATTGTCTTTATCAACTGCAAGTTTCGGATTTGAAGATATACCGGGTTCCTTCATGAATTTTTTCTGCAGAGTTTCGCGTTGCTCTAATAATTTAATGATTCTTGTTAGTAAAAATTCATTGTTAAATGGTTTGGTAATATAGGCATCAGCTCCGGATTTTATACCTAGTAATTGATGCTCGGGTGTAGTATATGCAGTAAGCATAACAACCGGAATATGACATGTTTCAAAATTATTTCTCACTTCTTTGATTACGTCAAATCCATTCATTATAGGCATCATAGCATCACAAATAATGATTTGTGGATTTAATGATTTGCATTTTTTTAATCCATCAACACCGTTAACCGCAACATCAACACTAAAGTATTGCGATAAATAATCTGATAGATATTCCGAAATATCATCATCATCTTCAATAATTAAAAGATTGTAATGTTCGTATTTAGAGTCTGTTTTAATGGGCTCAGTATCTTGTAATGTCGAATCAATAGTTTCATTATTTAATTGGGTTATTGATTCGGAAGTGATGGAATCAGATACAATAGAATAGTTAGGTTGCAAAGGAATAGAAACAATAAAAGTGGCTCCCCCATTAGGAGTGTCTTTGTACGTAATGGTTCCATTAAGCAATGTTACTAATTCTTGGGCAAAATTAAGACCAATGCCGGTTCCTGTTTCTGTAGGTTTAACTTGTTGAAAACGATTGAATAAAGTCTTTTGATCTTTACTTGAAATACCAATGCCATTGTCAGCTACTGAAAACGTTAGATTGTTATTTTGTGGCGAAATGTGGATTTTAACATCAATAATTCCATTTGGCGAAACGAATTTGAATGCATTTGAAAGCAGGTTATAAAGAATTTTTTCAACTGTTCCTTTATCTGTCGACATTTCATAAGTGGGGTAATTGGATGAAAACTGATAGCATATATGCTTCTTATTTGCTATTTCTTCAAACTGAACGAAAATATCATTCATAAATGATACTACTTCAGTTTGTTCTGTTTTTAAAGTAGTTTGGTTGGCCTGAAGAGAACGATAGTCGAGCAGTTGATTTATCAGTTTAAGTAAGCGTTTTGAGCTTTTTTCAAGGTATGAAAACTGTTTGTTCAATTCTTTTGTCGCATCCGGATGATTTCGTAAACTATCAACTATACTTGTAATAATGGTTAGAGGCGTTCTAAACTCATGCGAAATATTGGTAAAAAAGCGTAGCTTGTAATCGGTAAGCTGATGTTCTAACTTTATGGCAGTATTAAGATTAGATATTCTTTTTTGCGTTTTTGTTATAATGTAAAAGATTGAAATAAGAGTGATTAGATAGAATATAATCGCTTGTGTCGATTTCCAAAAAGGGCGTTGAATTTTTATGTGTAAAATAGTTTCCTGGGGTGTGTTCTTTTCACCTGCAGACATGGATTTAACTCTAAAAATGTAGTTGCCCGGAGGCAGGTTTCGATACCTTGCTTCATGGTATTTAGTTGATGTATTCCACGAGTCTTCATAGCCATCAAGTATAAAAGAATAAGTATTGGATAAGCTGAAGTTTAAGGCCGAGAACTTGATGTTAATAGAGTTTTGGTTGAATTTAAGGTTGATGTTACTGGTTTTTGATAAAGAATTACGAAGGATTTGATTCTCATCGTTGGTCACTATTTTAGTGCCATTAATTCTAATCTCGGTAAGTGATATTTGAGTATTGGTTTTCTTTTTTTGTTCAATGTCATTGTGGTTTATTGTATAAAGCCCATTGTAGCTTCCCATAAGCATTTGATTGATATGGCTGCAGTAAATTGCCGATTCGCAAAATAAATTATCCTGCCATTCATTTGAAAGGTCGTAATTCTCAAATTGATTGTTTCTGGTATTTAAAATCGAAATACCATCTTCAGTTGTAATCCATAGATTCTGGTCGGCATCTTGTGCTATACCTTGCACAACGTCATTAATTAGACCATGACGAGTTGTAATGTGCTTAAATAGAATCTTTTTGGTTTCGTCGTAAGTTATTTTGTTGATTCCTCCACCGGAAGTGCCAATCCATATTGTGTCATTAATATCTTTGAATATGGTTTTAACTTCGTTGTTGTTTAATGAGTTAGGGTTGTTCTTGTCAAATGTAAAACTGTGTATAATGGCACTGTTATTTATTAATTCATTAGGATCAAAAACAATAATGCCGTTATTTCCACCAACCCACAATAATCCATTTTTATCTTGTTCAATAGTTCTTATTCTATCTTGTTTCTTACTTAAATGCGGAAAGCTTTTAAGTGCCAACTTATTATTGTTGAATTCAGCAAGAATAAGACCATAACCAAAAGTACCTAGCCACATACGATCCATATTATCAATAAAAACGCAATAAATATTGGTTGCTAAAGGATCTAATTGTTTAAATTCAGAGTTAAAAACAGTGTAATGTTTGTAATCATCATTCTTAAATAAGAGCAGACCATTGCCTTTTGTGCCAACCCATTTATTTCCATCTTTATCTTGTGTTATACAATATGCGCTTCCTCCTATAAGATTGTTACTCGAAATTAGCTCATTACCTGAATTGTATATGTATAGCTTACCGCTTTTTGTACCAATCCATTTACATGTATCTGAATCTTCAAAAATGGATCGAATAATTTTATCGTTAAGATCAGTTGAGTTTTTTTCAGGGATGAAAGGAGGATGCTGATTTTGCGAAATTGTAATTTTAGTAATTCCTGCATTTTCTGTTCCAATCCATATATTACCACTCTTATCTTCAAAAATCGAAAGTAAATAATTGGTTTTTAATCCTTCACCCGTTTTGTCAGCTTGGGTAAAATGTTTAACAGTTTGATCTGGAAAAATAGCATACAAACCATTACCATAGGTAGTAATCCATATAATATTACGCGAATCCTGATAGATTGAATAACGTTCCAAATCGATATTTGAAATAATGGAAGGGGGCATCAATCGAAATGGAGTAAATTTATTGATGTCAGCATTATACTGCCATAATATTCCACTTTTATTATACAACCAGCAATAACCTTTATTATCCTTTAAAATATTGGCATTTTTTGGAAGGTTTTTATTAAATAATTCTGTGGCAGGTCTAATGCTTAATGATTTAGAGTTAAATAAATAGGTCGATTGTTTTGTGGTTATTAAAAAGTGATTCGTACAGAGGAATGTGTTACTAATAAATACTTCGTCATTGATGAATTTACTGGTCGCAGTTTTTATTATTCTCTTGGTGTTTTTGCATACCTGATAGATTTTATTACTCTCGGTAAAAACAAACAAATAATCGTCGGATTCAATAATTGATTGTATGTTGTTTATTTCGTCAATTTTGTAAATCTCTTCTCTTTCGAGATAGAGTAAGTGAGATTTTGTACCAATCCATATAATATTGTTTTTGTCTTCGTTTAAGAAGTTAACAGAGTGGGCCTCTAATTCGCGAAAACCAAAGTATCGGGTCGATAGTCCATCCGAAGTATGTGTTATTCTCAAACAATTTGATTTATTGCCCCATAACCAGATATCGCCATTGGAGGCAATATTAATTTTTTCGTGCTGAATACTCCAGGGATGTATTTCTACAAATTTTTCATTATGAGTATCATAACAATTAATGTTATTGGTGTTTGTGGTAATCCATAGATAGCCATATGCATCTTCAATTATATTTTTGATTCTACTATCAGTTAATGTGTTTGCATCTCCGTATTCGGAATTTAAGCACATAAATTCATATCCATCATATCTGTTTAGTCCATTTAAGGATCCAAACCATAAAAAACCGTGGTCATCCTGTATTATTGAACTAATGGTATTTTGAGATAGACCATCTTTAGTAGTTAAATTGCTAAAGGTAATCGTGGTTTCACCTTTTAACGATGATAGAAAAAATGATAATAGAATAGTAATGAATACAAGCTTATCTCTCATTACAAATAGTACTGAATTAGTATTGAAACAAAAAGGTGATGAAAAGTACAATCAAAGATATTATTTAGTTGTATTAAACAAAAATTAAGAAAATATATTGTTTAGCATGTGTACAAAAGTACATGAAAATGAATAGATGTATAGGCATTTAGCTTGCATAATAAATTTGATTTAAAACATTGTATTTATTGTTGTGTAATAAAAGGGTATTGTGTAATATGCAGGTAATCAGTGTAAAATAATTGGTGTGTATTAGATTGTATGTATGTGAACGATTGTTGATGTAAGGGTTCGTTAAGGAATTTAAATTTGGTGACGTAAAATGTTATTAAATGTTAATTCAGATTAGCTATCTAAATTTAAATTCTATGAAAAGAACGCACAAAAATGGGCGTTACACACTGTTAGTTCTGATTTTATTCGGATTTAATATGTATGCAAGCTCTCAAATAAATGTTACAGGTACAGTAACAGATGGACAAAATCCTATTCCTGGTGTTACTATTCTTGAAGAAGGAACATTAAACGGTACCCTAACAGGTATTGATGGTACATTCTCTTTAAAGGTTGCCAATCAGCAATCGAAAATTGTATTTTCTTTTATTGGATACAATACTCAAACAGTATCGGTAGGAACTAATACCAACTTTAAAATTGTACTTATCGAAGATATTACTGAATTAGATCAAGTGGTGGTAATTGGATATGGTACATCAAAGAAAAGAGATTTAACCGGAGCGGTTAGCTCTGTTAAAGGTGGTGATTTAGCAACAGTACCAGTAACAACAGCAGCACAGGCAATAACAGGTAAAATTGCCGGTGTAAATGTAGTTACTCAAAGTGGTGCTCCGGGTGCTGATATTAATGTTGTGGTTAGAGGGGGAACTTCTATTACGCAGGGATCAGCACCATTATATATTGTTGATGGTTTCCAAATGGACGATGGTCTTAAAAATATTGATATCAACGATATTGAATCCATTGATGTAATGAAAGATGCATCAGCTACAGCAATTTATGGGGCCCGAGGTTCGAATGGTGTAATTATTATTACAACCAAATCGGGTAAAAAGGGCAAAACTGAAGTTAGCTATAATGCTTACATGAGTTTTGAAAAACTAGGATCTAAACTGGATCTGTTAAATACTCAGCAATATGTCGAGTATCAGTATGAATTTCAATCTCTAAATGGACAAATCAATAGTTGGGCTGATATTTACGGTGGCGATATTGAATCAAGCGATTTTTACACAGGTGCTTATGCAAGAATTGCTGATGAATATGGTAACGTTGCGCCAATTGATTGGCAGGATGTTGTTTTTGGAGGTACAGCCATGATTACTAATCACAATGTTAATATTACTGGTAGTAGTGAAAAAACTCAATATATGTTGAGTTATAATTATACCGGGCAAGATGGTTTATTAGATAAATCGGGTTATAATCGTAATGGTGTTAGAACCAAAATTAATCATGAGCTTAATGATCGTATTCGACTTTCATTTGGATCCAGTTTCTTAGGAACCAAACTTGATGGTGGTGGATCATTAGGTGGTTTGTTAAAAATGTCTATTCTACAGCCTGTAACTGGTGGTATCCGTTATACAAACGATGAGTTGATTAACTCAGACATCAGTGATGAAATGCAGGATATTGATTCTCAATATGATATTTACAATCCACTGATACAAAACGATGCTGTTACTCAGGAAAAATACACTCGTTTATTTACTGTAAATACTGCCTTTGATGTTGATATTACAGATCACTTGCTTTTTAGAACAGCTGGAAGTTACATGTGGCAGCAGGTGCGCAGCGATTATTGGGATGATGGCAGAACTAAATCAGCTCAGAATAATGGAGGGCCCTATGGATCTAGAAATAATAGTGAAAAATTCAATTGGCAAATAACTAATACTTTAAATTGGAATCGTCAGTTTGGAGGTCATAAATTGAATGTATTAGTTGGACAGGAAACTTATTATACCGAATCGATGAATCTTAATAATACCTATTATGAGTTTCCCGAAAATAACTTTGGCTTGAATGATGTAAGTATGGCTGGACAGGTTTATTCTTATAAATCAGGGAAAAACAACAGTGGTATAGTTTCGGTATTTAGCCGCGTTAATTATAATATTAACGAGAAATATTTATTAACTGGCACCATTAGGGGCGATGGATCATCAAAATTTTCGAAAGGAAATCAGTGGGGATACTTCCCATCGGTGTCTGGAGCTTGGAGGATTTCAGAAGAATCATTTATGGACAATGTTGAAATGATCAATAATTTAAAACTTCGTATTGGTTATGGAACAACCGGTAACTGCGATATTGCAAATAATATGTATGCTACCGATTATCAGTCTGGCTATTATGCAATCAATAATCAGCAAGTGTCGACATTAAAACCAGGAAATACTGTTGGTAATCCTGAATTGAAGTGGGAAACTACTAAATCAACCAATATTGGTTTAGATATTTCGTTGCTTGATAGTCACATTAATTTAACTGCTGAATACTATAAAAATATTTCTGACGACTTATTAATTAAGAATTCTATTCCAACATCAACAGGTTATAGTTACCAATATCAAAATGTTGGGTCTGTTCAAAATAAAGGATTCGAATTTGTATTAAATACTTCGAATATTAGAAATGAGAGATTTAAATGGACTACAGACTTTAATATTTCTTTCAACAAATCAAAAGTACTAGGTATTTATGGTAAAGATGAAGATGATTATTTCATACAAAATTACGATCATGTTAATTTCATGATTGAAAAGGATAAGCCTCTTGGACAGTTCTATGGCTATAAATATGCAGGAGTGTACACAACTGATGATTTTACTCAAAATGCCGATGGAACTTATTCATTAAAAGATGGTATAGCAAGTATGAAGGGGGCTGTACGTAGTTCAATTAAACCTGGTGATGTTAAATATTATACAACAGCCGATCAAACTGATGATGATGGAAATCCGGTGTGGTCAACTGACGACAGAGCGGTTATTGGTAATGCAGAGCCTTTGTTTACCGGTGGTATGGTAAATACATTTACATATAAAGGATTTGATTTCAGTGTATTTATGAGTTTCTCATATGGTAATGAGGTTTTCAATATGAACTCTCAACGATTTATAGGCCCTTATTTACCTAACCAGAATTCAATGGAAGTAATGGCCGATAGATTTGTCTTAGTTGATCCCAATACGGGTAAAGAAACAACCGACCTAAATAGGTTGGCTGAATTAAACCCACAGCAGAACAATGGAGATGCAATGTGGAGCTTAAATCCCGATAATAAAATTGCTATTACAGATGCATTGGATTATTACGTAGAAGATGGATCGTTCTTACGCTTAAATACGATAACATTGGGATATACATTTCCTTCTCAATTATTAAATAAAGTGAGGGTAAGCAACTTTAGATTGTATTGTACGCTGAATAATATTCACACGTTTACAAAGTATTCAGGATACGATCCTGAAGTATCTGCAACTTCAAGTCTTCTAACACGTGGAGTTGATAACTCAGCTTATCCAAGAGCGAAGAGTTTTGTAGTTGGACTAAACCTTACTTTCTAATCCGCTAAAAATTAAAGCAATGAAGATTAATCAAATAAAATATATTTTAAGTCTTGTGATGGTGAGCTTTTTATTCAGCTCGTGTGAAGACTGGTTAGATATGCCCTCTGAATCAAAGTTTGATAGTAGCACTGTTTTTGAGTCGGTTGGTAAAGCTGAAATGGCGGTGTTAGCTTGCTATCCAAATACATTTAACCGGGAATTATATTACCAGCTGGGTATGGGTACCGATGAGTGTATGTCAACCGAGGGAGATACCAATTCGAAAAACCAGATGGCGAACTACGTGTATACAACATCAAACATTCCAACATCTACCTACAATGCTTTATATGCCGGTATTGAATATGCAAATGTATGTATAAAAAAACTGGCAATAATGAGAGATGCCAGCAGCGAATCAGATCAAAAAAAGATCGATTATTTATTAGGAGAAGCATATGCAATCAGAGCAATGAATTACTCTAATATTGTACGTTTCTTTGGAGACGTGCCTTATCCTACATCGCCAGTTGAGGATATGGATACATTTACTTCATCGCGGGTTTCACGAGATACCATTTATGATGGAATTATTAAAGACTTGCAAAAAGCAACTGAACTGTTGCCTTGGCAGAGCGAAGGAGTTTATACAACGCCTGAACGTTTTACAAAAAATGCAGCTTATGGTATTTTAGCCCGTGTTGCTTTATATGCAGCCGGATATTCATTAAGATGGGATTTGGATTCTTATTCATCATCAAGTGTTGTTTTAGCTCAACGTGATGATCAAAGTAGAATTGATGAGCTCTATCAAATTGCTTCTGATGCATGTTATCAGGTTATTCAAAATGGTGAAAATCAGCTGGAACAAAATTATAAAGATGTTTTCTATGATTTATTGAATGGAATATATAGCGATGAGTCGTTATTGGAGTTGGGACAGTACGGTCCAAATGTTAATCCATATAGTATTGGATATACCAATGGTATTTACTCGCATCCAAATTCGATGTTTCAAAAGGCTAAGCCTGCCATGCAAGCAATTCCATCGTATTATTTCGATTTTGAGGAAGGTGATACTCGTCGTGATGTAACCATATGTAACTACGATATTACATCAGATAACATTCGTCAGTTAAGTACATTTAACGGATTAACAAATGGTAAATTTAGAGTTGATTGGACAACTGAGTTAAGAATAGCAGTAAATAAACGTAATATTAACTGGCCAATATTGAGATATGCTGATTTGTTGTTAATGTATGCCGAAGCTGAAAATGAGATTAACAAGGCTCCGAGTGATGGTGCTATTAACGCACTAAAAGAAGTGAGAAAGAGAGCTTTTGGAGGTGATGAATCTAAAATAGGAACCATCCCAACCAATTACACTGATTTTAGAAATGCTATAATCGAAGAGCGTAAGTTGGAGTTAGGCTTTGAATCATTCCGAAGAACAGACTTGGTTCGTTGGGGAATTCACTTCGAAACCTTATCTGCAGCTAAGCAAAAAAATATTGATATAGCCAATCATACGAATGGTTTTGAGAATGTTGATTTGTACCGAGCTTATATGCCCGTTCCTGCTTCTGATTTTGCCGAAGATATTAAAGCAGTTGATTATATTGGATATAAATACGAATTGTCAGAGACTGAAATTGCCGAATTAGAGGGGCAAGGGTATGTGGTTTTAGATATGTTTAGCGACAATGATTTATCGAACGGAAAAGCATTTACTGCTGATCAGGTTTGGATTAAATCTTTATTCAGAGGTTTAGAGAAAAATAAAGTAGAACTTTTGCCTTTAAATCAGAAAATGATTGATGTTAATCCAGGTTTAGAAGGACAGCAGCATCCTCTTTATTAAGCTTATAAAAAATTGATGGTGTTTGTTAATTTTAATTGTGTTAGACCGATAGTGATTATGCAACTTTTGTTAATTCCTGCAGCCTTTGGCTGTGGGAATTTAACAAGGCATACGAATGTGTCTGATAGTATTTCAACCACTTTTCAAGCAAACAGTATTCAAAAAGAAGTAATTAGTAAATATCCGGAAGAAAAAATTTCCAATTTTAGTAAGAGGTTAAAACCAAAGGGGAGAATTTTAGAAACAGAAGAATATTACGTTTGGGGATGTGCTCCAATTTATGATGAAGACGGTAAAGTGCATGTTTATTATTCGCGGTGGCCTGCAAAATATGGGATGGGTGGTTGGATTCATCAAAGTGAAATAGCTCACGCTGTAGCCGATCGGCCGGAAGGTCCATACAAATATGTCGAAACAGTGTTAGCTCCGCGTAAAGGTTATTTCGATGCTACTACCTGTCATAATCCGCATATTCAGTTTAAAGATGGTGCGTATTATCTTTTTTATATGGGGAATTCCGATAAAACAGTATTCACTAAACGGATTGGCTTGGCCAAATCACATTCATTAAACGGACCTTGGATACGAGCGGATAAACCGGTTGTTGATGTAGGAGAGGATGGTAGTTGGGATGATTGTTGTACAACTAATCCTGCCGTTGTATTTGCCATATCAGGAGAGTGTTACTTGTATTATAAATCGTGGAATAAAACAGTTTATCAATCCGAAAAAGGATCAATTAGGGGAAATAGGAAATATGGATTGGCTATTGCAAAAGATTTAAATAGTCCATTCAAAAAATATAATGAAAACCCAATCATCGATTTGTCATTGGTTGATGCGAAAATGCAGGTGGAAGATGCATATGTGTTTATTGAGGATGGGGAATATAAGATGTTGATGAGGGATATGGGATTTTACAATCATAAGGTAGGATTAATCTTTACTTCAAAAGATGGTATTGATTGGTCGCAGCCTAAAATAGCCTGGTTTGAAGCCAAGGTCTATGTTCAAGAGAAACCGGCTCCTGAGCATTTGAAAAGATATGGTCGGTTTGAGAGACCACAGGTGTTAATGAAAAATGGGAAACCAGCCTATTTATTTACAGCTATGCAAGGCGGAAAATATGAAACATCAAGTGGTTTCGTTTTTAAAATAAATGAAGAATAAAAATAATTGATAAAATTAAAATATAACAGTATGTTAAATAAATTTTTTGGAATAGGAGTCATGTGTTTCACCCTACTGGCATGTACTTCAAATACAACAGAAAAAATTGATAAGTTTACTGTAGTACAACGTAATAACCCTCATATCAACAACTTCGATTCGTTAAGTTCATTGTCGGTTGGTAATGGAAATTTTGCTCTAACAGTGGATGCAACAGGTCTGCAAAGCTTTCCGGATTATTATAAAAACGGTGTGCCTTTAGGAACTCAATCAGTATGGGGATGGCATTCGTTTTTAAATCCCGAGGATTACAAATTCGAAGAGACTTTAAAAGATTACAATTTTAGGGGAAAGGATGAGGTTTATTCTGTACAGTTTAAAGGCAAAGGCAGAGCTCACGATGCTGCCAATTGGTATCGTTGCAATCCGCATCGTTTACATCTGGGTTACGTAGGCCTGGAATTTACTAAGAAAGATGGAGGTAAAGCTACTTTGAATGATATCAAGCATATTGATCAAGAATTGAATCTTTGGGATGGAATAATTGAAAGTAACTATACACTGGATGGAGAGGCGGTTAAGGTTGAAACAGCTTGCGATCCTGATTCTGATAAAATACAATCACGAATTGTATCACATTTAATTGGCGACAATCAATTAAATGTGACTTTTAAATTTGCTTATCCAACAGGTAATCACTCTGATGATGCTACTAACTGGAGCTTGCCGCAGAAACACACTACCGAGCTGGTGGCTAGTGGTTCGGGTTATGGTATTCTAAAGCGTACTTTGGATAACGATGTTTATTACTTGAAAATTCAATGGCTGGGTGATGCTTCATTAAAAGAAGAGGGTAAGCATTACTTTGTACTTCATCCCCAATCTGATGATTTTACTTTTTATTGTACGTTTACTGGTGATGCTTCTGATTATAAAAATGTTGTTTCACAAGATGTATTTGTCAGTGCATCAAATTATTGGCAATCATTTTGGCAAAAAGGTGGTGTGATCGACTTTTCGGAATGTACAGATGAAAGAGCTACTGAGTTGGAGCGTCGTGTAGTACTTTCGCAGTATTTAATGGCCATTCAATGTTCTGGAATTATGCCTCCACAGGAAACCGGATTGACATATAACAGCTGGTTTGGTAAGTTTCATTTGGAAATGCACTGGTGGCATGCCGTTCATTTTGCATTGTGGAATCACATCAATTTATTAGAAAGAAGTCTGGATTGGTATTCAAAGGCTTATCCGGTGGCTAGGTCCATTGCCAAGCGTCAGGGATTTGATGGAGTGCGTTGGATGAAAATGACAGATCCATCTGCATTGGAAGCTCCGTCTTCGGTAGGATCATTTTTAATATGGCAGCAACCTCATTTTATTTATATGGCTGAGTTGGTTTACCGCGATCATCCATCTGATGAGGTGATAAATAAATATGGAAAATTAGTGAATGCTACAGCGGAATTTATGGCATCTTTTGCCACTTACGACGAATTAGGAGACAGATATGTGTTAAAAGGATTGATACCAGCGCAAGAAACACTAAGAGCTGCCGAAACCATTAATCCTCCCTTTGAGCTGTCGTACTGGCATTACGCCTTGGAAGTAGCACAAAAATGGAGAGAGCGCGCCGGATTAGAACGCAATAAACAATGGGATACCATTATTGCTAAGCTCTCGCCACTAACACAAAAAGAAGGTTTGTACCTGGCTGCTGAAGATGCTGTTGATACCTACAAAGACATTCGTTTTACATCCGATCATCCTGCTGTTTTAGGTGCCATGGGCATTTTACCTGAAAGTTCTTTGGTAGAAAATGAAATAATGGATAATACTCTCAATTGGATTTGGGATAACTGGAACTGGGATAAAACCTGGGGGTGGGATTATCCAATGACAGCGATGTGTGCAGCACGTTTACACGAACCGAAAAAAGCAGTTGGAGCATTATTGATGGATAAAAGAACCAATACTTATTTGCCCAATGGGCACAATTATCAGGATGAACGATTAAGAGTTTATTTGCCAGGAAACGGTGGCTTATTAACTGCTGTGGCAATGATGACTGCCGGATGGGATGGAAACACAATAGATACTCCCGGATTTCCGAAAGATGGCACCTGGAATGTGAAATGGGAAGACATTAAAATGATGCCATAAAACTGTGTCAATGAGATTACTAATTTTTAGTTTGTTTGTTCTGAATTGGCTGCCATCCTTTGCTCAAATGAAGAGGATGGCAGCTTATGAAGAGCAGAGAGAACTTCGCTATACTCCACAAGGTGATTCCTTTGTAATTGAAAATGGTTGTATCAAGTTTAACAAAGCTTTGTATGGAACCAACACCGCTTTTAGGGTCGAAACAAGTGATATACCTGAGCTGGGATTGTTTATGCCAAACATGGGCGGAAATATTCAGTTCGGTTTGATGATTGGTGATAAAAGCAAATGGTTAAATGATGCTGATTATATCAAGTCGACCTACCAGCCCGGTACTCGAATATACGATATCGAGGATTCGATTATTGGTGATGGTTCAATATTGATTAAGGTGTTGGCTTTGGCTGATAGCGATGGTGTGATTGTTAAGTTCGAGTCTTCGAACATTCCTAAAGATGCTGAGCTGATAATAATGTATGGAGGAGCCAGTAATAAGCGCTTTTCGCGCAACGGTGATTTAGGAGTGGATAAACCTGATTGTTTCGATTTACAGCCGGAGGCTTGCAAAGGAAATATGTATACAATTAACAAGAATCGTTTCGACCTTGATTACGGACAAAAGACAAAACAGCCTCGTTCCGTGCAGGGTATCTTTTCAAAAGGAACAAAGATAAAAACAGGTTCTCCTCTGGTCATAAATTCTCCCTTGGAATTATGGAACTCAAAAGCTCTTGATGATCAACCCGTGTTAGTGGCTCGATTGGGACTGAATAAGAAAGACGCTGAATATTTTATTATCAAAGCAAAAGATGAAAGTGATTTAAGAGATTCAGATCTAGCCAAGCTCTTTCAGCAAGCGGATGATAAAAGGTTATTAATCGCTAATACAGTTCAACTTAATACTCCCGATGAGTTTATTAATCCCATTGGTGGATTGTTGGGAACTGCTGCTGATGCCATTTGGGATGACTGCTGGATGCATGGAGCAATTGGGTGGAGAATGCCATTAAATGGCTGGCGTGCGGCTTATACCGGCGATTGCATTGGCTGGCATCAAAGAGCACGTGAGCATTTTAATAATTATGCAGCGTCGCAGGTTACCGATGTTAAACCAACAATCGCACATCCGGCGCAGGATACTTCACGAAATTTTGCCAGAGCAGCTAAGATATGGGGTACGCCCATGTACAGCAATGGATACATTTGTCGTAATCCGAACCAAAATACAAAAATGCATCATTACGATATGAATTTGTGTTACATCGATGAGTTGCTATGGCACCTAAATTGGACGGGTGATTGGGATTATGCTCGGGAAGTGTGGCCTGTAATTGAACGTCATTTAAAATGGGAGAAACGAAATTTTGATCCCAACGATGATGGCCTGTACGATGCTTATGCCAGTATTTGGGCCAGCGATGCTCTGTATTACAATAGTGGCGCAGTTACTCATTCGTCGGCATATAATTACAGGGCAAATAAAATGGCAGCTATGATTGCTGAGGGAATCGGAGTTGATCCTCAACTGTATATCGATGAGGCTGAGAAAATTCATTCGGCGATTCAATCGAAATTATGGTTGGATCATAAAGGGCGATGGGCTGAGTATGTCGATTTTATGGGGCCTGGTAATGTTCATCCCGATGCGGCCATATGGACCGTTTATCATGCATTGGATTCGGATGTGCCGGATATTTTTCAGGCCTATGAGGCAACACGTTATATCGATACCGAAATTCCGCATATTCCCGTTGTTGCCAAAGGGTTGACCGGTGACGGTTATCAGACTATTTCTACAACCCATTGGTTTCCTTATTCATGGTCGATTAATAATGTGGCTTTTGCCGAAGTTGCTCACACAGCATTGGCATATTGGCAAAGTGGACGCAACGACGAGGCTTTTAAGCTGTTTAAAAGTTCAGTTCTGGACGGAATGTACTTGGGAAATAGTCCTGGTAATATTGGGCAGATTAGTTTTTACGATAAAGCCCGAGGTGAGTGTTATCGCGATTTTGGCGATCCGGTAGGAATGTATTGCCGTACGGTAATTCAAGGACTATTTGGGATTCAGCCTGATTTGCTAAACAACCGATTGGTGATTCAACCCGGGTTACCAACTGATTGGGAGTTTGCTAAAATTCAAACTTCAGATATCACATTTGATTTTGTAAAATATGAAGTATCAAACACCTATCAAATCACAAATCGTTTAAAAGAGGGTGTGGAACTTTCGTTACGAATTAAGGCAGAAAAATCAGGAGTAAAAGAGGTGTTAGTGAATGGAGAACCTCACGATTGGCAGCTTATCGAAAGTGTTGGCAGACCCATCTTACAAATTACTTGTGACGATTTTACATCGGCTGAGATAAAAGTTGTTTGGGCCGGAAGTTATATCATCCATGCAAATTATAACAAAAGCGGCGTAAGTGGTAACCGTTGGCAATTGACATCTAATAATGAAATTATTAAAATCTACGATCCTCAATCAATTCTGAAAGGCGAAAAAGTAGATTCTCATTCTGTAGAAGCGGAATTACAGGGTGAGTGTGGCCATCATACCTTTTTTATTCAACTTCAGCAGGATGATATGAAATGGTGGGAGCCCGTTGATATTGAAATCAAAGAACCTTTTACCATTGATTATTTGTCGGAGGACGATCAGCTGAAGTTTCGGATATTAAATAATCAAAATGAGGATTTTAGTGGTGCTATAAAAATCAATCATTCTAAGGTTTTATCAGATAAATTAATCATTAAGGCAGGAGAATTTAGTCAATGGATTTCAGTATCGGAGGCTGATGCTGTTTTTGGAAGTAATTTATTGGAGGTATTTAATCAGGATGCAATAATCTATCAAACCCATTTAGTTAATTGGAATCTTCAAAATGCTGATGCCGTTTATGAAATGATTGATTTACATTCAGTTTTTAATGCATCAGTAAGCGATATATTTAAGCAGGAGTATCTTTCGCCCCGATCGCCTTATACCACATTACAAATTCCTACTCAGGGTATTGGCGAGTGGTGTCATCCGTTACAAACAGCAACAATCAACGATGCTGGTTTCAGAGCAAAAGTTAAGGATGTTGTGTTTAATACGCCTTTTCATATTCCGTTTAAATCGCTTAGTGACACTACCAAGTCGAATATCGCTTACACATCTTTATGGGATAATTATCCTAATCAAATACAAATA
The DNA here is from genome assembly GCF_963668385.1 of uncultured Carboxylicivirga sp. Taxonomy (GTDB): domain Bacteria; phylum Bacteroidota; class Bacteroidia; order Bacteroidales; family Marinilabiliaceae; genus Carboxylicivirga. The sequence continues at coordinate 3,650,497 of NZ_OY764327.1, forward strand.
CCGATTGATGGAAAAGCGCGTCATGCCTATCTTTTAATGGCCGGAAGTACAAATCATATGCAATGCCATATACCTAATGGAAAGGTGGTGGTAACTTATACCGATGGAAGTTCAGATTCGCTTCAGTTGGTTAATCCCGACAATTGGTTGCCAATAGAGCAGGATTTATATACCGATGATTATGCATTTAAGCTGGAGAGATCTGCACCTTATCGTGTCGCATTTAAAACGGGTTTGGTAAGCCGCTATTTAGGTGCCGATCTGAATATTAATCCTCATGAAGTGTATGGAAGAGAGATTGATGGAGGAGCCGGAATAATTGTTGATTTGCCTTTAAATGCATCAAAAGAGTTGAAGAATATTCGAGTAGAGGCTGTTGCTAATGATGTGGTTATTGGCCTTATGAGTATAACATTAATGAAATAATAGAATAGTATGAGAGTTCTTATTTTGATTTCGATATTACTGGTTACACCTTATTTAAAAGCACAATCAACGGCTGTAAAGTTTGCTGATTCGGAGATGAAACGATTTCCCGAAGCCTGGCAGTTAGATCATGGTAAACGATTGTATTTTGGCTATTCGCAAGGATTAGGATGTTTGGCTATGCTAAAAGTGTGGAAACACACTAACGATGAAAAGTACCTCGATTATGTGGTACAGTGGGCCGATACACTTATTAACGATAAAGGCGAAATACATAAATACAAAGTTGAGACCTACAACATTGATTATATCAACTCGGGCAAGGTTTTGTTTGATGTGTATAAGGTAACCGGTAATGAAAAATACAAATTGGCGATGGATCGTTTGATTAATCAACTAAAACATCATCCTCGTACCTTGGAAGGTGGTTTTTGGCATAAACTGATTTATCAGCATCAAATGTGGCTGGATGGATTGTATATGGGTGCACCTTTTTACGCACAGTATGCGCTTACCTTTAATCATCCCGAAATGATGAACGATGCCATCAATCAGTTTATCATTTGCGATCGTCATACTTACGATGAAAAAACAGGTCTTTACTATCATGCCTGGGATGAAAGCAAAAAGCAAAAATGGGCAGATAAAGAAACCGGGCATTCTCCTAATTTTTGGGGACGAAGCATGGGCTGGTGGTTTATGGCTTTGGTTGATGTGTTGGATTTTGTTCCGGAAGATCATCCTCAACGAGCTCAGTTAATTGCAATATTGAATAAAGTGGCAAAAGGGTTAAAACCCTACCAGAATAGCACCGGATTGTGGTATCAGGTTATTGATCAGGGGCAACGTGAAGGAAATTATCTCGAAGCTTCGGCTTCATCCATGTACATGTATGCTTATGCCAAGGCTGTTAATAAGGGCTACATCGATAAATCGTATAAAAAGGTGGCGCTTAAAGCCTATAATGGATTGATGAAGAACTTGATTGTAACCAACGATGATGGTACATTAACGTTAACAAAGTGCTGTGCGGTGGCCGGTTTGGGAGGCAATCCTTACCGCGATGGTAGTTTTGATTACTACGTTAACGAGCGAATCAGAGATAATGATACCAAGGCAACAGGCCCATTTATTATGGGGTGTTTGGAGTTGGGAAAATAACGAATTGATAGTTTAAAATTGCAGTTATGAAGATTTTGAAAACAATATATCTGGTATTGATAACGGGACTGATAGTTGCTTGTAGCAGCGCTTCCGAGGAGTCATATCCTTATGAGTATTTATATAATAACCTTCCTTTTGAGATGGACAAAGTGCATGAGCCATCTTTCCCGGATAGAAGTATTAATCTGACTGAATTTGGTGGGATAGGTGATGGTGTGTATAAAAATACCGTTGCTTTTAATAATGCCATCGAAGCATTATCAGGCAAAGGAGGGGGAACTTTAATTGTGTCGCGAGGCATTTGGTTAACGGGGCCCATTGTACTGAAAAGCAATATTAATTTACATCTGGAAGAAGGTGCATTGGTTTTATTTACCCGCGATTACGATGATTATCCTTTGGTGGAAACCATTTTTGAAGGGTTGGATACGCGACGCTGTCAATCGCCTATTTCGGGTAGGAATCTTAAGAATATTGCCATAACCGGAGAAGGATGTATTGATGGCTCCGGCGATTTTTGGCGTCCGGTAAAAAGGCAGAAGGTAACTGCCAGTATGTGGAAAAAGATAACCTCGCGAGGAGGAGTTTATAAGCGTGATGATTATTGGTTTCCATCGCCAAAAGCATTGCACGGCGATACCATCAGCGATATGAATGTGCCTCGCAACTTGCAAACTGACGAAGAGTGGCAAGCGGTAAAAGATTTTCTACGTCCTGTAATGGTTAGCCTTATTGAGTGCGAAAATGTAATGCTGCGCGGTGTTTGTTTCTCTAATTCTCCAAGCTGGAATCTTCATCCGTTGATGTGTAAAAATCTGATTATTGATAATATCAAGGTACGTAATCCGAGCTATGCACAAAATGGTGATGGGCTTGATTTGGAATCGTGCGAAAATGCATTGATCATTAACAGTCAGTTTGATGTGGGTGATGATGGTATTTGTTTAAAATCGGGTAAGGATGAAGATGGCCGCAAACGTGGTCGCCCAACAAAAAATGTGATTGTTGATAATTGTATGGTTTACAAGGGACATGGAGGTTTTGTTGTGGGCAGCGAAATGTCTGGAGGAATCGAGAATATCAAGGTCGATAATTGCACCTTTTTGGGTACCGATGTGGGACTTCGTTTTAAAAGCAGAAGAGGACGAGGTGGTGTAGTCGAAAATATTTTTATTTCAAATATCACCATGCAAGGTATTGTAACTGATGCACTCACTTTTAATTTGTATTATGGAGGTCGATCGGTTTCTGAAGAGCTTGCTTTGGCCGATAAAAAAGGTACTGTAATCGAAATAGAACACAAAGTAACCGAAGAAACACCTTGTTTCAGAAGTTTACATTTTAAGAATATTACTTCAGTAGGTTCGCGACGATCGATGTATTTTAATGGTTTGCCCGAAATGAAGATTAGTGATATTAGCTTGGAAAATGTAAATATGACTTCGGTGTATGGTGCTGAATTTAATTATACCGAGGATGTGAAACTGGATAATGTTCAGTTACATGCAGAAGAGAGTCTTCCAATATCATTTAAAAACTCAGAAAAATTAAAGTTTAATAATAGCACCATGCCCGAATGTAATTGATTAAAGGATCTTAAATTTATAAGTCATTGTAAATGTATTTATAAAGTTTATTCATTGATATGAGGTGTAGATATTTCCAATGATTTAATTTAACGGTATTTAATGTTATATTTATGTGAAATTCAAGTGAATCACTATCATAATTCGAAATAATGAATCTACCCTTCCCTAAACTTTCTATAATACCTCGATTTTATCTGGTGTTATGTTTTCTTTTTACGATTAGTTTTTATGCTAATTCTCAAAACTGGCAAATCGATATTCTTAAAAAGTTAGCTCTATATCAAAAAGTTAATCATCAAGAGAAGATATTTATACAAACCGATAGACCTGTTTATTTACCCGGAGAAACCATTTGGTTTAATGCTTTTGTTATGAATGCAGTTTCGCAACAGCTCAATAATACCGAAGTAGTATTACATGTTGAACTGCTTAAGCCGGACCGCACTATTTATGCAAAAGAGATGTTTAAGATTAATGAAGGTATTGCATCGGGGCAATTAGATGTAAAACCTAATGCACCGGTGGGTACCTATTATTTAGTTGCGTATACTAACTGGATGCGTAATAGTGGTAGTGAATTCTATTTCTCAAAAGAGATAATAATAAATGATATTCCAGGCAATTCAGGATCTTCTTCATCAGTAAATAAAGTAACGGACGAAAGAAGGAAGGTGCCATCAGTTTCGGATCAATCTGAAGAGGAAGGCTTGAATATACAATTCTATCCCGAAGGAGGTGATTTGTTAGCAGGAGTAAGTTCTAAAGTTGCTTTTGAAGTATGCGATAGTATGGGGATGCCTCAAAACTTTATGGGGGTAGTCGAAAATTCAAAAGGCGAATTTGTGGCTGCGGCTAATACATTGTGGAGAGGCAAAGGTTTTTTTATGATAATGCCGGAAGCAGGTCAAAGCTACTATCTTAAATCGATGGAACAAGAGAGTGTGCGGTTAAAGTATTCATTGCCTGATGTTAAAGATAGTGGGTTGGCTATGTCGGTAGTAGAGAGAGGAAGTGCCATTAATTTATCGGTTAGTAGAAATGGTGAGGCAGATGTTGATACATCGTTGTTTGTTTTAGCAGCTCAAAACGGCAAGGCTGTAAATGCAATGAAATTGAATTTAACCGGTCGTCAGCAGTTGACTGTACAATTCGATAAGAGTGAATTTAACTCTGGCATCGTTCAATTTACTTTATTCGACTCGAATAAAATGCCTCGATGTGAACGTCTGTTCTTTCTAAAAAGAGAAGGTGCTTTAGCTATATCAATAGTAGAAAATAAACTTCCTCACGAGAGTCGAGATAATGTGAACCTGGGTATCAACGTTTCCAATTCCACAGGTGAGCCAGTTGAGGGTGTTTTTTCTATATCAGTAACAGATGCAAAGCGAGTTGATAGCCGAAATTATCGGGTGCCGGATATGGTTAATTATATGACTTTGAGTTCCGATTTACCTCATTTTAAAATATACGATCCTGTACTTTTTCAAAATACACGTGAAGCTGCAATGAAAACCGAGTTGTTAATGTTAACCAATGGATGGCGTCGTTATAGATGGGAAGAAGTTTTGGCTGATACCTTGATTATGCCGACGTATCTTGAAGAACCCGGTATTTATGTTCAAGGCGAAGTTCGATCGCCTTGGGGAAAAGAAAAAGTACCCAAAGGGGCAGCTGTATCGATGGTGGCCGGAAGTGTTTTTGATAGTTATAGCGAAGAAGTGAACGATGAGGGGAGATTTACTTTCATCATGCGTGATTTTTATGATACAAAAAATGTAGTCTTCCAAACAAAAAATAAAAGAGATAGTCAGCGCGATTATAAGTTGTATATCAAATCAAACTATCAGCCACAAGCTGTTGATCAGTATGCTTATTTAAAAGCTGCCTGGAACAATACTTCCGACGATTTACTGACAGACAAACCAATGTTGCAACCCGAAGTGTTGCGAAAACAATTAATGAGGGTGGTGCAAGAGGATACTTTTGTGGTTAGAACAGACAAAGTAATTGGCGATGTTGATATTACCGCCGAAAGTAAGAAATCGCCTAAAGGGCAAATGACCGATAAATACGGATCGCCGGAATACTCAGTTGGAGAATCTTCCATTGAAGAACTGGTTGAGGAGCAACCATGGTGCGATGGGCTTTTTTCGCTGATGTATGATGCGTTTCCAAATATGCGTGTAACTGTAGATTATGACTCGGCTACATCAGCAAGGATTATTTTTAAACTATTAGGTAAGCCAAGGCATCGTTTTTATGTTTTTATTGACGGCCGTATGGTAGGTGCTTCTAACTTGCGTGGCGAAATGAAGGGAGAGTTGGGTACTTATAGAGTTGAAGATTTGGTAACCATGGATCCAAAAGAAATTAAATCAATAGATTTATTGATTCCAAATGAATATAAGGCTCAAAGCTCATTAACCGAAGATTACCGTTTTTATAGTGAAGAACAACCCGATTTAGGAACTTTTGATGGTGTAATGGCTTTTATGGAAGAAGGGGTTGATGCTATTGCAACACCAACCGCAATTATTTCTATTTATACTCAATCGGGTGGTGGTTTGTTTAGTACAACGGCATACAAAGGTATGTCGAATGTTACTTTGCATGGATATAAAAGAGTAAAGGAGTTTTATAATGTTGATTACTCAACCGCATTAAAAGATAGTGTTATTGCCGATGCTAGAAATACTTTGGCCTGGTTTCCACAAATAAAAACTGATGCTAATGGAAAAGCTCAGGTGCAATTTTATGCATCGGATGTGTCTGATAAAATTCGTTTGGAGATAAATGGAGTTTCTAAGTATGGTGAGTTGGGGAGCTTAATGTATTATTCTGCTGATTCATTGTTTAGTCATCAACCTATTAAAACCGAAGAAATTGAAAGATCAGAGGTTTCAGGTCAACTTGCAGGAAGGCCAGTTTTGATAATATCACCTGATGTACCCGCTGCGTATGCGCGTATCGGATTAGATGATGGGAGTTGGAGTACTTATTCGTCGGGAACCGGATTATTTTTAATAGATACTAATAGGATAGATGCTTACAGTACCTTGCATATTGATAAACCAGGATACCAGACCTTAATTTGTAGCTATTCCGAATTGATATCCGGAAATCAAACCATGCACAAGAAGCCATATGATAAATCTGATGGTGATGTGCAGGAAATTATGAAGCAAGTCTACCGAAACAGAATCAAGAACCGATATTCGAAAAAAGCCTTTTTTAAAGGGGCATATCGCGAAAAATTATTCGATAACAATCATCTGCATATGGTAAGTGATTATGCCTTTATTCAATCCTGGCCCAATATTGCAGAAACTACTTTACCAATCGTAACAAAGATTACGGGTGGCCAAATGAATCAATCTGCAGATGCAGATCAGAAGATTCCTTTCCAACCTGTAAAACGAGGTGGTACTATCCCTTTAATTGATCCGGTGTGGGAGCTGCAGTCGTTTGTTAATAGTAAATTTCAGAAGTAATATGATTACAAGCTTTTGGGGCAGACTCTGATAAATGGACGTGAGATTTATTGCATAGCGTTTGATCAGCATGATGAGGTAAGCTATGCTTTGTTTAAAGGTGAGTTGTGGGTGGATGCTCAGACATATGGTTTGGTATGGGCTACATGGAAGCATAGTCCAAAAGGACAAAAATATCTGATGCCTGATATGTATATTACCAGTAGGGGGACTAGTAACGATTTTGAAGTGTTGAACGAACAGCGAGAAATGACCTGGCAATTTAAAGGAGAAGAATGGGAGCCTGATTTTGCTATTTGTAATATACAATTCAATCTAAATGGATATCCTAAGAAAATAGAGCAGGAGCTAAGTTGGTCGGGTATTACTGCTGATGATTATCAAAGTGTGACGAAAAGCCTGCCTCGAAACTGGAATCAAAAGCTAAGTATACAACAAGAGGGAGATTATTTTCCGGCTCAATGGCGTGATAACTGGATATTACCCCCTGATGAAAGTATTATCAATCAAATTAAATACCTAAATGAGGTTACTATACTTGATGATTAGTGCCTAACTAAGACAAGGATATGATTTTTCTCAATATGTTGTTTGTTATAAAAATTAGGCATGATAAATGCTTGAAATTCATCCAATGTAAACAACAAAATCAATAAAGGAAAGATGAGAAAAGTTGTATTTGCCAAAAGCTTTATAGGAGTTGCTGTAATTGCCCTAACGGTTTTTGGTTGTTCAAAAGATGATGTATATGATGCTGTTAAGCAAATGGAAATCGATCGTAAAATTATAGAAGATTATATTAGCGATAATGATCTGAACGCAGCAGAGATATTTATTGGAGATAAACCCATGGGAGTATTTTATTTTAATCACGAAGTAGCTGATGAAGCAGATACTGACAAGCCTAAAGCCAGTTCTATTGTAGAGGTGAGTTATAAAGGATATTTAACTAATGGAAATGTATTTGATCAAACCAAAGAAGATGACACTTTTAGGTATCCGCTTAATGGTTTAATTGCAGGTTGGAAAATTGGTATTCCGTTAATGAGTAAAGGTGATAAGATATCATTGATTATTCCATCGCCTTTGGCATATGGTAACTATGCTATGAATGGTATACCTGCTAATTCAGTTCTTGTTTTTGATATTAAGCTGCACGATTTTACTAATTAAAATCAGGATATTCATATCGAAAGGTATTTTTGAGTAATGCACCAGCTTTAAGGATTTTATGCCGGTGCATTACTATATATTTATCCCTTCAAAGTTGAAGTGTAATAAAAAGCCTACACCTCTTTTAAAGAATAAGTTGAGGGTAGGCTGTATAATAAATGTGGAGTATAAGTATATCAGTTTCCATTACAAACCTTTTTACTGAAACTAAAAAAGATAGCCATAGATTACAATGGAATTTCCTGACGTAGTGGTAAAATTATTCTGCCGGTTCGAAAGTAATATCCCGAATGGCATTCTTTAGTGCTTTGCCGGGTAAAAAACGAGGTTTTACAGAATGTATACATGCTGCATTCACCTCTTCGGGCATATCTTTACCTTCGCTCTTGGCATTAACCGTAAGTGTGCCCAACTCGCCCAATTCAACACGCAAGCCTTTATTCAGGTTGTTGGGTATTACCTGCATTAAGGCATCTATCACAGCTTTAACATCGGTTTGATTAACCGATGTTAGGTTACCTGCTTCCTTAGCTAGTTGACTGATACTTACTTTACCTCGAGAACTTACTGATGCATAATATTTACCTTCTTCAGTTCCTGGTTTTTTTCTGAAAACTTTCTTGAATTGATACATAGTTAATTGATTTATATGGCATAATGCCGGTTGTTTATAGTTTGTTTACGATAATTTGCTTCATGCAATATTTATTAGCTAATTCTATTGCCTAACCATAGTAAATTATTGTCCGAGACAATAATTAAGTGTAGTGCCTGACAATAATTTATTGTGATGCCCGACAATAAATTGGTAAGGTGCCCGATAAGAATTTACTCTGTTGCCCGATAAAAATATAATAGGGTATTCAACACCATCAAACAAAGATGTATTGTGTAATACATCGGCTATTAATGCAAGAGAACTTTTTAGTGCTTTACCATTTGATTCACTTGTTAGATGCGATGATAATAGTATCATGACAAGGGTTTTAAATGTTTGAAATAAAAGTATGTATAAAAACCTTATCAGAAATGCGTATAAATACCTATTTATGAAGATTAATTCGTGGTTTGAGCGATATGTTTACGGTAATCGATAGGTGTATGGCTTAGTGTGTATCTCTTATACCTGCGGGGGGGAGTAATACTTTATTGATTGGTTAATAGCACATATTTTTATGATGTGTATTATCATTGCAATGATCACTGCATTTGAGCAAGTTGTAAAATAGCTTCGCAAACAGGATTGAAAGAGTTTAATAGGTATGAAAATTGCACAGCCCAGTCGCATGGACTCAATATGCTGTGCAATATAAGTATAACATTAGTTGTTAATCTTTTATACAGCGAACACTTTGTCCGCATTCTTTAGTCATAGTAGGCCATAAGTTAGCTGAACTCCAATTTGATTGTAGCCCCATAAACCACATGTTATTGATATTATCCGAACAATATTCTGTTGTTGCAAAAAACGCCTCACCACCATTAACATTAGTATAACTTGTTGTGGTATTTTGTGGTTTTGAATGCCATCTCATACCTCCCGGTAAGGCTGTGAAACCACTTAGGTTTGTATAACTAAATGGTGGTTTGTAGTAATTATTGCTATAATCCCATACTTCTCGAGATTTTATATAATCTCCTGCAACAGGTGTTCCACCTAAGTAATCTATTAATGTCTGCCATTCTTCTTTTGAGGGGATATGCCAGCCATCGGGGCAGATACTTCTTTTATCCATAATTGCATAACCATTATATAAGTATCCAACTTTATTAGCGTTACTTGGGTCATCATCGTATGCACAGTATGCACCTTTTTTATCTAAGACCCACTCAGAATCTTCCTGTAATGTTAAATAGGCGATTGGATCTCCATTCCGGTAGTGTGTAACTTTTAAATTTTCAACCATCCAAGTTTGGTCTCCTATTCTTATTGTTTTGTATTGGTTGTTGTCAATATCCGTAACAGGTTTATTAGGTTTATTTAACCATAGTGTAAAAGATAGCTCTTCTCCATATGTAGTGCCTACTTTGTTAGTAGCATATGCTCGTACGTAATATTGTATGTTAGAATTAAGTTTGGTCATGTCAATGGATATAGTGGTATCATTGTCTGAAGCTTCAGTTTTGTAAAAATCAGATATTGTTGGATTAGGCTCTAAGCCCCAACAAATGCCACTTTCTTTAATGCTGTCGCCTCCATCTGATAATATTGAACTATTAATTGTTACCTGATTATACATTTTATTTGTTAGTATGGTTGATCCTAACTCAGGTAACTCGGGATCAATAATTATGGAATTATCTTTTTTACAGCTTATAGTAAAAAGAAAGAGAGTAGCAGAAAATAGGATGAGAACTCTACAAAGGGAATGTTTAGTGTTCATTTAAATAAAAGTTAGGTATAATTATTGTGTTAAGTTGATTAAAGATATAAATGTTTTTGAATATATGCATTAAATATTCAAAAAAATAAAAATCCCGGAAAGCATCGTTATGCAATCCGGGATTTTGGTTTAATTATAATCTATCAATCATGAGCAATAATTGCTATTCAATTCTGAACTGTGTATGCTTAATCCCTTCGCGGTTGAAGGTGTATAAAACATGTATGGTTTTATCCGATGTTTGAATAATGGCAGGATAACTGAACTGGCCTTTCTCCTCGTTTTCTAAATCAAACAATTTAGTCCAGATAATACCGTCGGTTGAGTACTCAACATCCAGTATATTTCTACCATAGAACCAGTCAGGACCTTGCTTGAGCGGATTGTTTACCATTAAAAACAAATCATCATCAATGGCAATGGCATCAATGCCCGAGTTGGAATTCACTACATTAATGGTATCTAATTCGCTCCAGTTGGTACCTGAGTAATCCGACCATGCAGTTACCACTTTGTTGTGTTTACTTCGGCAAAGCATCTCCAATTTATTATCCGGATGAGGTATAAAAGTGGGTTGAATCACTTCCAGCTGTTTTGCATTGGGTATTTCAACCATCTTCCAAGTGGTGTCTGCCTCATTAAATATCTCAACATGAGCCCTCCATATATTACCTTCAACACTTTCGGTGCTCGATCCACAAATAATCTGACCATCAATCAGCTCAACAGGTTTATTCTTGATTGGGCCCAGAAAACCATCGGGCAAATACACCGGTTCTGTCCACGATTGACCTTCGTCATCCGAAGTAATCATGGCGCCAAACCACTCACGCGGATTTTTACCCGCTTTGTAGAACAAGTACAGCTTATTGCTCTTGCTTTTAAACAGTACCGGGTTCCAACAGGCAAGAGTATCGTTATTGATAACAGGCGGTTCAATCAATTGAATCGGTTTCTGCCATTTGTTTTGTGTGTAAAAAGTCGAATAAATACCCACGTCTTTGGCCCCTTCGTAACTGCCGCCAAACCAGGCGGCAATTAATTGGTTGTTGCTGATCTCTTCCAAAGTAGCCGCATGCACACTTGGCGGAATGGTATCGTTATATGCAAATTCCGATTGTAGGTCAATTACCTTAATATCTTTTTTTGTGTTACATGATGTAAGCATCAATAGGGTAATAAGTACCTGAAGTATAAATGTTGGGTTCTTCATTTTTATATTCTTAACTACAGAGTAATTAGTTTTTAGGATTACAAAGAATCTGTTTTAATCCTATAATCTGTGGTTTATTATTTAATGATTGACGATCTAATAATCTATCAGTCTAACAATCTAAAGAATCTAATCAAGGTCTGTCCTTAATCTCTTTACCAAACTCTTTGTTAGGTGTGCTAGCCATTTCAAATACCAACTCACCACCCTTCATAATTTCTTTATATGTGATGTAGGTACGAGTTAAATCTGCTCCGTTTAAGCTGGCTTTTTGAATGTACACGTTTTCTTTGCTTTGGTTATTGGCTGTAATGGTAAACGATTTATCCTCAGGTAATGTGATAGTAGCCTTATCAAATAAAGGCGAACCAAATACAAATACACCATCGGCAGGGTTCACCTGGTAAAGTCCCATTGACGATAGTATGTACCAAGCCGACATCTGCCCACAATCTTCATTACCGCAAATACCATCGGGCTGATCGGTAAACATTTCATCCATAATACGACGCACCAATTGTGCCGTTTTCCATTGCTGTCCGGCAAAGGAATACAAGTAAGGGATGTGGTGTCCCGGCTCGTTACCTTGTGCATACATACCAATCAAACCACTGATGTCAGGCGAAGCCATATGTCCCATATCTCCCTCAACAATAAACAGGCTATCCAACTTGCTGATAAAAGCTTCATCAGAACCAAATAAATCAATTAAGCCGTGTACATCGTGAGGCACTAGCCAGGTGTATTGCCATGCATTACCTTCGGTATAATCGCCCCATTCGTGAGTTGATTCAAACGGATTGAAAGGAGTTCGGAAGCTGCCATCAGCTTTAACGGCGCGCATAAAACCGGTTTCCTTGTCAAAGTATTTTTGATAAGCCAATGCTCTGTTTGAATAGTATTCAGCAACCTCTGGTTGATTTAAGGAGTCGGCCAGCTGTGCTGTACACCAGTCGGCAATGGCATATTCCAAAGCTTTAGAAACTGATTCTTTCTCCAATTCGGCCGGAATAAATCCTCTTTCTTTTAAATATTTCACTCCGTAATCATCGCGCATCGATGATGCCTGCATGGCTTCCAAAGCTAAAGAAGCATCGATATTTGGGAATCCTTTAAAGATAGCATCAGCTACCACCGGAATAGCCGGAAATCCCACCATACAATCGGTTTCGTTACCATGCAAAGGCCAGATGGGTAATTTGCCTTGTTGTTGATAAATGGCCAGCAAGGAGTTAATCATATCCGAAACGCGTTCGGGTTGAGCAATGGTAAACAAAGGCTGTGCAGCGCGGTACGTATCCCAAAGCGAGAAAATAGTATAGTTGTCGAAGCCGGCGTTTTTGTATACTTTTTTATCGGTTCCACGGTAGTCGCCATTGGCATCGTTAAATAAAACGGGTGCTGTGTAGGCATGATAAACCGCAGTGTAAAAGGTACGAAGCTGTGCTTCATCCTTCGATTCAACCTTTATTCTTGATAGTTCTTTGTTCCATTTATTTTTGGCTTCAGCTACGGTATTATCAAAGTTCCACCCGGCATTCTCCTGTTTGATATTATCCAATGCATTATCGGTACTAACCGGCGATACGCCTACTTTTAATAATACCTCTTCGTTGGCTTTTGTATTGAATGATAGAACAGCCACAATGCTATCTTTAATGGCACTTTGTCCTTCAATAGATTTTATGCCATCGAATAGTTGAGCCTGCGTAAATGGTTTATTGGTTTGTAGTGCAAAGAACAAGATCTGATCTTTTGCCCATCCCGATGATTTACGATATCCAACCACTGTTGAATCATTAATGATGGAGATGGATGATTTGCCCGGGCGATCCCAGCCAATGCCTCGCGCCAGATTAATGGCAATGCGCGCTTCGTCACTTTCGGGATAAGTGTATTGATGAAAAGCGGTACGTTCGGTTGCCGTTAGTTCTGCCTTAATATTGTATTGAAGCAAATCAACACTGTAATAACCTGCTTCGGCGGTTTCTTTGTCGTGCGAATATAACGAAGCATAGCCTCCCAAAGGATTGGTTTTGGTTCCGGGAGTTGACTTAAGCTTGCCAGTGTAGGGTGTGATTAGGATATCGCCCAAATCGCCAATGCCGGTTCCGCTTAGGTGAGTTTGTGCAAAACCTGTCATGATTGAGTCGGAATAATGATAGCCCGAGCACCAATCCCATCCCCAGGTATAGTTGGTTGGGCCGGTTTGCACGCCTCCAAACGGAACATGAGCACCCAGAAATACATGTCCGTGATAGTCTGTTCCAATATACGGATCGACGTAATCAGTCAGTGCGACTTCTTTCTTGCTTTCTTGCTTGTTAGTGCACCCAACACCCATTGTTGCCAGTGCTAAAACTACTGCTAGTTTGTATGTTGATTTTATCATTTTATAATAGTATTAAGTATGTGTGGCCTCAATGAAAATGAGGTGTGTTTATAAAATTAAGCTTTAGTAAGACCGGGAAGCTGAGAACTTGTTTGAAGATCACCCGGCCGCACTTAAGGTTAATAAGTAAACAGGCATCATTTTCATTGTAGTCTTGACTTTCTTTGTTTCGTTTCTTGTGTCAAGACAAGAAATGAAAAGCCACCGCGGCTTGAGCGGAGAAAATCAGTAATGTATTCTTATGGTATAATAAATTTATGTTTCAATTTATTTAATAACAAATGTATGTTCCAATACCGCTTCATTGGCATTTTTCGAAACCAGAATCTTGTACTCACCTTTATATAAATTCCATTTGCTACGTTTCAGATCCCACTTTTGCAAATTGTTTGTGTTGATGGTAAATGAAAGGTTAGAAGCACCGTTTGATTTGATGCTGGTGCGCTTAAAGGCTTTTAGCTCTTTAACAGGCATACGATCAATATCAGGATACTGAATATAGATTTGTACTACATCGTCACCATCAAAATCACCTACATTACTAACTTTTACATCAAAAGTAATCTCCTGATCTTTTTTATATGCTTTGGCAGGTTGATTGATCCACTCATAATCAAAACGGGTATAACTTAACCCAAAACCGAAGGGATAGGCAACTTCGCCATTAAAATAACGATAGGTTCTGTTGGCCATGCTGTAATCTTCGTATGCAGGAAGGTCATTCAACGATTTATAAAAAGTTAATGGTAACTTACCCGATGGTGAAACATCGCCATAAATAATGTTGGCCAAAGCGGTTCCTCCTTGCTCGCCTGAGTACCACGAGTAAATGATGGCATCGGCATAAGGTGCTACTTCTTCAACATCCAAAGCACTACCGGCTGTTAGTACAGCAATAATTGGTTTATCATGTGATGCACGTAACTTCTTTAGGAATTTTAAATGAGCTTCGGGTATGCTTAAGTCTTCTTTATCGCCACCACTTTTCGATAAAAAGGCATCACCTTCCTCGCCTTCAAAAAGAGGAGTAAGGCCTAAAACAACAACTGATACATCTGACATTCCGGCGCCCCATATTCCTCCAAAATGTGTAGTGTTGGAGTAGCTTACTCCAAAATCGTATTGAACCGCTGTTCCCGGGCCCGCTTTTGAAACCAGGCCTTCAGCGTATGTTACCATATTTCCCGACATACCATGATAGTTTCCAACCAATACGCTAATATTGGCTGCGTTCTCACCTAATACCATCATCGAACCAGTTTTACTTCTATCCAATGGTAAAACTCCATCATTCTTTAAAAGGACCATACTTTTTTCGGCTGCTTTCAAAGCTAAATCAACATGGTAGTTGTTATTAATACTATCCGGACCAAAAGTTGTATAAGGCGATTCACATGGATCGTCGTAAAAACCAAGTTTAATCTGAGTAACTAAAGTTGTATAAATCGAACGATCAATATCTTTTTCGGTGATCAAACCTTGGTTGATAGCATTCATAGCCTCGCGCTGCAAAAGAGGAGAGCAGTCCATGTTAACACCTTGCTTGATAGCTGCAGCTGCAACATCAACAGCGGTAGGCAATGATTTGTGACGAAGATATATATCATCCAGCGACCAGCAGTCGGTAGTTATCTGTCCTTTAAATTTCCATTCTTTGGTTAAAATGGTTTCCAACAGGTTTTCGGAAGTACAGCAAGGCTCATCGTTTAAACGATTGTAGCCACACATTACAGCTGAAACTCCGTTATCAACTAAGGTTTTGAAAGCTGGTAAATAAGTTTCGCGCAAGTCTTTTTCGTCTACTACGGCATTAAATTCATGGCGAACTGCCTCGGGGCCACTATGTGCTGCAAAGTGTTTAGCACAGGCTGATATTTTATATTTATCAGGATCGTCGCCTTGCAGTCCATGTATAAAAGCTGTTCCTATTTGTCCGGTTAAGTATGGATCTTCACCATAGGTTTCTTGTCCACGTCCCCAGCGTGGATCGCGAAAGATATTAATATTAGGTGTCCAGTAGTTAATACCTAAGTATTGTAATCTTTTATCTTTAGCAATGGCCATATTGTGTTTGGCACGTGCTTCGGTAGAAATAGCATCTGCTACTTGATTAACTAATACCGGATCAAAAGTGGCAGCCATGGCAATAGCCTGTGGAAAAACAGTGGCTTGTCCTGCACGTGCCGAGCCATGCAATCCTTCATTCCACCAATTATAATAAGGTATCTGAAGGCGTTCAATAGCCGGAGACGAATAACCTAATAATGATATCTTTTCTTCTAGCGTTAAAGCCTGTAACAAATCGTTGGCTCTCTCATCAATAGAAAGATTGCTTTCTCTGAATTTTGAATGTTGGCTATAAATGGTTTGATTAAATAGCAGCAGTGCTGATACCATAATAAATTGTACATGTAATAGTCTTCGTCTCATTTTTTCAGCTTTTATTATTGATGAAAATCCAAAATTGATTTAAAATATTTCTGAAATGAATAATTTATTCGTTTAACGTTAGATGATTTCAAGGTTAAGTTCGGTTTTTTCTGAAGTCTTGTAAAGGATTTGTATGATTAACCTTTATGCTTCTAAATAGGGTGTTTACTAACACTAGTACTCTATTTGTTGTAAGGCAAAAGTAGAAATATTTAAAAAAGATTAAGATACTTTTATAAAAAATTAATAAAAGTTTTGGTTTAATATTAAAAAAATATACTTTTACATTGTCAAAATTACAAAGCGAAATAAAAGTCTATGGAATACTTACAATTCGATACTGAACTTGTGAAGCAACTGGATAAAGTTGAAAAGAAGAAGTATGTTCAGCAAATACGAATTGTTAAGACTTTGTATATGGATGGTTTTCAAACAACATCTAAGCTTTGTAAACGATTAAAGATAAGTGCTCCTAATATGATGTCGGTTCTTTCAGAGATGTTAGATAATAAAATCATTGAAAAGAAAGGACAGGGCAAATCAATAGGAGGACGAAAACCTGACTTGTTTGGATTAGTATCTGATGGCTTTTTTATAGTAGCTGTAGAGATGAGCATTTATAAAGTGAGCGTTGCTATTTTTGATGCAGATCACCAACAAGCTTTTGATACAGAAGAAAAATCACTTATATTAAATAATCAGCCTGAAACGCTTGGTGGTATTGTTGAATTCATCGAATCGGTTATTGAGCGGTCGGGGATTGATAAATCTAAGTTTTTAGCAGTTGGAATTAGTATGCCTGGTTTAGTTGATTCTTTTAAAGGAGTTAATTATACATATCTGAATTATGGAAACACTTCAGTTGCTCAATTAATGGAAGAAGCAATTGGTATACCCGTTTATATCGAAAATGATGCTAAAGCAATGGCACTAGCCGAATTTCGATTAGGAAGTGCTAAAGGGAAAAAGGATATTTTGGTTTTATATCTCGATTGGGGTATAGGATTAGGAATGATATTAAACGGTAATCTTTATCGTGGTACATCCGGATTTGCAGGTGAATTTAGTCATATACCAATGGTTGAAAATGGTAAATTATGCCGATGTGGTAAATTAGGATGTATCGAAACAGTAGCTTCAGGAATACGTGTTTTAGAGTTAGCTGAGGAAGGCGTTAAAGAAGGGAAAACGTCTATTTCAATTGGAGAAAGTGACTCGAAACTTAAGTATTTAGAACTAAAGAATGTTATTAAATCAGCTCTGGAAGGCGATCAATATGCAATCAAAATTTTGCACGAAACAGGAATAAATCTTGGGAAAGCCATTTCTATTTTAATACAGCTTTTTAATCCGGAACTAATTGTATTGTGTGGTATGTTGTCGCAATCGGGCGATTTAATTACAACACCCATTCAGCAAGGAATAAATACCCATGCAATGAAACAAATTAGTGAAAAAACAAACATTGTTATTACTGAATTTGGAAATAACATAGCCATGTTGGGAGCAGTAGCTGTAGTAATGGAAAATGCTTTTGAAAAGCATATAGCAAACTAGATTGAACCATAGTTTTTATGAGGGGAAAGCAGTGAAAACTGCACATAAATGCTATTTAGAAAAGTTGGGAAGTTATGAATAAAGAGTGTTACATTGGCGTTGATATAGGGGGTACAAAAATGCACTTTGCCTATGTTGATCAGGGAAAAGTAGTAAAGCAATTCAGAACATCAACAGATGCTTATCGATCAAAAACTGAAATTGTTAATGATTTAATTAACGGTGTCCAAAAATTGATGGATAATAATGTTGCAGGCATTGGAATTGGTGTTCCTGGTTTAATTGATGTTGAAAAAGGGATTGTTTATAATGTACAGAATATTCCAGCCTGGAAAAATGTTGAGTTAAAATCAGTATTAACTCAATATTTCAGATTGCCTGTGTTTATTGGTAACGATGCCAATTGCTTTTTATTAGGAGAGAAATTTTACGGCAAGGGGAAAGCCTATACAAATTTGGTAGCACTTGCTTTGGGTACAGGAGTGGGTGCTGGTGTGCTGGTAAACGGTCAGTTACATGTTGGAAATTTATCAATGGCTGGTGAATTCGGTGGAATTGGTTATCGCGATGCCGATTTTGAAAACTATTGTAGTGGAAAATTCTTTCAACGTGCTTGTAACAGCAATGGTAAAGAGATATCTGAAAAAGCGATAGCCGGTGATGCCGAAGCTGTGAGGCTATTTAATGAATTTGGTGAGCATGTCGCTCATTTGTTAGAAACAATAATCTATTCATATGGTCCGGAAGCCATTGTGTTAGGTGGCTCGTTGGCTAATGCATTTAAACTTTTTGAACCAGGCATGAAGGAAACATTTAAAAAGTTTCCACATCAAAATGCACTGAATACAACAATAATTGTAAGTTCAGAGAATAATGAAATACCTGTATTAGGTGCTGCTGCACTGGTACCGTATTATTTGAAAGCTTACAAATCGGAAAATATTTTAGAATCGGCATAAGTGTAACTATTACACGTTAAGCGGTAGATGTGCTTAATGTAGAGTAATATATTGACAAATAGTATTTAATAGCCTATTATAGTTCAAATTCAGGTGAAAATACTATTAAGAGGAAAGAAAGTAGGAATAGTGTTATTCGAAATATAGTGATGAAAAAAAATCTGTTTACCTATCTGTTTATAGTATTGTTTTCGGCCCAAATGATGAATGCTCAACATGAGCATCCCCAAACAGAGCATTATACGGCTCCTAAAGATCCAAAAGTTTTAGAAAAGCTTGATGAATGGCAGGACCTAAAGTTTGGTATCATCATCCATTGGGGATTATATGCTGTGCCTGGTATTATTGAATCATGGTCAATTTGTTCTGAAGACTGGATTGAAAGGGACAGTACTATAAGTTATAACGATTATAAAAACTGGTATTTTGGTTTAAAAGATCAATTTAACCCGATTAAATTTAATCCAGAGCAATGGGCTGTAGCTTCTAAAGCAGCAGGAATGAAATATTTGGTTTTTACAACCAAGCACCACGATGGATTTTGTATGTGGGATACGAAGCAAACAGATTATAGTATTACGCACTCACCGTTTGGTTCAAACGAAAAATCTGATGTATTAAAATATATTTTAGATGCATATCGTGATCAAGATTTTATGGTTGGTACTTACTTTTCTAAACCAGATTGGCATTCAGAATATTACTGGTGGCCTAAATATGCAACTCCAAACCGAAATAACAATTACGATGCCAATAAAAATCCATGGAGATGGAATCAATTTAAAAAATACACTTATAACCAAATTCAGGAATTAATGACTGGTTATGGTGATGTTGATTTGCTTTGGTTAGACGGTGGTTGGGTTCGTCCACTAGAAACAGTAACTGATGAAGTTAGGGCATGGGGAGCCCCTATTCCATCATGGAGTCAGGATATTGATATGCCTGCGATAGCAAAAATGGCACGTACAAATCAACCAGGTCTTTTAATAGTGGATAGAACAGTAGGTGGTTTGTATGAAAACTATCAAACACCCGAACAAAGAATTCCCGATCATGCTTTAGATCATCCGTGGGAAAGTTGTATAACCTTGGGTGGAGCCTGGGGGTATATTCCAACTGACTCATATAAACCAACTTCGCAAATAATCAGAACATTAGTTGAAGTAGTTGCTAAAGGTGGTTCTTTATTGTTGGGGGTAGGTCCAACACCTGAAGGAGAATTTACTCCTCAACAAGTAGAAAGTTTAAAGAAAATTGGACAGTGGATGGATAAAAATGGAGAAGCTATCTATGCCACACGTGCCTTAAAAAATTGTCAGAGTGAAAATGTGTTTTTTACTCAATCAAAAGATAAGAAAACAGCTTATGCAATAGCTTGTTACGATGAAAGTCATGCTTTAGAGTCTACTCTATCGTGGGTTGGAAATGTGCCTGCTAAGGGAAGTGTAATGAGGTTGGTTAGTAATGGTAAAAAAGTAAAATACAAGGTAGATGGTGATACTGTAACTGTTAGTTTACCTACTGATTTTAAATTGCCTTTAGCCAAAGCAATTGCTTTTAAATATAAGCAGTAAATAAGCTACTGAAACTAGAGTTAATTAAGCCCGAAGGGGAAACAAATTATAAAGAAACTAAAATATCGGAGTGGTAAGTTTCTTTTGGATCAACTTGTTACGATTTGCCCGTTTCAAGTTGATTCCAAGAGATTATAAAAAAGGTAAATACTCTATACAAAGTATAAAGTGATGTATTGTAGTATATGTTGAGTTGGTGATGATAAAATATTTATGAAATATCTATAAAACTTAGTGTATATGAGAAAGGCTAACAATGAAAAAGGAAATGAAAACTGAGAGATAAATCTTAAAAATTGAATCTATTAAATTATTCACTTAACAAGTTGGAATCTATGAAAAAGACAATTGTTAGAGCAACCATGCGAAGGTTTCGATCAGGCTTGAAACCTCTATTCGTATTGGGTTTGTGTTTAGTCGCTTTTACGCAGTTTGTAAGTGCAGAAGGTAGTATTACTGGTAATTACAATGCCTTACAACAAGATGGAAAAACAGTTACTGGTAGGGTACTCGATTCAAATGGTGAACCGTTGATTGGGGTATCTATTGTAATTGAAGGAACAACTCAGGGTGTTATCACCGATTTAGATGGTAATTATTCAATTGTAGTTCCATCAGAAGAAAGTGTATTACTTTTTTCATTTATTGGTTTTAATGCTGAAAAAGTACCTGTTGCAGGTAAGAGCAGTATTAACATTACTTTAATTGAAGATGTTACAGAACTAGAAGGTGTTGTTGTTACTGCTTTAGGTATTAAACGCGAAAAGAAAGCGTTAACCTATTCTCAACAGACTGTATCAACAGATGAGTTGAGTGAAGCTCGTTCATTAAACGTTGCTAACTCACTATCTGGTAAAGTTGCTGGTTTGAACTTTTCAACAACCGGGGGCGGTGTTGGTAGTTCGTCAAGGGTAACTTTACGTGGTAACCGTTCATTAACTGGTAACAACCAACCGTTATATGTTATTGATGGTGTGCCAATGGATAACAATGTAGCTAATACAGCTTCTGCCGATATTGGTGGCCGTACTTCTTCGGATGGTATTTCAAATATCAACCCAGAGGATATTGAATCAATGTCTGTATTGAAAGGTGCTTCTGCTGCTGCTTTGTATGGTACACGTGCAAGTAACGGTGTTATCATCATCACAACTAAAAAAGGTGCAAAAGGTCAGGATGCAAAAATCACAATTTCATCTAACTTGATGTTCTCTAAGGCATATAATATGTTGAATTTGCAAGATACTTATGGACAAGGTTCAAAAGGTCTCTATGATCCAACTAGTCGCTTAAGCTGGGGTCCTGAAATGAATGGACAACAAGTTGATGCTTGGCAATTGTCTTTTAACCCAAACTATGCCGGTCCTGCTACTTATTCTATGACTCCACAACCGGATAATGGTATGGATTTCTTCGAAACAGGTTACAACTGGGCAAAATCGGTTTCAGCTTCGATGGGTAACGAAAAAATCCAAGGTTATTTCTCATATACAAATACAACAGCACAAGGTATTGTAAAAGGAAATGAATTGAGTCGTCATAACTTAAATATACGTTTGACAAGTGATTTAACTGATAAATTGCATTTGGATGCTAAAACCAACTTCATTTCTCAAACAATTGATAACCCTTTAAATACAGGTGAAAGTTCAGTGGGTGAAGCGGTATATACAATGCCTCGAAGCATGCAATATTCGCAATACAAAGACTATGATTATATTGATGCAGCAGGTTTATTGCAGTATAATTATCCAAATCCGAACTCAATTGGTGGCTTAGGTGGTAACCCATATTGGTATGCATTACGTCAACCATATACCGAGGAAAGAGATCGTTTTATTGGTTTTGCATCTGCAAAATATGATTTCACTGAAGATTTAAGTTTAATGATTCGTTCAGGTATTGACCAATCAACTAATAAAAACGTTTCATCACAATACGCATCAATGTCTGTATTGGGTAATGATGTAGGTAGTTATTCCGAAACAACAGGTCAAACAATGGAACTTAACTCTGATTTCTTATTATCATATAATAAAGATTTAGGAGATTTCCGTTTTGGAATTAATTTAGGTGGAAACTCATTATATCAAAGAAGATATTCATTAAATGTAGGAGGACAATTAAGTCGTAGAAACTTCTTTGCTATTAGTAATTTAGATACTACAACTCCAACATCAAGCTTCTACGAAAAGAGAATCAATTCAATGTATGCTTTTGGTCAGTTGGGCTATAAAGAATACTTATACCTAGATGTTACTGCTCGTAATGATTGGTCTTCAACTTTACCTTCAGATAATAGATCTTATTTCTATCCATCCGTTGGTTTAACTGCTGTTTTAAGCGATATGCTTAATATCGAATCTAATTTCCTTACTTTCTTGAAAGCACGCGGATCGTATGCTCAGGTAGGTAACGATACCGATCCATACCGTTTAAGTAATGAGTTATTATACTATGGATTCAATGGTGGAGCAGTTCAATCTTCAACTACTAAGAACAACTCGGAATTAAAGCCAGAGATCTCAACTTCAAAAGAAGTGGGTGTTGACGCTCGTTTCTTCGGTAATAAAATTGGTTTAGACTTTACGTATTTCCAAACAAATACCAAAGACCAAATCTTTACAATCAATGTACCTGAAGTGTCCGGTTATGCAAATGAGGTAGTAAATGGTGGAGAAATTAAAAATAATGGTTTTGAAATCACTTTCAATGCAGATGTATTGCACCGTGCCGATTTTACATGGGATCTATCAGCCAACTTTGCTAAGTACCAAACAAAAGTATTAAGCATTATGGAAGGTCGTGATGAATTAGCTATTACTACAGGATATGAACGTGTAGCTCAAACAATTGTAAAAGAAGGTGGTGAATATGGTGATCTATACATTAGAGGTTATGCTCGTGATGATGCCGGTAACATTATTGTAAATGCAGCAACTGGTCTACCAGAATTTACATCAGGTTTCGATGTGTTAGCAGGTAACTATAACCCTGATTTTACTGCCGGTTTAACTAACCGTTTTAATTATAAAAACTTCTCATTAAGCTTTTTGATCGACTTTAGAGTAGGTGGCGAAGTTATTTCGTATACTCAGGCTCGTATGGCTGGTGCTGGTGTTAGCGATATTACTTTAAATGGCAGAACTAATGGTTTTGTTGTTGATGGTGTTAATGTAGCTGCTGATGGTACTACAACTCGTAACACAACTTCTGTTTTAGCAGAAGACTACTGGACACAAGTGGCAAGTCGTGACCCACGATCAGCCGAAGATTTTGTTTTTGATGCTACTAATATTCGTTTACGTGAGCTTGTATTAGGGTATTCTCTTCCTAAAAGTATACTAGGTAATGGTCCTTTCGCAGGTGTTAGTGTATCTGCTGTTGGTCGTAATTTATTCTTCTTTGTAAATAAAGCTGAGTATTTCGATCCTGAACAAGGCGTTGGTGTAGGTAACTTGCAAGGTATTGAATCATTCAATATTCCTTCAACACGCGACTTTGGTTTTAATGTGAAATTGGACTTTTAAAAAATTGAAGAAATGAAAAATACTATAATAACATTATTATCAGCAGTATTTCTTTTGTATGTAACGGGTTGTACCGACGATTTCGATGAAATCAATACTAACCCTAATACACTTACTTCTGATCAGTTGGATGCCTCAATGGCCGGACCTTCGTTTGCCAATGCTCAATATAAGGGTTTGGGAAACGCATCATGGAGTATACCTGGTGACGATCATGGTACATATGGTTTAGCTACCATGTTACACTCAATGCTTTTTGTACACTATTTCTCTTGTCAATCACCAGGATGGCAAACAGAACGTAATGGTATTAACGATGGTTGGAGAAGTCGTGGTTGGTTACGTTTTTATACATTAGCTGTTCCATCGTTGCGTAATGCTTACACTGCAGCAGAAGGAAATGCTGAAGCAACAGCTGTATTGGATATCTGGAATGCATTTATGTTTCACCGTATGACCGACTCATGGGGACCTGTAGCTTATTCAGAAGCAGGACTTGGGGGTACTTCTATTGCATATGATGCTCAAAAAGATATGTACGACGGGTTTTTCGATTTATTAGAAAATGCCAATAATACTTTGAGCGGTGTGAATGGAACAGTTGGTGTTTTTCGCGATTTCGATGCTATTTATGGTGGTGATTCTGAGCTTTGGAGAAAATTCGCCAATTCATTACGCCTTCGTTTAGCGCTTCGTATTTCAGATGTAGATCCTGCAAGAGCTAAAAGTATTGCAGAAGCTGCTGTAGCTGCAGGTGTAATGGAAAGTAATGATGATTGTGCATTCTTTAAAGCTACCTCTGATACTTACAATAACTTTATTGAAATTGCTGGTGGATGGGGATTTTATATGACTGCTGATATGGAAAGTATCTTAAGTGGTTATAACGACCCTCGCTTATCTATTTGGTATACTTCTAATGAGGATGGACAATATGTTGGCCAGCCTAATGGAGGTGGAACCATTCGCGATTGGGATGAAGATAAGTTAAGTGAATTAAACAGAGAATCAGTATTTAGCGATTCAAATACTAAAGATATCGAAGTGATGATGGCAGCTGAATCATATTTCTCTCGTGCTGAATGTGCATTGAAAGGATGGAATATGAATGGAAGTGCTAAAGATCTTTACGAAGAAGGTGTTCGTCTTTCATTAAATCAATGGGGAGTAACCGATGGAGAAACTGTTGATACTTATTTAGCGGGTACTTCTACTGGTGCAGTACCAACTTTAGCTGACGAATATACAAAAGTGGGAAAAAGTACAACACCTCCTGTTGATGTACCTGTAGCATGGGCCAGTACTCAAGCAGAGCAATTAAAACAAATTGCTGTTCAAAAATATTTGGCTCTTTTCCCTGAATCATGGGAGACCTGGTCGGACTTACGTCGTTCAGATGCTGATATTCTTTATCCTTTGTTGTATACTGAAGATGCCGATCAAAACGATGGTTTAATGAGACGTTTAACTTATGTGCCATCTGAATATAGTACTAACAAAGCGGCTGTTGATGCTGCAGTAAGTACATTAAATGGTGGAGCTGATAAAGGTAGCGTTCGTGTTTGGTGGGATGTTAACTAAAGTAGAGGAACAAAGAAATAATTAGGGTAATAAATAAATGGATCAAAAGTATATCTTTGTTATTTTGATTCAGGAGATTAAACCCATTAATGATTTAACTATGAAAAATAATATTATATATTCATTTATATTAATGATGTTCGTCTTTGCATCGTGTGATGATGATGAACAGGTCGTTAATTTCTTACCGTCAAGCACAGTTACTGTTGATGTAGATAAGGTAACGGTTTTTGATACATCTTTTCCTGTGAATTTTACATCAACTAGTGATGACGTTAATGAATTAATTATTTCGGGAGGTGAAATTGAAGGTAGAAGTGTTGCTATATCTAATCATGTTGGTGCAACAACATTCACCGCCGATGATTTTACTAGTACTAACTGGGTGCCTGGAGAAAGTGAAAGTTTTACTTCTTTAATCAATTTTGAGAACAGTCAAAGTACAACTGTTTTTAATATTAGTGTTGCAGAAGCTTTATCATTAGAAGCATCAAAAGCTACTGTATCAGAGTATGATTCAACAAGAAGTTATTTAGGCTTTTTAGCAAATTCGTTTTTCCAAAATATTGGTAATATTACTGTCGAATTAGGTGTTAAAAATGCTGCCCAGCCAGTTCCGGTTTTTGATGTAATTGCAGAAGGTGCCAATGTGATGGATTATTCTTATAATGATTCAGTAATAGGTGCAGACTATTCGTTAGGAGATACAGTTGTTGTAAAAATTACTGGAGTTTCAGGCAAATATACAGAATCGAAAGAGGTTGAGATACCTGTTATTTCAAAGGTTCTTGCATCAGAATCAGTAGCTACTTTAACTTCTTCTTCTAATAAATTTGCATTTCTACCTGCTGAAGAAGGTGGAGTTGATGCTGGAGTTATTAATCTTTATAACATTAAGGGTTTTAATTCTTCAGATGTGATGTTTGTGAAAATTGAAGAAGGGGAACAGGTTGAAAGCTTTGATGATTTAGATCAATTTTCAACGTTAGTAAGTGTTGTTGATAAGGCTAATCTTACATCACAAGTTGAGTCTGTTAAGAAAGGTGAGGTTTATGCTTTTAAATACACCTATATGTATTGGGACTATTATGGATATATGAACATTGATGATGTCTTTTTAACAGATGCTGGTGATGCTGAAAATGGGTTCTCTTTTATCTATAAGCAAGATAAAAAAGACTAATGATAAAGCAGATGAACTTGTTTTTTAACAAGTGATAAATTTTATAGATCGAAGAGGAAATTCAATTGAATTTCCTCTTTTGTTATCTGGTTATTAATAAAAGATAGATGGTAAAGATGAAGGTTGTATTAGGTGTTTTATGGGTGGGTGTACTATTGCTAACAGGATGTAATAAAGTATCTCCGTTAGTTTCTGTTATTGATAATAATCAGTCGGATTATGTAATTGTTGTAGCTGATGATGCCGATAGTTTAACTAATAAAGCGGCTATTCAATTGCAGGAATTTCTGTATAAAGTATCAGGTGTTAAGTTGGCAATCGATACACATAAACAAGACGATTGTGGTAATATATTTATTGGAAATGAATGGATAACATCATCTATATTAGGGCTAGATACGCTTAAAGAGGATGGATTTGTTATTAGGATCAAAAATGATTCTATTGTTTTAAGTGGTAATTCAGGTAAAGCAAACTTGTATGCAGTAAATACTTTTTTAGAAGAATATGTTGGATGTAATATGCTAACTCCAACAGAATATTTTATTCCTCAAAAAGAAACGATTGCCATTAAAGAAGGATTAAAGGCTTTCGAACCTGACTTTTCGCTTCGTAAACTTTGTTTTGATGATGACGAGTTTTATGACTATAAGAATTGGAATAAACTGGAAGATTTAGATGAATGGGGACTGTTTGTTCATACTTTTCAGCATCTGCTTCCACCCGAAAAATACTACGATAGTCATCCAGAGTATTTCTCATTAGTGGGTAGTCATCGATTAAAGGATGGACAGTTGTGTTTGAGTAATCCGGGGACAATAAAAACATTAATTGAAAACTTGCGCCATATGATGGCTCAGCATCCCGAGAAGAAATACTGGTCGGTATCGCAAAACGATTGTTTTAATTACTGCCAATGTGAAGACTGTAAAGCAATGTATAAAAAATATGGAACTATTTCGGGAGCATACATTCACATGGCTAATCAGATAGCAGCTGAATTTCCGGATAAAGTAATTTCCACATTGGCCTACAATTTTACCCGTTCGGCACCCAAGAATATTAAACCATTGCCTAATGTAAACATCATGTTTTGCTCTATTGAGTGTAACCGCAGTATGCCATTAGCTGACGACGAGCGAAGTGCCGACTTTGTCAAAGACATGGAAGATTGGAGCCGGTTATCTGATAATATTTTTGCCTGGGATTATGTGGTTCAGTTTAAAAATTACCTTACACCATTTCCGAACTTTAGTGTATTGCAGCCCAACCTACAATTCTTTAAAAAGCATGGTGTAAAAATCATGTTTGAGCAGGGAAGTGGTCATAACTGGTCCGATTTAAATGAATTGAAGCAGTACTTACTTTCAAAATTAATGTGGGATGTAAATGTCAATACTGATTCGATTATTAATGATTTTATTACAAAATACTATGGTGATGCGGCTCCCTATGTACGTTCGTATTTTGATAGAACGCAGCAAAATTTAAAAAAGTACCAAACAAGTGAAAGATTGGATATTTATGGTTTTCCGGCTGATTATATTGATTCATATCTGGCACCTGCCTATTTAAAAGAGTATAAGGCAATAATGGATCAGGCCGAAGATGCTGTTAAGGGAGATTCAATGTATCTAAAAAGAGTTCTACGAGCTCGCTTGGCTGTTGATTTTGCTTATCTTGATATTGCTTTGAATAAAGAACCGGAGGGTATATCTTATTTTGATAGAAGCGGTGATACAATAACAATACGACAAGATATGCTGGATTATCTGGATAGCTTTACTAAAAATTCTGTTGCTACCGGAGCGGTCAATATCAACGAACGTTTATTTAAAACGGAAGAATACCGAAAGTATGTATTAAATAAGTTGCATCGAATTACTGCTACAAATAAAGCTAAAGGAAGGAATATAGAGATACTTACTCAATACAGTGAAAAATATCCTGTTGGTGGAGGTAAGGCATTAAATGATGGTATTGTTGGTGAATTGGATTTTCATCAGAAATGGTTGGGTTTTGAAGGACATGATATGGTAGCTCTTGTTGATTTGGAAGAGAATCAACAAGTAACGGAAGTTAGTATGAATTTCCTGAAGGCTATTAATTCCTGGACCTTTTTACCAATCGAGGTAAAAGTAGAGGGATCTGTTGATGGTGAGTCCTTTAGAACCTTAGGTGTAATCAAAACAAGCGACAAGGATAGAGGTTTTTTAGTGCAGTCTGTACCCTATGTCGTTACATTTCAATCTACGGCTATTCGTTATGTTAAGGTATCGGCAAGTTCATTAAAGCAATGCCCCAAGTGGCATCGTGGTTATGGTAATCCATGCTTTATGTTTATCGACGAATTAATAGTAGAATAAGGCTTTCTTATTGATGGAATTTTAATTAAGAATGATTAATGTAAAAAAGTCGGAATCTACAATCGGAGGTTCCGACTTTTTTATTGAAGGGATATATGATATGTATTTTTTCTTTAGAGCAAATACTTCTGGTAAAGGTTAACTAAAACTTAACTGAAAGTTTGGTAAATGATAAACCAATTCTTTAGAACTTACCTAATCAAACGCTATAGATTTGTACTAAACCTAAACAGATCTGAATGGCTATGGAATTATTACAAAGCGATGCTGATTTATGGCGCTTAATTAAACAAGAAAATCAAAAAGCATTCGATACTTTATTTGGCCGTTATTGGAAACCTATGTTCTACTGGGCCCTAAAACTCACCAACCAAAACGAAGTTGCACAAACCATTGTGCAAGACATTTTTATTACACTGTGGGAGCGCAAAGCTGAAATTAGCATTGATAATGTCGAAGCTTATTTGTTCAAAGCCGTTAAGTTTCAATCCTATAAATATTATCGCGATAATCAGCAATTTAATTTGTCGATAAATGAAGTTGATCACTTAGAAGAGCCCATTGAAGAAGTGGCAGAGGATGATGAGCGTGTTGAAAAGTTGAATAGGGCTGTGGATGCATTGCCCGAAAAGTGTCGCGAAATATTTGTAATGCGTAAGATACATGATTTTAGTATCGAACAAATAGCTGCTCAGTTGGGATTGTCTCCACAAACCGTAAAAAATCAAATTGGTAAAGCATTTAAGCAGATACGTACATCCATTGATGTTTAGTTGTTGAGCTTAATTAATTTCCTCTATACATAATACTTTGTTTTTGCTTAATAGTAAGTTAACTTTTTGGTAATGTTAAAAGATGGTACTTATAGCGTGTGTATGGTACTTATCAATGTATATGAGGGAAGAAGCATCGAACCTTATAATCATAAATAATGAATAAAAAGATAGATACATATCATCGTCAATCAGAAGAAGAAATTACTGTACCAGACTGGTTTCATCAGAAAGCAGATGGAATAAAAGAAGAATATGCAAGAGATAAAAGCTTGCTTCAGGATGTAGATGATCTGGAATTTCAGATGTTAAATCATATACATAATCGCGTTA
Source organism: uncultured Carboxylicivirga sp. (assembly GCF_963668385.1). GTDB lineage: Bacteria > Bacteroidota > Bacteroidia > Bacteroidales > Marinilabiliaceae > Carboxylicivirga. The sequence goes on from NZ_OY764327.1 coordinate 3,680,618, forward strand.
CATTTAAAAGTAAGCAACAAAAGACATTACAATGGTTAGCTAACTTTGCTGCAGCTAGTGTTATATTGGCAATACTTGCCGGAGGTTATTTACTTATAAAACCTGCAAAAATGATAACGGCTTCAAATATAACTGAGCAAATCGATTCGGTGCTATTGGCTGATGGTAGTATTATTTATTTGAGTCCTAATGCTGTATTTCAATATCCTGATAATTTTAAAGGCAAAACGCGCTCTGTTTATCTTTTATCGGGTAATGCCTTTTTTAAAATCGCTCGTAATCCAGCTAAGCCTTTTCTGGTTAAGTCAGGGGTTATGACAACGCGTGTATTAGGTACCTCTTTTAACATACATTTATCATCACAGGAGTATGAAGTTACAGTGCATACCGGAAAAGTAAATGTTTCGTCAGATCATCAAAAGGTTGATTTGGTTCCAATGCAACAGGCGCATTTCGATTTTGCTAATAATAAGTTGACCTATAATAAAGTACCTGCTAATGCTGTATTACCCTGGTATAATCATAATCTTAGTCTGGTAGAGACTTCATTGCATGATATTATCGAAATATTGGAAAAGAAGTTTGGATGCGAATGTGGAAATCTGAGCGACGACCTTCTTTCCAAAAGAGTAACTATTCATATTGGTAAATCAGCCACCTTATTAAGTGTGTTAAATCAAATTAATTATATCTCAAACCTAAAACTTAGCATTAATGAAAATAACCTGATAGAAGAATTGTAAATACCAATTAGAGAGCAATAAAAACAAAAACCACAGTTGCTGCAACAACTGTGGTTTTAATTAAAGTAACTTTAATTACAATTTTAAAATGTATTCAAAATTAAATTATTTCAAACAGAAAACCATCATTTTACTGATGTTTTTTGCAGCTGGTATGAGTGTTATGGCTGCCGGAAATAGAAAACATCAGACAGAAGTAAGCGGAATCGAGCGGCGTGCTACCTTAACAAATATCTTTACAGATCTTCAGATCCATACGCATTATCAGTTTAGTTATGGCGAAGAGGTGATGGCTGATAAGAACACATACGAACTTACTCAGAATATTTCTGATATGAAGATGGTAATGGATGACTTGTCGGAGCAGGCCAACTTAAGTTATAGTATGGAAGATATGTTGGTGATGGTTCGAAAAAACGAATCAGCAACGACTATGCAAGCTCAGAAAAAACTCATTAAAGGTAGAGTAATTGACGAGAGTAAATTACCGTTGCCAGGGGTTAATATTTTAGAAGAAGGAACAACTAATGGTGTAGTAACTAATCTTGATGGAACATTTAGTATTCAATTGAGTGGTGTTAGTAACAACTTGGTATTTTCTTTCATAGGTTATAAAGATCAGGTGGTGCTTGCTCAGGATGATATGAGTGTGCAGATGGAACCTGAATTTGAAGGATTAAACGAAGTAGTGGTTGTGGGTTATGGTAGTGTTAAGAAAACTGATGTTACAGGTTCGTTAAGCAAGATTTCGGAAAAAAGCTTCCGCGACGGATTGAATACTTCTGCCGAAAACCTGATACAAGGTAAAGTGCCGGGCGTACGCATTGTTAATTCAAGTGGAGAGCCAGGTGCCGGTGTAGATGTAATGATTCGGGGTGCCGGTTCTATTCGTAGTGGTAACTCACCTTTGTTTGTGATTGATGGAGTACCTTTAAGTAACGAAGATGTTAGCCCGGGTGGACCAAATGGAGGTGTAGGTAGTTCAAGAGCCCGTAACCCGCTTAACTTTTTAAACCCTAACGATATTGAATCGATAAGTGTATTAAAAGATGCTTCTGCTGCTGCAATATACGGTGCCCGGGGATCGAATGGTGTTGTTTTAATCACTACCAAAAAAGGATTGACTCAAAAACCAACTTTTACAATGGATTCGTATGTAGGTGTATCGCAGGTGGCTAAGAAGATTGATTTACTGGATGGTGCAAAGTATGCACAAGTTAATCCCGATCAAACTTACGATTCGAATGTATCTACCGATTGGCAGGATGTAATGTTTCGTAACGCTATTACCACCAGCAATAACCTGTCGTTTTCAAACGGTACCGAAACAGGTAACTATTATGTATCACTAAGTCATCTCGATCAGGAAGGTATTATTCAGGAAAGCAACTTTAGCCGTTTATCGGGTAGGGTTAATGTAAATGAGTCGTTTTTGGATGATCAACGATTAAGAATCAAGGTGAATCTAACAGCATCTCAAACCAAAGACAACGGTATACCAAACAGCGAAAATGCAGGAGCAACCGGTGAGGTGATAACACATATGCTAAAAGCTAACCCAACGCGTCCGGTATATGACGAGAATGGTAATCTTTTTGATTTTGATACCGAAGGAAGTTACAACCCTATGTATATGCTCGATTTTTTTGATGACGAAACACGTACCATGCGCGTGCTTGGTAACTTCGAAGCTAAGTTTCGTATTATTGATGGATTAGAGTACCAGTTTAACTATGGTGTTGATAAATCATTCTCAGAAAGAAATACAACCTATTACCCCAATACAACCGAAATTGAAAGTATAGGTGCTTACTATCAGCAGAACTACGAAAATTACAATTATCTATTGGAGCACTACCTTACCTTTTCACGAACATTCAATAGTCATCATTTCGATGCCATGGGTGGTTTTTCTTATCAAAAGTTTAATCGTTCGGGCACTACATTTGGTGTGAAAGGAATAGATGATAAAAGCATCAATCCAGCCAATAACCCTGGTGTGGGAAGCGATCAGCAGGCTGTAGAAACGGTTGGTTTTGCAGAAGAGAATGAATTGCAATCGGTTTTTGGTCGTGTTAATTACAACTACAAAAGCAAGTATTTACTTACCGCTTCGTTACGTGCTGATGGTTCAACACGCTTTGGTGAAAATAACAAATATGGTTACTTCCCTTCTTTCGCTTTGGGTTGGAATTTATCCAAAGAATCGTTTCTGGAGAACAGTTCGCTTATCGATAATTTAAAATTACGTGGTAGCTGGGGACAAACCGGTAATCAGGAGGTGCCTAACAAAGTAACTCAAGCTACGTATTCGGTATCTTCTTCGTCGGGTTATTACCTGGGGGGCGAATCCAATGCCTTAACCGATGGTATTAACTATACACGTACTGCTAATCCTGATTTGAAATGGGAGGTAGTGTCGCAGTTAAACTTTGGGGTGGATTTTGATTTAATGGGAGGTAAGTTGTACGGTACCTTAGATTATTTCAATAAAACTACGACTGATGCCATTCTTTTGGTTCCGGCTGTTCAGCCTAACTTTTCGGATATGTGGACTAACATAGATGGTGAGATCATTAACAAAGGATTTGAGTTTACTTTAGGAAGTAATATTATTAAATCAAAGGATGTAAAGTGGACGGTGGATGTTAACGGAGCAACGCTGAATAACGAAGTAAAAGGATTACCTGTAACCGAGATTTTGTCGGGTGGTGTATCTGGTTCGGGAGTTTCGGGTGAAACGGTTAATATATACAAAAACGGATATGCGGCCGGATCGTTTTATATGTTACATCATATGGGATTTGATGCCGATGGTAATTCAATCTATAGCGATGATAAACAAATTACAGAAGGGGCCTTGCCAACGTTTACCTATGGTTTAAACACTTCTTTGAGTTATAAAAATGTGGAACTAACCATGTCGTTGGTGGGACAATCGGGTGCCTACCTCTTTAATAATACCAAGTTGGCTACCAATCATATGTCTAACTTGCTGTCGAGCAAAAACGTTACCAACGATGTATTAAACTCCGGTCAATCAGAAAACGATGCCTTGCGCGTGAGTGATTATTATCTTGAGAGTTCTGATTACCTAAGGTTAAATAACCTTAGAGTAGCTTATCATTTTAATACTTCAAAAGTTGAATGGCTCGAAGGTCTTACGTTGTATGCATCAGGTCAGAATTTATTTACCATTACCGATTACAGTGGTTACGATCCTTCGGTGAATACATCTAAAAGTGTTGGAGGAAACTCATCGTTAGGTATGGATTACGCATCCTATCCATCATCGCGTACTTATTTGTTTGGTGTTAACTTTAAATTTTAATGCAATGTTTGATTTAAAATTTCGATATAAAAATATACTGATGGCAGGAGCATTGTTAGCCATTAGTGCAGTGGGATGTACCGATCTTGAAGAAAAAGTAATTGACGAAATAGTATCGGGAGATATTAGTGAGGTTGAAGGAGCAGAGGCTTCGTTGCTGGCAGCCACATACAGCAAAAGCGAATCTATCTTTGGTGATTATGGCGGATCGTGGTGCTTGCAGGAGATGACAACCGATGAAGCCATGCTTCCGGTGCGCGGCGAAGACTGGCGCGATGGAGGCAAGTGGAAAATGTTGCACGAGTTTGGATGGGATGCCTCATCTGTTAAAGTGGAAGATAACTGGCTACAGTTAAATGGAGCCATTGCACAGGCGGCTTCGGCAATAAATGTTATTAAAAGCAGTAGTATAGCTGAGCGCAATTTATACTTAGCCGAAGCGCGAGGTATGTGGGCTTTGTATTCGTATAACCTGGTTGATTTATTTGGGCAAATGCCTTATCGCGATCCTATGAATCTTACTTTTGTGCAAGATCCGGTGATAATGGACACACAGGATGCGATCAGCATTATAGTAAACACTTTGTATGATATCATACCTGATTTGGCTACCATTGGTACACAAGGTACCCATGCCGGACGTTTTACCAAAGAAGGGGCTTATGCTTTGTTGGCAAAAATATATCTAAACAAAGCTGTGTACAATGATCGTTACAATGCATCATCAAGCTTTGATTTTACAGCCAACAATAACATGGACTCGGTAATCTATTTTGCTAATAAGCTGATTGATTCACCTGCTTTTGATCTCGAACCAGACTATTTTGAAATATTTGGTGTTGATAATCAGAATAATTCGGAGTTGATTCTGGCTTATATTCAAAAAGCTACCGGGGCTAATACAGGGCAAAACGATTTTACCTATTTAAGTATGGGGCGTAATCAAAAAGCCAATCCGGAGAATAATCGTGGTTCGAATGCTACCTGCACAACTCCCGATTATTTAGCTACTTGGGACGGTAATACCAACGATCCGCGTTACCATAAGCATACCATTAAAAATGGGGGCGAGGCTTTTAAAAACGATGGTACCGATTATAGCTTGCCCTACGATGGTACATTCCATTTTAACCGGGGTTTTCAGGAGGGACAACAATATGGACCTATCATTGTAAATGGAGCGTTTGAGATGGATCCGGATGCTGCTGGAAGAGTGCTGGTACAAATGCTATACACCGAAAAAACACAAACATTGCCAATGGATTTCACCCGGGAGTTAAACTTTGATGTAGCCAATGATGCCGCTTTCTCGCAGAACCAGATTAACCGAGGAGTAAGAGTTTTTAAGCAGGAATATGATGCCGAAAACACCCGAAGTAAAGGAGGAGTTGATATCTCTATATTCCGCCTGGGAGGAATATACACCATGCGTGCCGAGGCTTTGTATCGCAAAGGTAATGTTCCGGGTGCTTTAGCAGATATTAATACCTTGCGTACTTCTCGCTTTAGTATTGACAAAGAGGGGAATCGTTATTATGGACAACCCATCGAAACATTGGATGAAGAGACCCTTTATAACGAAATAAGTTACGAGATGTACTGGGAAGGTGAGCGTCGTCAGGAGATGATTCGTTTTGGTACCTTTGATAAGGCTTATACCGCCAAACCTGCTACTGAGCCAATGTTCAGAGTTTTTCCTATTCCTCAATCGGAATTGGATGTAAATAAAAACTACATTCAAAACAAAGACTATTAAGCTGGTTTAGTAATAAAAAAAAGAATGATAAAGTTAAAAACTGTAGCTTAAATAACTTGGTACAGTGTTTGTTAGTCGCTTAGGTATACCTGAGCGACTTTTTTGTTGTTTATTCGGTAATAACCCCTTTGAAATAAAATTAATAGTTTTATATTTAGTGATAATACACTGAATAATAGTTGAATAGGTATTTATACCTGGTTTATTGTTTCACTTTCAATTTTGTTTTATGATAAGGACTAATTGGCTCGTAACATCCATCGCTTCGTTTTTTCTTCGTTTTTTCTGTGGTTTTAAAAATTCCAATGATATTGTAGATTCACAGGAGGAACGATCTGATTATTCGGATTATAAGTTGTATTCTATTTATAATACTGAACAAGATTTGGATACAAAGAAGAATGTGGTTAGTAAAATTATTGTGAAACCGATATTGGCTGAAATATTTCAAAACGAAAAAGATACAGATATTCGTAGGTTAGCCATTCATAAAATTGCATTCGATGCCCGATTAGCTGAATTCATTCAAAGTGAGCAAGACCCCGAAATAAAGAAGTTGGCGGTAAAAAAGATAAATAATCAGCCATTTTTAATAAGAATTGCGCAAACCGAAGAAGATGTTGAAATGCGTAAGCTTGTTGTAAGTCGCATTACTTATAATCCTGGATTATCGCGAATTGTAAAAAAGGAGAAAAACAAAGAAGTACGAAAAATTGCTGTAAGTAACATGAGCTATTGTCCTAGTTTGGCAAGGATTGCTCGCAAAGAAGAAGATGCAGAGATTAGAAAAATAGCGGTAAGTAAAATTACGTTTGGACCATTGCTAACCCAAATAGCTCAAAAAGATAAGAGTGCCGAGATACGAAAATTAGCAGTGCGAAGAATGACCTTCGGGCCTAGCTTATTAAAGATAGTGAAGACACATGCCGATACTGAAGTAAGAAAATTGGCATTAAAGCGTATTACTTATAAACCAACATTGCTCGATTTAGCTAATAATCACGAGGATTCAGATATTAGACGACAGGCAGTTAATCAGTTAAGACGATTGGAAATGTATAAATCGAGACTTGTAGGATTATAAAAATATTTGTGTTATTCAGAATAGAAAGTAAAAGTTTGAAATGAAACAGAAAGGCAGGTACAGCCTTGATTTTCATGGCTTACCAAATCAGTGCAGGCTGGTTTTTTGCAGCAAGGTGATAATCATCAATACCATAAAAAATAAATACTTGTGAGCTAAATGGTGTCGGGTTGGGCTAAAGGGCCAATTTGACAAATAATGCGGACAAAACTGAATGGTTATATTATTATTGATATGATTTTTTTGTAACGAATTGTTTGAAAATTCAATAGTAGGTAGTGTGGTTATGTAATTATTTACTATGTTTAGTATCGAAAACAAAACACCCTGTTATGAAAATTACTACCTTAATTGTACTTATTTATCTATCTACTATTTATGTGGCCGCACAAACGCCAGTTGAAAAAAATGGTCAACTATCGGTAAGTGGCAATCGAATTGTTAATAAAAATGGAGTACCTGTTTCGCTGGCAGGTAACAGTCTTTTCTGGAGCAATACCTACTGGGGGGGAGAAAAATATTACAATGCCGATGTGGTTGATTGGCTAGCATCTGATTGGAATTGTAGCATTGTGCGGGCAGCCATGGGAGTGGATGATGACTGGGGGTATTTGCACGATGCCACTAATAAGCAAAAGGTAACTACTGTGGTTGATGCTGCTATTGACGCAGGAATATATGTGATTATTGACTGGCACTCGCATCATGCCGAAGATTACCAGCAACAGGCTGAGACTTTTTTTGAAGAGATGGCGCAGCTTTATGGCGCTTATCCAAATATTATTTACGAGATATATAATGAGCCACTTCAGGGGGTATCGTGGTCGAGTACCATTAAACCTTATGCCGAAGCTGTAATTGGTGCCATTAGAAGCTATGATACCAATAATCTGATTGTAGTGGGCACACCCAGTTGGTCGCAAGAGGTAGATGTTGCCTCTAATGATCCTATTACATCGTACGGTAATATTGCCTATGCTTTGCATTTTTATGCGGCTACCCATCATCAGGAAATAAGAGATAAAGCCTTAACAGCTCTCAATAATGGAATTGCCTTAATGGTTACCGAGTGGGGAACGGTACAATCCAGTGGCGATGGTGCGGTGGATGAAGCCGAGGTTGACACATGGATGAATTTCTTGTATGAGCATAAATTGAGTCATTGTAACTGGGCAATAAACGATAAAGCCGAAGGTGCTTCTGCTCTTAAGCAAGGAGCATCAGTTGCAGGTAATTGGACCGACGATAATTTAACTACATCGGGTTTGCTTGTAAAAGATATTGTTACCAATTGGAATAGTCGTTTTAGCACCTCTGTTAGTCAACCTGATGTTTCAACTTTTAAAATGTATCCTAATCCGGCAAAGAATTGGATAACTATAGAAGCCAGTGGAATCAATCAGATTGAACTTATAGATATGGCTGGAAATAAGGTGAAACAGCTGAGTGGAGCTGGAAATCAAACTCAGATCGATTTGCATACGTTTGCCAAAGGTATTTACCTGGTTAAAGTAAGTTGTGTAAATCAGGTTGTGCTTAAAAAGTTGGTAGTGCAGTAGGGATTAGGAATTAGAGTTTAGGTGTTAGAAGCTAGAAGCTGGATCTTGTTGAAGTCTGTATCGATGCCTAAGTAGCTATGTTTTGATTATCACCCCTCCGGAACAGACAGAAAAGCTATAGGCTAGCAGCTATTAGCTCTTAGGTTCTAGGTTTTAGGGATTAGGAATTAGAAGTTAGAAGATGGATCCCGCTGAAAGCCGTATTGCATTAGTGGCATTTAAGATAACTCCGGAGGAGTTAAATATTAATAGCCCGGTGCGTAGCACGGGGAATGTGTACCAAAAGAATACCAACCCCAGAGAGGGTTGAATAATAATAGGGATTAGGAATTAGAGTTTAGGTGTTAGAAGTTTGAAGCTGGATCTTGTTGAAGGCCGTATTGCATTAGTGGCATTTAGATAACTCCGGAGGAGTTAAATATTAATAGCCCGGTGCGTAGCACGGGGAATGTGTACCGAAAGTATACCAACCCCAGAGAGGGTTGAATAATAATAATAGGAATTAGGATCTAGGGTTTAGGTGTGAAGCTAGAAGCTGGATCTTGTTGAATTCTGTATTGATCAGTAAGTAACTTTGTCTTTACTATCATTCCACTGGAACAGACAAAAAAGCTATAGACCAATAGCTATTAGCTCTTAGGATCTAGGTTTTAGGGATTAGGTTTTAGGGATTAGGGTTTAGGCTTAAGAAGTCCGATATCGCCGAAGGCCGTATTGCGTTAGTGGCATTTAAGATAACTCCGGAGGAGTTAAATATTAATAGCCCGGTGCGTAGCCCGGGGATTGTGTACCAAAAGAATACCAATTCCAGAGAGGTTGAATAATAATAGGGATTAGGATCAAGAGTTTAGGTGTTAGAAGCTAGAAGCTGGATCCCGTTGAATTCTGTATTGATGCCTAAGTAGCTATGTTTTGATTATCACCCCTCCGGAACAGACAGAAAAGCTATAGGCCGGGAGCTATTGGCTCTTAGGATCTAGGGTTTAGGTGTTAGAAGCTAGAAGCTGGATCTTGTTGAATTCTGTATTGATCAGTAAGTAACTTTGTCTTTACTATCATTCTACTGGAACAGACAGAAAAGCTATAGGCCGGGAGCTATTGGCTCTTAGGTTCTAGGTGTTAGGCTTAAGAAGTCCGATCCCGCCGAAGATTGTATTACATTAGTGGCATTTTGATAACTCCGGAGGAGTTAAATATTAATAGCCCCGTGCGTAGCACGGGGAATGATTAACAAAGAAATACCAACCCCGGAGAGGGTTGAATAATAATAGGTTTTAGGGATTAGAGTTTAGGTGTTAGAAGCTAGAAGCTGGATCTTGTTGAAGTCTGTATTGATCAGTAAGTAACTTTGTCTTTACTATCATTCCACTGGAACAGATAAAAAAGCTATAGACCAATAGCTATTAGCTCTTAGGATCTAGGTTTTAGGGATTAGGGTTTAGGCTTAAGAAGTCCGATATCGCCGAAGGCCGTATTGCGTTAGTGGCATTTAAGATAACTCCGGAGGAGTTAAATATTAATAGCCCGGTGCGTAGCCCGGGGATTGTGTACCAAAAGAATACCAACCCCGGAGAGGGTTGAATAATAATAATAGGAATTAGGATCTAGGGTTTAGGTGTGAAGCTAGAAGCTGGATCTTGTTAAAGTCTGTATTGATCAGTAAGAAGCTATGTTCATCTTCGGTTCTCATATCTCCCCATCAATGCCCCCTCTTAACGATGTGGGCAACAATTTCACGTGCTGATTCATGACGAGTTAACAGCATGGGTAACGATACACCCACCGATATGGATAACAATACAAAAATGGCTTTTAAACCATTACTGGTAACATTGTGAAGCACCTCAAGGTATTGATCAGTTTGTAGTTCTTCGGTTAGTTGTATTAACCCAAGTATGGTGCGATATGCAAAGGCTCCGGGTATCATTGATATGATTGACGGAATAGCAAAAACATACATGGGCGATAATTTATTTTGAGCCGCTGCAATACTTAAGAAACCAACTGTTATAGCTGCCACAAAAGTGGCCGATATAACTTGTAACCCCAGTTGCATCGATAGGTATTTGGTAAGACCACAAATGGCCCCCATACCCAGTATTACTATTAAAGTACGTTTTGGAACATTAAATAAAATGGCAAAACCAATGGAGGCTAATGCCGGGTATAGCATATGTTCGAAAATAGATAGTGCTGTCATGGTTTTAGATTTTATAAATTAATAAAGCTAAAGCCAATCCTAATGCAATGGCCAATACAGTAACAAAACCACTTACCCCTCTTACAATACCATTCATGATGTTACCATCAATAATATCCGAAAAAGAGTTAACCAGTGGTACCCCGGGTATCAGGTATAATACCGATGTTGCAAAGGCATATTGCGGATTATCACCCAGATTAAGCTTAACCGACAATCCCGAAATAAGTGATGAAGTAAGCGATGCAAACAAAATACATACAAAAGGGTTAAACATCCTCTTCATTGATTCTTGTCGTACGTATAAACCTGCAATGGTAGCTCCAAATGCCACGCTCATCTCAATAATACATCCGCCAAATAAACGACAAAACGATAAATCGGCCAAACCAACGAAGATAAGTACAATATAACGCGGATAGTGGGGTAGATTCTTTAGTCGGGTTAATTCTCTTTCGATATCGTCTAAGGTCCATTTCTCGGTAACCATGCGCCAACTCATATTGCTGATACCACTTACCAAACGAAAATTAACGCCATGGGGCGATGTGCGTTTAAGTTGATTAAATGAGTGTTTGTCGTCTTTGTTTTCGAGGTGAAGCATTAATGCGCGGTGAGTAATTAAGAGCTCCATGTCGAAGCCAAAGGCACGGGCTATGCGGTTGAGTGTTACCCTAATTCGCATGCTATTAGCACCAAAACTCATTAATAAGGCACCTATCTCGAGAAGTATAGAACCAAAACGTTCTATTTGCGTGGTATGGATGTTATCCTTCATATCAGTACACAGTTGTTTTGTTCGATTTATATGATCGAAATCCACCTTTTATTTTTCCAGTATCCACAATTCTTTGAAGGCGCAAAGATAAAAAGAGTATTTTAATCTGCAGGGTTAGGTGGTGTAAATTTTGTGGTTAGGCTTTAGGAATTAGAGTTTAGGAATTAGAAGTTAGAAGGTGGAACTTGTTCAATTCTGTATTGATCAGAAAGCAGCTATGTTTTGATTATCATCCCTGCTGGAACAGACAGAAAAGCTATAGGCTAGCAGCTAGCAGCTATTAGCTCTTAGGATTAGGAATTAGAGTTTAGGAATTAGAAGTTAGAAGGTGGAACTTGTTGAATTCTGTATTGATCACTAAGCAGCTATGTTTTGATTATCATCCCTCCGAAACAGACAGAAAAGCTATAGGCTAGCAGCTATTAGCTCTTAGGGTCTAGGTTTCAGAGATTAGGGATTAGAGTTTAGGTGTTAGAATCTAGAAGCTGGATCTTGTTAAAGTCTGTATTGATCAGAAAGTAGCTATGTTTTTACAATCATCCCTGCTGGAACAGACAGAAAAGCTATAAGCCGGCAGCTATTAGCTCTTAGGATTAGGAAATAGAGTTTAGGAATTAGAAGTTAGAAGGTGGAACTTGTTGAATTCTGTATTGATCACTAAGCAGCTATGTTTTGATTATCACCCCTCCGAAACAGATAGAAAAGCTATAGGCTAGCAGCTATTAGCTCTTAGGATCTAGGTTTTAGGGATTAGGCTTAAAAAGCCTGATCCCCTTGAAGCCTGAACGTAGTTCTAAACAATCAACACCGAATAAACCCGGCTCCACGGGCCAGCCAAAGCCTGATAACTGGTGTGGTACCATCTAAAATATAAGTAAATACGTTTGCCGGCATTGTTGGCTCCGGTTTCGAGTACAAAAGTAGCACGTGTTGAAAGACCTTGTTTCAATGCTTCATCATGTACCGATTCCGGAGGGGTATCGCTAATAATATATCGATACTGTACACAATTGGCCTCTTTTAAAATGGCAGTACGTTCGTCGTGGTTATTCTTAGACTTAATAGATAAGCTACCACCTCCTATCTGCTGTATCATGGGCACAACCTGTGTGTCAATTGGAGTAACAGGTTTGCTGCGCGATGACTTTGCTAAATCACCACTTTTAATATTGAAAACAGTAAGGTCGGTAAGCGTAACATTTGGCGAAGACGCTATGCGATCGAGTAGATGACTTGTTTGATCAAACAGTTTAGTTTTTTTAATTACCGAGTGTAATTCCTCCGTAACCAGCATGGTTCGTTCACTTCTTTTGTTGGAGTACGAAGAGAAAAAATTATTCCATTCGGTTAAAAAACTATGCCAGATTTCTTGTTCCTGGGCTAATATGCCCAGTCGTGTGGCATTGGTTTCGGGTGTTCCTTCAGTTAAATAGCTATCGGTAGCAATTAAGTAGGTATTAAACTCATTAATCGATACAGGTATTCGGGATTTGCTTGGCATGTTATAAAAGTTTAAATGAATAATAAAACAAATAGAAATATTTATTGATTATAAATGTACTTTAAGGATAAAACATAAAAAATAGTAGAATTCTACATGTAGACATTTTGTATGTGCTGCTATTACTGGCTTATGGCGGTTTTTTGATGGTGTATTAGTTGAGTATAATAATATGATATAATTATAAAATAATTATATTAGTAATTATCATTTATGTAACGTATGAAGAATAAGGTAAAAATAAATTGTGTCGAGAATTATACTTCTTCTCATGGAGATAAGATACTGGCCGAGGTTGGTAAGCAAATGAAGGGTGTTTATTTGAATGAGCATGCTTACTGTGGAATACTTAACCTCAATACTCATCTGTTTACTTTATATAAGTGTTCGTTAAACAATGAATTGGCCTTTAGTCCAAACATTGATTTTTGGAAACAGCCATCGCTACCCTTTTTATTGCAGCTAATGCCCAATCAGCATAAAAAACTATTAATTAAAAGCATGAACGAGATTGATTCTTTTTTTCAGAAAAATCATTCAGTTAATCGTTCTCATTACCGCTTTAGTTTTGATACTAATGTAAGTATTACAAATAAGGGTACATGGCGCGTACTGGTACATATGCAATATTTGCAAAAAGTGCCGGACATAAGTTATGATAGTTGCCTGTTTACCATGTTAACTATGCGTAAAATAGCTAAACCAACACCCTTTTTGCGTAGTTTTTATAAGCACCCATCTTATAAGTTAGCATTGTTTAAGCGCGGAGAGGGGCGAAGCCCTTCTTTTACACAAAATAAAATTAATGTAATTAAGTTGTTGGCTTTGGGCTATAGTCAAAAAGAAATTGCAGCACGTTTGAAATGTTCCGAGTCAAATATTAATAATACATTGGCTAATACCCGTAAAAAGCTACATTTGTTTAATAATTCGCACCTGGTACACTATGCACATTGTTATGGACTTTTATAAGTTAGTATTTTTGAGCTTTAAGTTAATGTAGTTTGGGTATCTTTTATAAGGTATTTGTTTAGTGTGGGTTATGGGTGGTTGGCGAGTAGTGTAGCTGCTTAATAAACTTCGATGGTAACGGAGTTTTAAAGAAAAACTCCGTTACCGAGGAAGAAAACTCCGTTACCGAGAAGAAAAACTCCCTTACCGAGAAGAAAAACTCCTTTACCGAGAAAGAAAACTCCCTTACCGAGAAAGAAAACTCCCTTACCGAGAAAGAAAACTCCGTTACCGAGAAGAAAAACTCCGTTACCAAAGAAGAAAACTCCCTTACCGAGGAGTAAAACTCCCTTACCGAAGAAGAAAACTCCTTTACCGAGAAGAAAAACTCCGTTACTGAGAAGAAAAACTCCCTTACCGAAGAACAAAAATCCTTTACCGAGAAAGAAAACACCGTTACCAAAAAACTCCCTTTAGGCTATTTAAGTATTAACTGCAATTGCGGTCCTACCTTAGCCATCCAAAAATAATATCTGATTAAGTTATATTCAACCCAACAAGGTACATGTTAATACTTTGTATAATACAATATAAGATATATGGGTGTGATTATATATTCTATAGGTATTGATAACTAAATCAATAGAATTTATCTACAAAATTACTTCGTTAAACAAAAGAAGCTGAGGTATATTAGCATAATACTCGTATTCTGTTATTTTTGTAAAAACTAAATTATTAAAATCAAACTCTATGAAATCCAATATAGCAATCTGCTTATTTACCTATTTATTTAATGTTAAACGTTTATAATCGTATGCTATTATTAAACGCTTATAAATACTTAAAAAGGAATAGGTGTTTGATTACCTAATAGTTAAGCTAAATATATAAAATACTGGAATAAGACATATAAGCGATGTAACCGTCATATACTGACGGTTATATCGTAGTTGTGTGCAACCTAAAGAAGCCATGTACTAATAAATAAAAATGGATAAATATTATGAACGGTGAAAGTACATTAAGAATTTTTATTGATGAAAGATGGACAATCGATGAGCTTTCGTCTTTTATTGATACACTTCAGTATTTTAATGATATCTTGTTGTATAGGAATAGATTTCCTTATAGGGGAAGACATGATTACTATGATTATGATGATGAATTTGAATACAATCCCCTCTTTTATTGGATTAACAAATACATAGACAAGGATATTTTAGTGTACAACTATGGAAGCCGAGGAGGTTTTAAAAGAATAAAAACTTATACTAAATCACCCTATGCCCCTGAAACAAGATTGAAACTAATCCGATTTCAATATGCTTCTCCTGGAATAGTTGATATTGCTGGTATTGGCAAAATCATTGAGCAAATAAAAGATTTGATTATTGAGTTGTTTAAATTATCACATAACTATAAAGAAAATAAATACAGAAGAAATGACATGCACCTTGAACAGTTAGCAAGAGAATTATCCGTTGGTAGAGAGATTTATGATACACTTAGAGATATAGGATACAGCGAAAGTGATTTAAATAGAATATGGGAGTTTGATTTAAAAAAAATTAAGTCGATTAGTGAACTAATTGAAAGAGGGAAAATACAAAAAATCGAAAAAGAGTAAAATCAATGAAAATATGAAAAGAATTCTTATTTGGATAGTAGTTTTAGCTATTGGATATTTTGTTTTTGGATACGCAGCTGTTCTACTAAAATGGATTGAATTAGATACATATCTTACTCTATCTGCAATTATTGGTGGACTTGCTTCTGTTTCTGGATTATTGGCTTTTACCTCAAACAAAATTGAAAGAGACGACATTGAAAAAGTTGGAATCGAATACTTTAAAAAAGTTGTTGAGTCTGCAGATGAACTAAAAATAAAGGAGAAAGAACTACTTTCAAAGGAAAAGGCTTTATCTGCCAAAGCAAAAGAAATTAAAGAACTGGATTTAAAGAAGCAAGAAATGGAATATCTGGTTCGAAAAGCAAGTATGAGTTTGTTTCTTAAAGACCAACTTGAAAGGTCTGAATCCAGAATTATTGAAATATCAGAAGAGAATAAAGAACTCAAAAAGCTTATAGAACAAAGAAAAACAATTATTGAGCAATTATCTGAGATTGACGAAGAAATTGAAAATAATCCAAATGTAGATTTGATAACAGAAGTTATTGAGATTACAAAAGATAGACTTAATCATAAACCCATTAAAAAAGTCCCTAAGACCTTTATGGAGTATCTATTGGCAATTGCAGAGGAGATAACTAAAACATTGGTAATTCGAATAAAATAGGCAGCACACAACATTTTGTATAAGTAATGGCAGGGAAAGTGCAAAATATCAACGTTAATAACCCGTTCAAACTACGTAACGGTTTGACAAGGAAGTGCCACGCTATCTGCCACTACTCATACAATTTACCGTTGTGGTGCATTTGAAAAAAAAATGACGATGAAGAAGTACATATCGACAATATTGAACGGAATTTTCATTCTGACAATTCTGCTCTTTGCTCTTGACGGACTAACTTCATTCGAGATTAAAAGCCAGGCGATAAAATCATTTACCTATTTTGGAATTATGATGTTGGCTCCTCTGACTTTGATTTGGAATCTATGGACTTTTAAAACAAGAAAATGGAAAATAATCGGCTCGACAATTCCAACATTGACTTTATTTGGAATTTTAATAATCGGACCTTTAAAAATTGCATTTTCTGCGTCCGCTTGGAGAACTCAAAAAGTAATTTATCAAAATGGACATTTGACCTTTAAGAAAGTTGAATTTCAAATGCAAGACGTTGGAGCCTTAGGGTACAACAAACGAACTGTTGAAGTAATTTACCTGACTGACTTGTTTGTGATAGTTAGTCCCGTAGAAAAGGACATTGACAAAAGAGTTGAATGGGTGAGAGTAGACAAAGAAGTAAATGAACTCGGACTGAAATTTCCGTGAAGAAAAATGAAAAAAACGACACCACAACAACGCATATAGCTTATGGCGGGTAAACGGCTACCAGCCAGGCTTTCGCTCCTTAGCCAGCTTTGGTTTCGCTGGACAGGAAAGTGCTTCGAAACCGCCACAAGCCATATGCAAACCGTTGTGTTTCATAATAAATGAACAGTATAAACCAAAATAAACTATAAAATGAAAAATATTAAATATTCAATCTTTGACCTATTCTCATATACTATTCCTGGTGGTATATTAATTTTAGTAACCCTATTATCAAATGGCTTTTTTCAAACAGAAAATGAAAATATGATACTCATTTATAAAAAAGAGTATGTAATTCTTGCATATGTAATTTTAATTATATCTTCATACATTATTGGTTTTCTTACAAGTATTCTTGGTTCCTATTTTTTAAAATTGATTTCAATCTTTGTTCCTAAGATTGTTCCAAAAAATTCTTCACTTAATACTTCAACCAAGCTAGTGCTCTTGAGAGAGTTTTCACCAATTAATTTTAATTATATTGAGAAATGGTATAGCATGAAAAGTATGTGTAGTAATTTAGCTATTGTATTGATATTTAGTTCAACTTTTTTGCTAATAAAAACAACACTTATCAATAATACTTTGATTATAGTAGCTATAGCTACTTCGATTGTAATACTTTACATAAAAGCATTTCAATTTGATAAATGGAGTATTATTGAACTTGATAATGCTATACATATTTTAAAATTAGAAAATAATAGCGAAGAATTATTAAAGTCGAAATTACAATCATAAATTATGCCTGAACCAATTATAAACACAATTAAAGATTTAGTTGAACATTCGGATATCGAATTAAAAGAAGATACTATATTACCCATCTGTCACACAAGTAGATGGGACATTCTGATAAATGATATAATTCCAAATGGTAACAAATTACGTCCAACCGAAGAAAACGATTACGGAGAAGAATTACTTTTCTTTTTTTATGGTAAAGCTAAATATATACCTGAAAATGACGTTAAAAACATATATGAAGTTTACGACCCGTTTACACTTGTGTTTAACTTAAAAGATAATGTACGTGAAATACATAGATTGGTAGTATTTGATTCTGGTGGGTTTCCAAAATATAAGATAGGAATTAGACGTGAACACTTTGAACTAATTGATTGTGATGAAAATATTTTAAAAAAACTTGTAACGATATTTTTTGGGAACAATGATAACTATTTAGATGGAAAAATGTCCCCAGTTCTAAATCCATCGGATTTTCCTTTTTGTGGTGCATTTAAAGAATACTGCATTCTAGGTGAAAATGTTAACAAGACGCAAAAACCAACTGAATATGGAGAACAAGCAATTACGTTTGAGATTCAATTTAAAGAATTTAAATTAAACGAATCTTTGGTGGCGGCTGTAATCCCAGATATAGCATTCAGTTCTGAAGCTTCAAGAAAACAATGCAAAACAGTATTTGGCGACATAAAATTCGAACCATATACGACTGACACACAGATAAAGTCATATATAAATATGAGTGATAAAGTAAAAGAGAAAATAAAACAAATGTAAATTGATTATGAAAGTCTTTGGCACAATAAAACAATTATTTCCAGTAAATGCTTTTACTCCTGTTATTTTCATAAATCAAATCGGCAATTACTTTATACAAATGGAGGAAGATGGAAAAGTAAAAAGCTTTAAATCCATAAAAATTAAAGATGATGAAATTTTAAAATCCGAATGTGAAATTGTTTCTCGAATAGGAAATTCAATTATATATTGTTATACCCAAGAAAACAATGGAGTGAATTTTGGCACTTTAAATTCATTAAAGAACATATTATTTGAGCTATTGAATGGAGATTCAATAAACTCAGTTGCTAAGACTATAATATCTTCCCAGTATAAAATCCATAATAAAACAGTTCAGTTTATCAAAAGTAGTAATATTGAATTTGAAAAGGAAAATTTGAATTGTAAACTTCATATAGGTAATTACATAAAAGTACACGAGTATCCGGAAAAAGATTTAAAAACGTTCTTTGACTCATTTTCTCATCTAAGAAAGTATATTACCAAAAAAAGCAATATAGAATGGGATGACTTTATTGATATAACTGAGACTAAGTTTTATGTAAATAATTATAAATTAGAGATAGATGAACTTTTCAACAAGTTTAATGAAAATCACGATAATATAAATATAAAAAAGAGACTAATAAATACGATTATTCAGCGAGTTATAAATAGAAATCTTAATAGAAATGTTTTGGTTAACAACCGAAGTTTATTTCACTTTTTGCTTAGTTCTCCTGATAGAATTACTTCATTTGATAAAGTTTCATTTACAAACGATGTTCCAACAAATATTAAATATAAATCAGAGTTTTACTATGAAAATAAATACATAGATAAAGATGGTGAAAGTGTAACAACAGATGAAAAAGAATTGGATAAAGTATTGCAACAGGCTAATAAGATTAAACTAGCATTTTTAAACCAATCCAATGAAGAATAGTATTATGAGAAATCAAGATAAAGTTTATAGTTTTCTATCAAATTTTTCAATAAATCAATTATTGGATGTTATTGATGATATTAAACTCATCGAGGATGGGTATGAAATACATTATATTGTAGACACTTATGATATTATGAACTATGCTCTCCCTTTCACCCAAGGAGAAATAGAAAAGAAGAATCAAAAAAACAATTCACATTCAGCAATTGCCTATGATGCAATTTTTGATAACAACAATAAAAGCAACAAAAGTAATTTGATTTTATTGGATGAATATAAACTTGAGTTACTCTCATTAAAAAACCAGATTTATGATAAACTCAAAAACTTTCCGAGAATAAAACAGAAGTTAATTGAATTATTACAATCAAAAGGAATTGAGAGTGAAAATAATTTTCGGAAAGCTGCTACCATTGTTAAGAGTAATTTTGATACTATTATTGCCTTACAAATATTTGTGGAGTATGGAGATAACATTTATCAGAGGTTTACAAATTTACTTAACAATAATCTAACTATCTTTGAATTTGATACTGGTGATAAGGAATTTGATTATATAGCTAATAACATCTTTGATAATACAAGAACTACAAAGTTAACTTCAATAATTTATGATATATATGTTGAAAAAGTAAAGTATAAGTTGGTTTCAATGGAGTCTGACTATGAACGGTACAATTATCTTGAAAATTCATATAGGGATATTGCAGTAATTGATAGAATAATTGAGATTTCAAAAAAATTCAATAAAGACCACAAGGAAAAGAAAATTACCTTTCAATATTTATCCTCAGCACCTTCTAAAACTTCATCTCTTTTCAATATATTAAAGGATATTGATATTGACATCAACTATAATTTCAACAGAGATATTTATCAGTGTTTCCTTTTAAAAAGTCTTAGAAAAATTAATGAAGACGGAAAATCTACAAGCAAGATTATTGAACTTCTTTATAATGTATTAGAACAAAAAAGGTTCATAGAAAATAGTATTAATCTTCTGGATAGCAAAAAACATAGAATTGAAAATGAGGTCACAAAAAATTTAAATCAACTCCTACTAGATTCAGAAAATGACATTAAAAATACATTATTGTACAATTCATATAAGGAGCACAGCCAAACATTAAACAATGCATTACAACAAATAAAGTCACCAAGTCAAAGAAAATCATTAACTGATTTCTTCACTAAAACAAACAGCTTTCTCAATAATGACAACTTGCTATTACTCAATAAATTTGAATGCGCAACTATTAGCATTCAAAAATATCGACAAACATTTCTATTATCAAACCGACTTATTGACAACAAACAATTCTATGATATTCAAATCCCTTTTGGAAAAGATATAATTCGGAATTTATTTCAACACCTACCAATACTTCCATTTATTCATGATAATAATGAATATACGGAATCTATAAATAAAGTCTGTTTAATAATCACACAATCTCCGAATGAAGAGATTAATAATATAGAATTTAATAACACTGTTCGTAGTATTATTAAACAACTGTCATCCAACCCAACAATTAACGTCAAAGAAATAACAGTTGAATTTTTAATTTTAAGTTATTTAAATCTTATTACAAAAACCTCAAAAGCATTTGAACTATCTTCAAGAGAAAATTATAATGGAAGTGAAAATGAAATAATTGATGCCCTAAAAGCACAACAATCCATTATTAAAAATTCACTCTTAACTTCAGACTGGGATAAAATAAATAATAAGCTCAATGTCGTTGAGCGAAAAGAGCAATTTCTTAAAGAGTTAGATTATTTACTATTGTGGCTTCTTAGAAGAAATCATAATTGCTCAAAAGAACAGAGTCAGTCAAATTGTATCAATTGCAAATATGATGAAGTAATTTCATTCGGAAAAGATTGCATAAGCAAGCACAGTAATGATGGAAGATTCTACCATGGATTGGCTTTAGCATATCACTCAAAAGCATATGCAAAAAAGCTACATTGTAAATACGTTTTATCAGATAATTTAGCTATAATAAGCTTATTTGATTCATCTAAAACAGCACTAATGAATTCCCTTGAATATTATTCTTTAATTCTTAAAAATGAAAGAGACAAACTTAAAAACACTCTAATTGTTAAAAGCATTATAGCAGTTCACAATACAATAGCTGATTGTTATTTAAGAACATTTGATTTAATGGATGAAAAGGATGATAAACTTCTTTCAAAAGTTCATAATCATATTTCTTCAATTCAAGATAACTTCAATTTGATAAATGAAGATATTGATGACTTTCCATCGATAAACCATACTATCGCCGAACTTCATTATTTTGAGTCAAGCCTACATTTTGAAAGAGAAGAGTATCAAGCTTCATTTTCGAAAATATCAGAAGCGACTTTGACAGTCTATAATTTTGAACATAGAAAAGAAAATATTCCCGAAAATTTTTATGAAATTATTCATGATATTAATAAGTTAAGGTTTAACCTGTTTCAGAAAATGAAAATGCTATGACATTTACAAAACACAACATTTTGTAAATGTCATAGCCGATTCAGCACGTAATTGAAAGTTGTAACCCGCATCAACATTGCCTCGAGTTGACAGGGGATAAGCCCGCAAACGGCTACGCCACTTACAATTTACCGTTAGGCATCATTTGAAAATCCGACAATGACAGAAATTGATATTAACAATAAAGCATTTGGTTTTGTAGAGCAACTTACAATTCTTGACAAAGAGGAGAATCAAAATGATAGTCAGAAAAGTAAAGGCTCTATGGAGGAGTTGGGAGTTGTCGATTTATCTGATAATTTAGTTGAAGGTAGCCCATTTATACAGAAAAAATATTTACCAGAAGTTTCTGATTATGGATTATCAATTTCAATTGATGGAGTGAATTATGGTTTTAAAGATTCTGAGTATATTAATTACTATAAGTTTATTCATGAGTTAATTAATTATGAGTCTTGGAAGACAAAAGTATCAACTGATTATTTAAGAGAAAAGGTTTTATTGTGGTTGATTGAAGTATTTAAGCTTAAAAGAGCTTCTCATAACCTGACAAATTATTTAAATGAACAACTAGACAAGGATTTAAAAACAAAAAGATATTATTATCCTGTTCTCAACTTATCGATTGAAGAACCCTTTTTTATAGGTAAGATTCAATTTACCTATATGACAAAAAGATATTTTGACGAATATTGGAGTAAAGTAAAAGAGAGTGGTAACATGACTAAAGATGAATTTGATTCATTATTTAGGAAATATCAAGGAAGGGTTTTTATTGTCGCAGAAACATTTGCAGAAAGCAAAAAGGCTGGAGAAATTTCGTATGAAAAAGCTTGTTTAGCAATAGATATGATAAAGATACTTTCTCCAACAGTATATTATCCAGAACAGACTTGCTACATTGATTTAGAAAAAAGGATTCCTTATACATCAGAATTTTTAACTCAAGAAAAAGATAAAAAATTTGGGTTTGGTTTAAATATGTCTGCTAATAATAGTCCATTTCATATCCCCAAAAAACTTTGCAACCAGTTTCAGAAAAGCTTTGACTTGCTAGGAACACTTTTTAATGATGAGAAAAGTGATTTGGATGAACTATTAATTAATTCGATTAAGTTGGTTGCAAAGGCAATAAAGGAAACGGATTTGCATTCAAGAATATCTTTCTTAATCATGGTTTTAGAAAGTATCTTTCTTCTTGATGAAGAGGATTTTAAAATGGAAAAAAAGTGTAAACGAAGAATTAGTGAGCTAATGTATCCAACTGATGGAAAGAAATATCAGACTCTTACAAATATACTTACTAATATGTATGAAATTCGACATAAGATGACCCATAAGTCAATTCGTTTATATGTTGAATTGCAGCAATTAAGGGAGTTTCAAACGAGTGTAATTGATTCTATAATCAGGATTTTACACAACAAGTATAAACTGAAAAATAAAATAGTATTAATTGAATATTTAGATAAAAAAGTAAAAACGAATGCCTAATAACTAAGCGTTCTGCCTGGTTGCAAACCAAAGGCTGAACGCATGTGTTGCCGACAACCGGATAGAAATCGCTAATAGGTGTTATGGGGATTGATAAATAATGGATCAGGTGATAAAAAGAAGTTGCTTCGCTATTGATCTATGTATAGCCATCTTTAACGGTGGAGGCTTCTAGGTATCAGAAAATATTCTCCATCGGCAGTAATATTATGCACATAATAATATTAGATTTGTATAACAAGATCCGTATAATGGGAGACTATCAAGTATACCGATGCATGGGGATGAGAGGCCTAGTGTGAATTAAAAAACGACGAAGTCAAAATCCCTTTGCCTACTTCACAGCAAACGTTGTGTTTCATGCCAGGATACCAGCCTTGATAGAATATTACTCTACAAAAAATGATGAATAATTGGAAAACTAAAAATGGATATAAGATAATTCAAGTCCTATCCGGACGAAGCAATGCTTATCTTTTACTGAAAGATAAACTAGTGATTTTGATAGATACGGGAAAAGGATCTTCATTTAAAAAACTTTCAAACAATATCCATTTATTGGGGGTATCGTTAAATAAGATTACACATTTAATATTAACACATACTCATTTTGACCATTGTCAATCGGCAAGGAAAATTAAGGATAATAGTTCATGTAAAATTATTGTATCCAGTAATGCAGTAAATTCGATTAAAAATGGATATACGAAATTACCCAAAGGAACAACTTTTATAACAAAACAAATATCCAGATTAGGTCAACTGATTGGGAAAAGAAAATTTGGATACCAACCATTTGAACCTGATATATTAATTCGTGAAGATTATGATTTAAATAGTGCAGACAGTTTGATAAGTATTCTTGAAACTTCGGGGCATTCAGAGGATTCCATAAGTATTTTTGTTGATAATGAAATTGCAATTGTTGGTGATGTGATGTTTGGAATATTTACAAAGTCTATTTTTCCACCATACGCTGACAATACAGACAAAATGATTAAAAGCTGGAATCGATTGTTAAATACAGATTGTAATATTTTTCTTCCAGGTCACGGTACTGTAATAAAAAGAGATTTGCTCAAAAGACAGTATGATAAGTATGCACAAAAGAGCAACACGCAATATACGTAAGTTGCGAGATGGGGCAATTTTAACTTGTACATTTACTCAAAATTGTAACGACATGGTAAATTACCGATTTGAAATTCCGGCCTACGATAGTACCACCGCTATTTGGAACAATTGAATAAAATACACAAAAAAAGACATAGAAGATATGAAAATAAAAGGAGTGATTTTTGATTTTAATGGAACATTATTTTGGGATACTGCACTTCATAATAAAGCGTGGGATACTTTTTTAGAAAGACATAATTTCAAATTATCTGACAAGGAGAAAAATGAGAAGATTCACGGAAAGAATAATAAAGATATCTTAAACGGTTTGTTTCAACAACAACTATTACAAGAAGATATTGATAAATTTGGCAAAGAAAAAGAGAAGATTTATCAAGAGTTATGTTTACAAACCAAAATGCAATTAGCACCTGGGGCTATAGATTTATTTAACTATTTAAAAGAAAAAAACATACAGTTTGTAATTGCAACAGCATCCGAAATTGATAATGTAGATTTTTATTTTGACCATTTAAATCTGGGGGCTTTTTTTGATAGAACAGAAGTGATATTTAATAATGGCAAAATAAAGAGCAAACCCGATCCTCAAATGTTTAATAAAGCGATGAATGTAATGGGGCTATCAGAAAAAGAAACTCTAATTTTTGAAGACTCTATTTCAGGAATCAAAGCTGCCGAGAATGCCAACGTGGCAGAAATCATAATAGTTAATTCCAATAATGATGATTATCGAAATTGGAGCTATCAGCAAATTAAAAACTTTGCTGACGTTGATATCAGTTTATTTGAGAATATTGATTAATCAAATACATTAAATATGACAAACATTCTTGTTGAGAGAATTAATTCTGCACGAAAAGGAATAAATCCAACTGTCATCACAAAAATGGAATCTGGATGGGTAGTATTAGGAGATAATCAAACTATTCCAGGATATTGTTTACTATTAGGAGACCCAATAATTGACGATATTTCTAAATTAGATAAAGAAAATAGAAAACAATTCCTATATGATATGACTGTAATTGGAGATGCTTTAATGAATGTTTTAAATGTAAAAAAAATTAATTACTCAGTATTTGACAATTTAAATATAGGATTACACGCTCATATACATCCAAGATATGAGTGGGAAATAGAAGAATTCAAAAAATCTCCACCTTGGAAATATGGTTTTATGAAAGTTCCAACTGTTGAATTGGATATTGAAAAGAATAAATTATTGATTCAAATAATTAAAAATGAGATAGAAAGATTAAAATAAGACCAGCCCACAACAACTAAGCGTTCTGCCTGGTTGAAAATCAAAGACTGAGCGCGTGTGTTGCCAACAACCGCATGGAGATAGGTACTGAGAATGATGAAAATGCATATTGAAGGTACACGATAATATTAAGGTCTCCCATTTAACTATGGTCTTAAAAAATGTTCGGCGTTATTTGTAACTACATCTCAGCTAAAGGTATGGTAACTACAAAACTACTTATGTTGGCTAAAGTTTTAGTAGGGTAGTTATAAAGCAAAGTATTT
The DNA here is from genome assembly GCF_963668385.1 of uncultured Carboxylicivirga sp. GTDB lineage: Bacteria > Bacteroidota > Bacteroidia > Bacteroidales > Marinilabiliaceae > Carboxylicivirga. The sequence continues at coordinate 3,706,657 of NZ_OY764327.1, forward strand.
GCCATTAAAATAATATATAACGTTATATTGGACAGAATGTAAAGTAGTTGATGGTAATCAGAATATTAAATTCAGTATCAATCGAACCCTAATTATGACAAAAAAGAGAATATTATTTGGGATTGTCTTGTTAATTGGATTAGTAACGATGCAAAGCCTGGCTGGACAAAAGACGACCCATAAATTCGAATTCCGGTTTGAAAACAAAACGATTCGAGGACTAATTGAAACACCAGCAGAACGTGAATCTTCAGCTATTGTAATTATTATTCCAGGTAGTGGAAAAACCGACTTTGTTAAGGGTAATTGGTACTCCGAACTTAGGGATAAATTCGTACAAGCCGGACTTACTGTTTGCCTATGGGACAAAATGGGTTGTGGAGAGAGCGAAGGAGAATTTGATAATCAGCAACCTGTTGACAATTCGGCGCAAGAAGCTATTACCGCAATAGAAGAATTGAAGAGATTAAAAGTTAAAGGTTACGAGAATATAGGATTATGGGGAATTAGTCGTGCAGGTTGGATTTGTCCATTGATAATTGAAAAATACCCAATTAGCTTTTGGATATCTGTGAGTGGTACAGATGATTTAGATAATTACAGATATTTATTAGAATCGAATTGGAGGCTTCAAGGCAAATCAGATTCATTAACGAATGTTTTGCTTAATGAGTGGTAGATATTCTGGTAATGCTGACCCCCTTCACCGGGCATGTTGACCCCTCTTGGATTTGGGTCACTAAAAATGGTAAGTATGACAAAATTACATCTTTTTTCTAAGACTTTCTCCTTTTAGTTCAATCCGATAGGATGTGTGCACCAAACGATCTAAGATCGCATCAGCAATAGTGGCTTCTCCGATGATGTCAAACCAGCTGGCAACAGGTAGTTGGCTCACTATAATTGTTGCAGCACTTGCATGTCTATCTTCAATAATCTCCATCAGATCCATTTGATGTTGTTTTTCAAGATGAGTCAGTCCAAAATCATCTAGGATAAGCAAATCTGTTTTTGATATTTTAGTTAACAGCTGATAAATAGTGCCTTCCAGGCGTGCCATTTTAGTTTGTTGCAGTAACTTCTGAACATTAAAGTAAGCCACTTTATAACCTTGCGCACAAGCATGATGACCTAATGCAGAAGATATAAAGCTTTTACCACAACCAGTGGCTCCGGTTATTAAAACAGATTCGCCTTTAGCAATGTAGTTTCCGGTTGCCAGGGTTGAGATAATACCTTTATCTAAACCTCTTGAACTATCATATTTTAATTCTTCCAAGGAGGCTTGATATCTAAAATGAGCAGACTTTCTTAATCGGTCAAAACGGCGATTATCACGATCTTGTAACTCAGCTTGCAAAAGTATTTCAAGACCTTCGTTGAGAGATAATTCATTTTGCCTTTTGGTTTCATTAAGAGCGTTCCAGCTTGTTTTAAAGCCGTATAAGCGTAATTGAGAGAGTTGATTTTCGATATTTTCCATTATTCTAAAATTTAAGTGATAATTGATTGTTATAATATTCCTTTCCTCTAATGTTGTTATGCTCCGGCAGGTTCTTATCAGAATGATCCTGAGTAGCTTCTGTCATCTTGTTTTTTATAATATTCAGTACAAATCCATAGCTGTAATTCTGATAATCAATAGCCATTTGGCAAGCTTTATCAAAAGTTTCTAATGGAGTGCTTTTGAACAAACTAAATAACCCATCGCAACTTTTATAGAGCTGTTCCGGATACTTGTTTTGAGAAAATACCAACTCAACCAGCTTGCCTAATGTTTTTGATAGGTTTTCGGCTTTGTTTTTATAGTATTCCGGACTACGATTTAAGTAATGTTGATGTGTCGAACACAGATGCTCTTTGTTGGTAGTATATGTACCAGTTCCAAGTTCACGTTTATGTACTGCGATTAAATTGTATCCATGAAAAATACGTACCATTGAACGTGTGTAAATCACTTTGAGATTTTGGCCGATATATTGATATGGAGCACTATAATAGTGTTTATCTTCGCCCATGTATATGTGGTTGTTTTGGGCAAGTTTATATTGCTTGTAGTACTTTATTTCAAATGGTTTGGAAGGTAGTTCTTGTAACAGATGTTTCTCGTTTGATAAAAAGTGTTCTTCTCTGCAATAGTCGCGCTTCTGCATCCTGGTTTGATTGTGTTTAATGGTGTATTCCTGAATAGCAACATTAAGATCTGAAAGAGAGAAAAACTGTTGGTTTCTGATACGTGCATACACCCGGTTATAGATGAGTTTCACCTGATTCTCAACCAAGGCCTTATCTTTGGGTTTTCTTGCTCGTGCCGGAACCACTGCCATATTATAGTGATTGGCAAAATCTTCTAGTGCCTGATTAATTGTTGGCTCGTATTTATTGGCTTTTATAACAGCTGATTTTAGATTATCCGGCACAAGAACCTTAGGTACTCCACCTAAGTTGTTTAAACAACAGGTAAGAGCATAAATAAAGTCATCTATACGCTGACTGGGGACTGCCATACAGAAAGCATAATCCGAATAAGGCAAACAAGCAACAAACACCTGGCATTCGATTATCTCTCCAGTATTTGGATCAATATAAGAAAGTCTTTTACCTGCAAAGTCAACAAATAATTTTTCTCCTGGTTCGTGATGCAAAACCATGGATGGATTCTTGGTCAAACAATGCTGTGCTATATGATAACTGAACTGACTCAAACTGTATCCCAATGGATTGGATAATCGATACTCTTCCCAGAGTAACTGTTTGGTTACGCCAGTCTTCTTGAGCTCTTCCACATAGTAATCTAATTTGTATTTGAGCTCTTCAAAACGATTGTCCTTGTATGCTGGATTTCCTGGGTGAAAAATCTTCTCTAACGAGTGATCTTCCATCTTTAATAAAGTACTTAAACTTAATTTTGAACTACGATATTTACTCAGATAACTCTTTACTGTGTTTTTACTAATACCTAAGTTTCGTGCTATGGTCTTGTTGCCGCAGCCCTGATTGTGTAATTGTAGTATTTGTTTTACTTGACTCATTCTTTTAGGTTTTCCTGCCATATTCAGTATCAATTAGTGTTGCTACTACTAATTAATTAAACCTAAATCCAAGGGGGTCAATATGCTCCGTTTTTAATGAAGCTTTTGCTGATTGAGGGGTCAATATGCTCCGTTTTTTTTAACAACAGTGCAATATTTGTACTCAATCAACTTATTAAGGGGTCAACATCCGCCGGATTGTCATGCTAATTCATTAACAATTCCTACGCCTGGTATGGGGGTCAGCTTACTCCAGAATATCCAAGTGGGATATATGCTTAAATACCTTGATAAATGGAAGCAAAAATTATGCTGAATTTATTGAACTTACCAAGAACTTGTTTAATGATTCTTTCTACAATTCTTTGGGGGGCACATTACCTTCTAAATCTGAATATGCAGAATACCTGGATTATTATAAAAATAGTGGGTTTGAGTTTGATAGTATTACAGGACTTCAAATCATGGTTAATGATTTTCAAGAGGTGCTGAGAAAAGTAAATTGTCCGGTATTGGCAATATTTGGTAAAAATGATACGCAGGTTGATTGGAAAAAAACAATTGAATTGTATCAGTCAACAATGGGTAATAACCCTGATTCAATCTTAACGATAGAAACACTAAAAAGTGTAATCATAATATCCAGAAATGCGAAACTGGAGAATTAGGTGAAGATTTAAAGAAATATAATTGGAGTTCCTGTGATGGTTATTATGAGACTATGAAAGAATGGCTGAAAATGATTGAGATAATAGAATAACTGCTTACAGAAATAAATATAGGTCATTTGGTATATGATGTTAATTTTAATATGTTAGTGTCTAATGAATATAATAGTAGTTTAGTGGGGTCGAATTTTAAAATTCCAAACGTACCTGCTCCACGAAGTACCATAATAATTGTACTACAACTTCGTAGTTTATAAAAAGTAATGTAAACTACTAGGTGTTGTAAGACGCTAGGTAATTGATTACTTTACTGTAATTGGTTAATGTCAAAATAAAAAGATAGAATGACAAACGTTAATAAAAGGAGTAATAAAGAGGGATCAAAATCAAGAAAGCATCAACGAAAATCCAGTTCGTTACTATTGGTTCTTTTGGGCTTTGCATTAATAATTACCGTGTTTATTATTAAACCATTTATCCAAAAAACCAATAACCAAGCTGTTAGTAGTACTGAAATTGAGTTTAAAAAGGAAGGGGAGCTTTCTTTTTATAGTGGACAAAGCAATGAAATAATTTCAACTATTGATATCGAAATTGCAGAAGATGATTACAAGCGGGCATTGGGTCTTATGTATAGATATTCGATGCTTGATAAGCAAGGGATGTTATTTATAATGGAAAGAGAAGATCAACAGTCGTTTTGGATGAAAAACACCTATATTTCGTTGGATATAATGTACGTGGACAAGGATTATAAAATTGTTCAAATTCATAAATATACCGAGCCTCTTTCCGAACAACCCATACCTTCTATCAAAAAAGCAAAGTATGTAGTGGAAGTGAATGAAGGATATTGTGACCAGTTTAAAATTAAAGAAGGAGACTTTGTAAGATATAACAGAATAACGCCAGCTAAATAGCAGGAATGAAAGATGGTGTTTCAATGTACTGAAGACCAGGTTGTGTTCAGCTACAGAGCTGTACTATAAATTCTGAAATGAAATTAAAAAAATGAGTGGATTGAAAACTAAATATTTCACCGATAGAAAAGAATGGAGAACGTGGCTCGAAGCTAATTTTGAGACAGCAGATGATATTTGGTTGGAATATCCGAAGAAGCAAACCGGCAATAAAAGGATTTTGTATAACGATGCAGTTGAAGAAGCGCTGTGTTTTGATTGGATTGATAGCACTGTAAAGTCGCTAAACGAAAATACTACCATTCAACGATTTTGTAAGAGAAGAAAAAACTCAACCTACTCACAACCCAACAAAGAACGATTGAAGTGGCTCTTTGAAAACAAACTGATTCATGCCTCAATTAAAGATGAAGTGGCTAAAATACTGCAACAGCAATTTGTTTTTCCCGACGATATAATAGAGCAATTAAAAGCTGATTGTATAGTTTGGGAGAATTATCAGAACTTTTCAGATTCATATAAGCGAATCAGAATTGCATATATCGACAGTGCAAGGAAAAGGGAAGAAGAGTTTAATAAGCGATTGAATAATTTTATTGAAAAAACAAAACAGAATAAACTAATTAAAGGATTTGGGGGAATTGAAAAATACTATTAATCGCTCTTTGTCTGGCTATTTATGATCATTAATATGCTGAAAACTTGTAGTTAAACTTCTAAATATAGAGAAAAGGCTATTTAAAAGTTAGTTTGCTAACATAGAAATCCCTAAAAATTGCTTTTTTTGTAAATATCAAAAACACAACCTAACCTAAAAATGAAAACACACTTCAAATATTTTAAAATCCAGAAGTTTACCGCCTTAATTTTTATTCTTTTATTCGTTGTTTCTTGCGGTCCTGCTGAATACAAGAAAATACCTTTGAACAAAATTGATCCAGA